>BPGU01000002.1:0-300000 GCA_026003195.1 Armatimonadota bacterium
TATCGCGTTTGGGCTGGGACGTGGGAGTGGTGGAGTTGAAAGAGATTGTTCCCCTGTCCTGAAAATCCAGACGTTGCCCTGTCTAACTATCAACTGAAAATGTCTATTCAAGAACGCCTCGTATTCCTTGCTCAGTCTGTAACCGTATATGTAGTCGTAATGCCTTTTCATAAAGCCGATGTTGAAAACAGTCTCAGGGGAAGAAAAAGGCGGGTATAGCTCTTGATAGCCAAGATGGGATATCTTGAACCAGATGGGTTGCTGCCCAGAGTAAGCAAACAAGCTGGGTACAAAGGCGTGAGAAACAATGACGGAATAGTATATCGTATGTCTGAAGGGCATGTGTGTTACCCATTTCCTCTTGTCCCTTGTCTCCAACATGGTAACGGGGTAGATTCTGCTTCCTGGAGAAAATACCTTCCTGAACAGCTGCACCTGCGCGGATATTTCCGCATCGACCGCTGCCCAGTGGCTCCATATCCATCCCGCTCTAGTAGTCAGCAACATCAGCGCGAGCAAAGTCAGAAGACGACAGAAGCGGTATGTGCAGACACTGCCTGCAGAAAGCAAAAAAAGAACCGCCGCGGGGATAACAAAACGCCTGTCAATTGCCCATACGCCGACAAATCCAGCCACCGGCGCAAACGTGAATACAGCAAATAGTACGAGACTAACCACTATTGAGGGAATACTAAATTGGACACGACAAAACTTCAGACAAGCAAGGAAAAGAAGAAGTAGTAGACCAGCAAACAGGAAATCTACCCCGAAGTCGTAACTGGAAAAAAGGTAAGCAAAACCCTTCAATTTTGAATAAAGCCCCTCCCAACGAAGGCTGGAACTGTTACCCTGCCCTGCATATCTCTGCTGGTAAATAGCAAACGCAAGCATGGGCAAAGCCAAAGGGATGAAGGCTTGTGTTACTGCCTTGAAGATTGTACGCTGGTGAGTGAATAGCTGCAGCGCAGTGTGGGTAACCACAGCGATAGCCAGGAAAACAAAAGAGCTCAGGTGGGCAAAATAACACGCGAGTCCAAGCAGTAACAACACTGTTGCCCTGCCTATCGTCCACTTTTCTATACATCGCAGCCAGTAACCATACGTGACAAGAAACAACCCCATGCCCAGCATGTAGTTCACGAATCCATACAAGAACATAAAATTGTACACGAAGAACAATGAAAGGATGGTGGACACCCCTATACGCCCGTGCAACCCTGTGCTGACCAAGAAACAGCCTGCAGTGAAGATTATAATAACTAGGCTCAGGATGATTTTTGTTGCAAAGATATACGAGGTGTAGCGCAGCAGCAGCATACCGATAACATCACTTGCCAGATTAGGGAGTACGTCAAACCGTAACATGAAGGATTCCTCAAACTGGGGTACCTCATGATAACGAGCGAGAATATACGCCCGTGCAAGATGATTGGGCCAATCAAGGAGAGGGGGATGTGTTGTAAACCACACTGGCACCAGCAACACCAAAGATGCTATCACCAGCGACATCACATCCCGTTGGATGTAATCACCCGCTTCCGAGAAGAAGTGCTTCAACAACTTCCACCAGCCTCTTGCCATCCACGCCCCAATTATATCGTTCCTCCACCGCCTTGCGTCCGTTCATGCCCATCTGGGCGCGCAGGTCAGGGTCACGCAGCATCAGCACCTTCTCCGCCAAATCTTCGGCATCCTGCGAGCGAAACACGAGACCGCACTGGTGTGCCTCCACCACTCGTTTCATGGGGCGACAGTCGGACACCAGCACCGGTTTGTGAAACGCCATGTAGTCATAGAGTTTATTGGGCATAGTGTTGTGCGTATGCTCTGAAGCGTGTGAACCATCATACCCTGCATGCGCCCGATACACGAAAGCCATCAGGTCAGGCTGCCAGCCCATGAAGCACACGCTATCCGCCACCCCTTTTTCGTCTGCCAGCTTCCGCAGCCTGCCCATCACTTTGCCTGTACCCACAACGGTCCAGCGTATCTTCTGTAACTGTCTTTGCTTCAGCAAAACAGCAGCCTCTATCAGCGTATCAATTCCGCGATAGAAGTGCACATTGCCCCCATACACCACTTCTACACCCTGCGGCGTTGGCTGCCACTCCGTTCGCTGAGAATAACAGGCATACAGTGCGTCTAGTTCCTCCAGAACAGGCGTGTTCTCGATGACCTCAATGCCACTGGTTTTACCGCGCAGTCGCACCACACGCTCCACATGCTCTGGAACCACCACGAATATCTGGTCAGCGGCACGGACACTTGCTCTTTCCACCAAACGCGCCAGCGCGATATTGCGGGCAAAAAAGTTTACCACCGCCCGTTTGCGCCCTTCCCATCGACGCCACACCGCCATCACCGCCGGGTAGTTCTCCGCCATGTCGAAAATCACTGGCACACCGGTGCGCTTGCCCACCGCCGTCGTCGCCAGCACCAGCGGCATGTCCCGCACGATGAGCAACTGACAGCCATCCTTCACCACCAGGTCGCGTATCGCCCTGCGCCATATCGGGTTGACATGGTATGGCAGTGTCAGGGCACCTCGCCACCTTTCGGGCGTGTCGTCCAGAATGCGGCGAACCTGCAGTCGGCTCCTCCACTCCTCGCCCTTCTGCCCCAGCAGATGAGCGTAAGGATGCGCCGCGCCCGGCTCGTTCACTCCCTTGATGTTGCGCGCCAGCACGATGACCTCGAAGCCAGCCTTCGCCAGCGTGTCGGTCATTTTCACCACGCGGATGTCGGGGTATGTGCCGAAATGGACGAAACCGATGCGTGCGGTCATCAGAGAAACCTCAACTTGCTCTTCACCCGCGTCCATTCGCCGGTAATCCACAGCGCGAACATCGCCTCACTGAAACGCCCACGATGGTCCACACACGCCGCTTCATGCACGTCCACCCGCTTCAATCGATAAAGGTGCTCGCCCGGAAGGTTCCAGCCCGGCTGAGTGGTGACTGCGGTAGCATATCCCGCTTCCGCTACCAGCGCGGCTACCCTGTCGTCGTGGTCGCCGTTTGGGTAGGCAAAGTGCTTCACCGGCTGTCCGAGCAGGCTCTCCAGCATCTTTTTGCTTTCCCTCGACTCGTCCAGCGCGACTTCTGTACGCTCGTGGGTGAGTAGCGGATGGTTCACCGTATGCGATCCAATCGTGATTGCGCTGGACGCTGCTTGCCGTACTTGCTCTCGGTTCACAAACCAGTCCGCCGGCAAACTTTCCTCACGAAAGCCAGACTCCCTCGCTATACTCTCCCACAGCCTTTCGATGCGGGCGATATCCAGCTTCTTCAACCTGTCAATGGCGGTATCTGCATCGGGGAACGGCTCAAAATCTCCCAGTTCATGTGCCAGAGGTTTCAACAGATACGGGTCATGCTTCAGCAGCAATCGCCATCGAACGTACCAGGGTAGTCGTCCATTTAGCGCACAGGTAGCGACATACACGGTCGCTGCGATCCCCAAAGACACCGCCTCTTTATAAAAGCCCGTCCACCCATCGTCGCTGGTGATGACCACCGCTCGGCTGTCGGCTGCGGCACCCTGGCGCAACCTTTGCTCTGCCTCGTATATACTGATGATTTCAAAATGCTTCTGCAGCCACTCCATCTGTTGGCGGAAGGTTTCGGGCGTGGTGCACAGCACCGGAAACAGGCGAAAGCGTTCGTCTCTCTTCGCAACCACTTCGTGGTACATGAGGATAAGAATCCCACGAAACGCCTGCAGGAGCGTTGTACGCCGACGATACACATACGATGCTATCAACGACTTGACAAATGCACGCACCTTACTCTCCGTTATCCATGTACCACCCCACCGTGCGCCTCAATCCCTCTTCAAACGACACCAATACCCGGTATCCCAGGTCCCTCTGTGCCTCGGCGATAGACGCCTCCGAGTGCTTCACGTCGCCCGCGCGCGGAGGCAGATACTGTACCTCCAGCTTGCGCCCAAAGATCGTCTCCAGCTGGCGGATGAGCTCGTTCAGCGTGTAGCGACCGCCACACGCCACGTTATACACCTTGCCCACCGCATGGGGCGACTCCATCGCCAGCAGGTTCGCCTGCACCACGTTGTCGATGTAGGTGAAGTCCCGCGATTGCTCCCCATCACCGAACACGCTCAACGGCTCGCCCTTCAGCGCTGCGGTGATGAACTTCGGTATCACCGCGGCGTACTGCGAATGCGGGTTCTGGCGCGGTCCGAACACATTGAAGTAGCGCAGGCTTACTGTCTCTAACCCATACACGCGCGTGAACACCTGGCAGTAGTATTCGCCCACCAGCTTGCTTACCGCGTAGGGCGACAGCGGGTTAGGCAACATCGTCTCCACTTTGGGCAGGGTGGGCGTGTCGCCATATGCGGAAGAGGAAGCTGCATAAACCACTCGCTTCACGCCAGCGTCCCGCGCTGCCAGCAACACGTTGAAAGTGCCTGTGATGTTCACCTCATGCGTGGTGGCGGGGTCCTCCACCGAGCGCGGCACCGATCCCAGCGCGGCTTGATGGAACACCACCTGCACTCCCTCCATCAACCGGCTCAACAGCGCGCGAGCAGTAATAGAACCCTTGATGAAAGTGACGCTGTCCCGAAGATGCGCGATGTTCTCCTCGCGCCCGGTGGAGAGGTCATCCAGCACGATGACCTCGTGCCCCAGACCTACCAGTTTTTCCACGATGTGCGAGCCGATGAAGCCCGCCCCGCCGGTGACTAGAATACGCAAGACGATACCTCCTTGACAGGATGAGAAACCTAACCCCCTTGCCCCCTTCCCTACGAGGGAAGGGGGAGAGGTAAAGCTTGTTAACCTAACCCCCTTACCCCCTTCCCTACGAGGGAAGGGGAATGGAAGCACTCACGTGCTTCACCACAAACACCTACCTCCGCTTGTAGAGGCGCACGGTAGTGCACCTGCTCCCCTCTCCTCTTAGGAGAGGGGATGGGGGAGAGGTGGATGCTTGTTAACCTAACCCCCTTACCCCCTTCCCTACGAGGGAAGGGGAATGGAAGCACTCACGTGCTTCACTACAAACACCTACCTCCGCTTGTAGCGGCGCACGGTAGTGCACCTGCTCCCCTCTCCTCTTAGGGGAGGGGACGGGGGAGAGGTGGATGCTTGTTAACCTAACCCCCTTACCCCCTTCCCTACGAGGGAAGGGGAATGGAAGCACTCACGTGCTTCACTACAAACACCTACACTGCCCCGCTCTTTCCTTCGAACTGTGCAAAGATGTGACCACCACGGATACTACTCGCCGTTTCCTGCGTCACCACACTCTGAGTTTCCACATGGTAGAATCGATAGGAGTAAGTCGTTAGCATTTCCACTATCTGGGGCGTAGTTGGTTCCTCATTAATGTTGCGATGTATCTCGATAAACCAATCCGGGTAGCACCGCTGAATGGTCTCGTGTGCGCCGCGCAGGACATGCACTTCAAAACCCTCCACATCCACTTTGACCATGTCAGGGAGAGGCAGTTGATACCGCGCAATGAGCGAATCCAGCGAATCGACCTCTACATGGTGAACAATGAGTGCACCTTCTTTTAGATTTTCCGCCTTCTCACGGTCAAAAGTTGCCGCACTTAGATGCCTCGATGGCTGGAAGAGATCAAGAGTCGTTGCAGTGTCTCCTACCGCACATTGCAAGCTGACTACGTTGGCTAAACGATTCACCCTGAGATTACGGTTGAGGCGGTGATAACTGTATGGGTGCGGCTCGAAAGCAACAACCTTACCACTATCGCCTACTGATCTGGCAAAAAATAGCGTCATGATTCCCACGTTTGCACCAACGTCGTAGACCGTTTTGCCCACTAGGCTGAGGGACAACAAAAATCGCTCCTCTTCGGTAGGGGGACGCCTTACGAATTGCCTTCCTCCTGCGAACCACATCCCACGAATAAGCGGATGTTGTGCTTTATATATGCCCACCTCGTTCCATAAACGCCTAAAAAAGTTTTTCATACTACCTCTACCTCCCTTGCCACTCCCTCACACCAGAAGCGCGAAAAGGCTAAGAGCACTCACCATACGCGTGAGAATTCATCGCCTTTTCTTTCTCTTCCAATTCTCCACCGCTGCGTGCAATGCCTGCTCCCAGGCGTCCACCTGCTTCTCCACCGTGAAGTGCTGCAGCAGGTGTCTATACGCATTTTCGGCACGGCGTCGCGCTTCCTCAGGGTTGGACAGCGCCTCTACGATGGCTTGCGCCAGCGCGTATGGGTTGCGCGGCGGAACCAGCCAGCCCGTTTCGCCATCTTTCACCAGCTCGGGCACACCGCCCACCGCAGTCGCGACTACGGGTGTTTTATAAGCGAAGGCTTCGAGGATGACGTTGGGTAGTCCTTCAGTGAGGGAGGGCAGCACCAGCAGGTCCAGTGCACCAATTATCTGCCGCGCATCTGCCCGCTCTCCCAGAAAGAGAACTGCCTCCTGTATCCCCAGCGTTTGCGCCTGAGCCTGTAACGCAGCGCGCTGGTCGCCCTCGCCTACCATCAGCAAAAGCACATCCTTCATTTGTTGCAGCACCGATGGCATAGATTCCAGCAGAAACCACCCGCCCTTTTCTACGCTCAAACGCCCAACGTAGCCGATGACAGACGCAGAATATGCCAGCCCGAGAAGCGTTCGCAGATGATGCTGGGAATACGCCTCTGCAAGAGCAGAGAGGTCTATTGCATTGGGGATGTAAAATATTCTTTGCAAAGATACTCTCAGTGAAGCCACTTCCGCACGTTGTAGAGGAGATACCACTACTACTCCAGCATGCCGTCGCAGGGTATATTTGTCCAGCCACTCGAAAAAACCGAACCTTTACGTCTTTTGCCGTCCAGCCTCGTGTGACTGCCACAGAAGGTACTTTACCATACCACGCGGCGAGAATATCCGCCTTATACCCCGCCGTGCATACCACATCCGGTCTCCACTCCTCTATCAACGTAGCGAAGCGGCGCACCGAACGCCGCAGGTTATACTTTTCGGGTAAGTAGAGCGGAACCGTGGGGATACCGTACTGCCCAGCATGTTGCGCCAGAGTAGTGGAGTGTACATCCTCGTATGAATGCACCAGGATCACGCCAATGGTTACCTCATGTCCACGTGCTTGAAGCGCTCTGCCAATCTGAACGGTCTGACGCTCCGGACCGCTGATAGCCGGCTTGGCGGAGCTGGGCTGACAGAAAAGCACTCTCATACAGCAGCCTCCGCTCCTTGCTCCAGCAGGTCTACACCCACCTGCTCGCGGATGAAATCCACCACCTTGCGTAAGAAGGCTTCTGCAGCATGTTGTTGCGCAAGCGCATAACCCTCAGCAATCACTCGACGTCGCAGATCACCGTCTTTCACCAGACGTTCCAGTGCATCAGCCAGATGCTTCGGCTCACGCGGCGGCACCAGCAGTCCCGTGCGCTCATGTTGCACCAGATCGGGAATGCCCCCCACTGCAGAAGCCACCACTGGCACGCCTCGCGCCATCGCCTCCAGAACAACCCTACCTAAACCCTCCGATACCGACGGCAACACAAACAGGTCAGCCGTGCTGTAAAAACGATGCAGAACCGCCGGATCGGTCTGAAAACCGTGAAAATGGCAGGTGCCTTCGTTCAAGTAGCGCCTGGCACAATTTTCCAGAAACGGTCGTTGGTCGCCATCGCCCACAATATCCAGCACTAT
Source organism: Armatimonadota bacterium (assembly GCA_026003195.1). Taxonomy (NCBI): domain Bacteria; kingdom Bacillati; phylum Armatimonadota; species Armatimonadota bacterium. Next base: position 7,672 of record BPGU01000002.1, read on the forward strand.
CTCATATCCTTTTGCTTGCAGCAAACCGACCGATTCTATCAGCGTATCTACGGACTTTTCGTGCCTCAACGCCCCCACAAACAGCACGCGCAGAGGTGAAGATAGACAGGTATCTCTGCGCAGGTAAAAATCAGATTCGATCAGAGTACTCACTGCGATGCGGTCTACACATGGGCCATGAAACTTTGCTTCCAGCGACTGCGAAATAGCTATAGCTGGAGTGTTTTGCAGTATACGCTGCATCGCGCGTTCATGTATTGAGGCTACTTGAACCTGCACCCACCTTCTCAGCCGAGAGCCGGTCGGCGACGCTTTCAAAAGAGACACAGGATCACCTACCAGCTCAAAAAAACAGGGCACACCCCTGCGCCGACACTCCCGCCACAACACCGGCGCGTATGCTCCCGGATAGCGGAGCCACACTGCATCCACTCGATGGACGTCTAGAAACTTTCGCAACCGACCGCGCAACTCACCTCGCACCTGAACCGCACCCAAAAAAGTTTCGAAGTAGGGTAGTTCATACACTGCCACACGCTCCGCAGGCAAGGGATATTGCAGGTGTGCCAGAGGCTGTGTGGTGACAGGAGCCGCCAGCACCACCTCAAAGGGGAAAAGGCGGTGCATCTCCTGCAGGTAGCGCCCCAGCCCGTTGCTGGTATAGTATTTCCCTGACTCGTCGCGATAACAGGCTGTTGCGTAATAGATGCCAAGGCGTTTCATCGTGCGATCTTGTCTGACCTCTCCCCCATCTCCTCTCCTGAAAGGAGAGAGGGGGCAGTTGTGTGCACCTCTCCCCCGCCCTCTCTCCTGAGAGGAGAGGCAAGATTTCCCCCTTCCCTGCGAGGGAAGGGGGACACAGGGGGTTAGGTTCAATAACCACCACCTCTCCCCCTGCCCCTCTCCCGCAGGGAGAGGGGAGCACTCCCCCTCCCCTCATCGGGAAGGGGGATACAGCGGATTAGGTTCAACAACCTTCACCCCACCCCCTCTCCCTGCGGGAGAGGAGAGCGTTCCCCCTTCCCTCACAGGGAAGGGGGCTAGGGGGTTAGGTTCCCCCTCTATGCCGCGCTATCGCCTGCTCGTACACTTCCAGATACCGCTTGCCCATCGCGTCGATGGTAAAATGCTCCAAAAACCGCTGGCGGGCGTTGCGGGCGATCTGCTGTGCCATTTCCTGATTCGTCAGCAATTCCAGAATCGCCTCTGCCATCGCCTCAGGGTCACCGGGCGGCACCAGCAATCCGCACTCGCCGTCCGCCAGCAAACCGGGCGTACCGCCTACGGCAGTAGCTACAATCGGTCGCTGGGCAGACATGGCTTCCAAAATCGCCAGAGACTCGCCCTCCACGTTTGAGCTCAGCACAAACACGTCTAGCGCGTGCAGCAACACGGGCACATCATGGCGCATCCCCAGAAAGTGCACTTGCGATTCCAGTCCTAACTCCTCCACCAGCGCTTCCACCTGTGCACGACACGCACCATCCCCGATAAACACAAGGTGTACCCCTTCCACCTTTGTGTTCACCAGCGAGAGCGCCCACACCAGCGTAGCCTGATCTTTCTGCTTACCATCGAAGCGCCCTACCATACCTACTACTCTTGCCGTAGCGGGAACGGCGGCGTTCCACTCAGGGAGGAGAGGTTCCGGCTGATAAATATCGGGAACTCCATTGCGGATATAAAGTGCCCGCTTGGAAGGCACTCCCAGTATGTCCACCATTAGTCTATCGATACCCGGAGCTACGCCCACCATGTAGTCGGTGGAGGCCGCTGCCCACTTGAGCCAGCGACGATGCTGACGCAACCACGCCTCGTGATAATTATGTAACGTGAACACACACGGTGTACGCGCCCATCGACAAGCAAAAGCACCTTTTAGCCAGGCAGTGTTGTGGCAGTGTACAACGTCGGGGCGGAATCGACGAAACAGGCTTACCAGGTGAAGCGGATAAAAGCGCGAATAGACACCTCTATCTACAACGCTCTCTACCTGCACACCCACCTTCTCAAAGGCGGGTAGCATAGTGCGTTCATCTGTCAAATTTGCCACGAGCACTTCATGACCCCGCGCTTTGAGCCAGCCGCATAACTCAGCCGTCAGCTGCTCAGCCCCTCCCAGATGCAAACCAGCCAGAACCTGAACTATCCGCATCGCACCACCTACCGGATGACCATCTGGAACCGCACAGCCGCCACTCCCCCCCGCCGCGATGGCAGGTATAGTCACATCTATCTTGGTACGGTCCGTGGGATCAGGTAGAGTTGCTCCGTTCAGGGTCAGGGAGCCCTGAATGAATGTGGCATTTGTCGGCAGGTTGTGCACCACTTGCACATTCCTCGCCTCCCCATCACCTATATTCCGCGCCTCCACCGTCACCGTCACCACATCCAGTGGTCTCGGATTAGGCTTGTCTACAGAGATAGACACCTGTACATTCGGCTGAGGGGCAGGAGTATACGTCGTCGGCAACAACACCGCCCCTTCATTCCTAAGCAGGTTAATTCGGTTGATCGGCACCGGATCCGTAGAACCATCCGCACGCACCCGATAGTAATACCCGTCCAGGTCAAACGCGGTGTAATCGTTGATGCCACGCTCGTCTTGCGGGATATCGTAGTCACCCGTGCGCACAAGCACTAACGCCTTCGTGTAACGCCGCGCGAAATACCATGTCTTGCCTGTATTGCCCAGAAAGTTGCCCTGACTGTCATACTTCGGAGCCTTGTCGGTATAGTGTATCACGAACAAGCCGGGTATTACCCCAGGGAACCATGAGCTCGGATAAGCTACCCATTGTGTATAGGGCGCGGATACCGTCGTGACAGGCACCCCGAAATCCAGTGTCGCCGCATCAATATAATACGCCTTCTGCTTCGGTATGCCAGCGACATAGTAACGGTTCGTGGAACTGTTCGGGTCGGTCAAGAACTCACCGTAGAAGAAGTTCTGGTGCCAGGCGTTCAGGAACAGCTTCTCCCTCTCCGGGTCCAGCACCAGCAGATACTGAGCCAGCGCACGCATCTTCTCGCGCTCCCACCATGCCTGGGTGTTTGTGGCTGCTGCGGTACCTTTCGTATACGCATACATCGGCACATGATACTGACCGCGTGCATACACACGATACGCCATCTCCGCGAAGAAGGTGTTTAAACTGCTGATATTGCCACCGGTGTAACTATGGTTGTATATCATGGTGATCTCGCGGTTGGCTATGGCAGGCGCGAAGTATATCCAGAGCAGGTCCGGCTGGGTACCCAGATACGAATTGCTCCAGGTATCAAATGGGGTGATGCTGATGAGGTCATTCGCGCACGACACCATACCCATCTGCGTCAGCTTGATGCTCGCCTTCTCCATCACCTCGCCCATGCCAAGAGCGTACTGATAGAGGTCGTAACTACCCGCCTCGATAAACTGGATAGTGCCCGGAGTGACAGGTCTACCCGGCCATGTCTGGTCCTTGTAGTTGTCACAGTACCAACCCTCTATCCCAGGGTTTGTGTCGCGGATATATTCCAACCAGGCGCCAGAAATCCACTGCACATAATACGGATCAAACACATTGCACAGGAACCTCAAAATATCCGGCTTGAAGTACCATGCCCTGCTCCACCACTTGAACCTCGCAGACTTCGCCACGCCCAATCCTCCGCTCGTCGGTGGATTCGGGTTATACTCCGGGTCACCGTTGTTGGCGGGATTCGTCTCCCAGGAAGCATCCCAACCGGGGATGACAGGCTTCCCGTTCGGACCAGGTTTCACGAAGTCCTCGTTCTGAATATCGTTCATGGTGTTGAAGGTGGGAGCCGTGCCAGTCTGCGTCACCCGGAACCGAATATAGAAACCGCGTCTCCATGCTAGTGGATGATAATACTCGTCACGGTCACTATTATTGTGGTAGATACGGCTGCGCTTCCATTCCGTACGTTCCTTCGGGGGGATGAACCGCACATACCCAGATTGACCGAACTTCTGACCGTTCAATACCGTGGTATCCTCCACCACGGTCAGAGGCGCCCAGCTTGTCGGCTTACCGTTCGCATCCACCCCATTGCAGTACTCCCATACCCCATCGTAGCCGCCGGATGCAGGCGTCTTCAACGTGAAGTATACGATATCAAATCTCAATGGGTGGCCGATTGCGATGAACTCATTCAACTGCGAAGGAAATTTGTAATTGTAGTAATCGAGTCGTTCCGGTCCCCATTTACCGTACCGAAAGAGCATCAACATAATGGATTCGAACTTCCTGTCACCTACATCTGGGCTGATGTTGACTTCCGTATCCACCGCATAATGCATCGCAATATGCTCGTAACTGATGCCTTGCTGATCGCACCAGCTCTGCCAGTGCATGTTAGGCTCATACCATATAGCTGCATAGTTATTCGTGATGTTATCGTACCGAATCAGCACAGCATCTGGGTTCACTGCTTTCACCAGCGGAGCGTTCTGGTAGGCGTAGGCGATATCCAGGTCATAGTGCTGTGCGTTCCAATCGTGATAAGGCGCATTGGTGTCACCAGTAGTCCAGTCGCTCCCGATGATGTACGAACTATATCGTACTGTCGGCAGTACCTTGGAGAACCTGCGGAATGTCTTGAAGGTGCGCACATCGCTTACCAGATCGCTGCCACCGCCCTGCGGAGTGATACGCACACGGTAGTAATACGTAGTGTTCGGCTGCAGGTTCAGCAAGTTCACATAGTGGCGTGTGACATCGGTGTTGGGCCAGTCACGCCACTCTGGCAGAGAGACCATACCCAGCGCGGAGGTGGTACCGTATTCTACCGTCATCTTGCCAAGCACAGTAGTCACACACTTGATGCGCGCACTCGTCGGCATCGCCCAGATCACCTCAGGATTCAGAGATTGGGCACAAGAAATTCCTGACAATGCAGTGAGTATAGCTACCAACCCAAGTAAAATGGTACCATACCACCATGCAGGCACGTGCGCCTTCCCTGGTCTATACATGGTTCATCTGACCTCCCTAGTATCGTTGAGCCTCGCTATCCACCTATCGCGGTAGTATAGCACAATTCCTATCGGATACAGCACGCTGACGAACAGTCTTGCTATTGGTGAGGTGAGTTGCCAGCGCCGGCTAATACCCTGGTCTCGCATGTGCCAATGGTAGCGGGTTAAGCCAGCCCCCAGCTTGATGAAGAAAACGGGATTACGCCAGAAATACTTCGACAAGTCGGCGTCAAGAGTGATAGCTGTCCATTGCCCCAAACCCTCTGCATACTTAATGTTCTGATTACCCGTCCGAATCAGCGAATTGGGCGTTTCATGCACCAGCAGTACCGGTTTGTTAATAAAGCGAGTAAGATAGCCGGCTCTTGCTATTTGTTCCCAGACAATGTTCAGCACCACATAGCCTTGTACGTCCTCGGGAAAAGGAAAACGCCTTAATAAGTCGACGCGCATACACCCTGATTTATCACCCTTCAACTTCCATTTGTACAGCTCAACGTCCAGCACTGAAGCGTCAAAGCATTCATACGGGAAGGGATCTCCCACAACCTGACCGTTTTCATAGACGCATAAGCCAGTGACCCCCACGAATCGTTCTCGCTGCTCCTCCGGTATTTCGTGCCAAACCCTGTAAAAGGTCTCCAGCGTGTCGGGGAAAAACTCATCGTCGCTATCGAGGTCTGCCAGCAGATAACCTTGCGCTTCTCGGGCTGCCAGGTTGAAGGCAGCCTTTTTGTGCTTGTGCGTCTGGTAGAAATAGCGTACAGGAAACCATGCTTCCCTAGCCCATGCCTCTATGAGATCACGAGTGTTGTCTGTCGAGCCATCATCAACGACCAGCCACTCGAAGTCGCGAAAAGTCTGCTGCAGCAGCGACTCAAACGGCTTGCGTAGTGTATGCGCCCGATTGTGCGTCGGTGTAAATACTGTGAAGAAAGGCGAAGCCATCCTCATACCTCCCCGTCTTTATCTTTCCTCAAAGCCCGCGTGGTTTCACACAGGATTCTTACCCAAAGTAACCCTGATCCCTGCCTGAGGGGAACCATCTCGCATGGTATCAACAGGCAGGTTGACAGGCGATGTGACAGGGTCGTAAACTCCCTGACACTTGTGGGTGATCGCCGTGAGTCTGTCGCTACTGCTTGCGAAATAGCAGTAGATGTCATCGCCCAGGTTACGCGCCCCGTAGTATCCGAGCAACAATGCCCTCATCTTTCCCCCTGTACCAAAAAGCGATGACGCTGGGCAAGGAATAGTGCCGCTGCCCCTGCCAGAGCAGCACGCCTACCAGCAAGGCACCTGTTCCTATACGCCCTGCCAGCTGCCACCAACCGACAGGACGTAATAGCACATCCAATATGGCTGATAACAACATTAGCACCAGCGATGCCGATACAACGACTGGACTCAACCCGATATTCCGATACCGACGAGACATCATATACGATGTAGCAGCCAGTGCAGATAGTGAGACCAGCGTAACCCCTGCAGCTCCCCACGCGCCGTATAGAGGGATGAGCCAGCCGCTAAGCAACAAACAAAGCAACGCCGATAACATGTTCGCCCCAGCCAGAGCGTCCGTGCGGTTGCTCAGACGCGCCCCCACACTTAGCGGTCCCTGTGCGACAAAAAACCAATACGCTATCGCCAGCGGAGGCACGTAGTCCGCCGCTCCCCAGAAACGCGGTGCGGACATCAGGTGTATCGTCGGGCGTGCAAACAGGATAATGCCGCTGGCAACCAGTGCAAACCCAAAGAGGATGAGAGTGGTTGCTCTCTGTAAATGATAGGTTCCGTCTTCTAGCGAACCCACGCGAAATGCCCAGGGACCCCAAGCCATCGACACAATACCGTAAAACACACTGACCAGCATCCCAAACCGATACGCTAACGAATATAAGCCCAGTTCGCTCTCGGTAGCATAGCGAGTGAGAAAAAAGCGGTCACTGAAGTGCAGGATGAATTGTGAAAGGCTGGCAGGAACCAGTGGCAACCCGTAGCGCAACACAGGTTCTCACCCACCGCATGTCGAACGCACCGCCATACCGCAGCTCGCACCAGCACCCCGAGCACAAGCCGACCATGCCACTCGCGTTCAATGAGTCCGCTCAGCACTACCCCCCATACGCCCCAGCGTAGCCAGACAACCAGAACAATGTTGGTGGTTAAGTGTGTGCAGCCAGTCTGAGCAACGAAATCGCGGTAAACCGCCATGCTTTGCCCTCCGCACGCCACAGGGTCAGGGGCAGCTCTATCAGGTTCCCCGCGAGCATACCAATCAGGGAAACGAGTCACGTAATGAGTGTATCGCTCGTGTCCGAAAGCGAGACGTGCTCAGATACGGCGAGGCGGGCAAAGTCAGCACAGGCTACCCGCTATAACCACCATCAGGTTGAGGTTGAACACCGTACCAATCAGACGCCGGCGCTCCTCCTCGTCCTTCGCCAGGTAGTAGTGGCGCAGCAATGCCTCAGCCAAACCGAGAGCTAGGAATAGACCGACAATGTCCACGAGGCGCACGAATAGTTTCAATGATGCCGTAGTCCGCCGGCGTCAACACCCGTGTGTACACGGGTATCATGATGAACCCTACCAGCCGACTGGCAATAGTGCCAACAGCATAAACGGCGGAGTCTTTGACGAGAGTTCTCAGCACGGCTTAGTACGTCCTCACCTTCTGTCCTTCGTCGCTGGTCGCCTGTGGAGACAACATGGGTGATCGCTCCCAACGCACACGTCCCCTGCCCCGGATAAAAGCGAAGGGAGCCACCGCCGCCGCCGCGTTCAGGCTGAGGAAAGACCCCGCCAGCCCCGCGAGGCGGAACCGCCGCGCCAGCGCAGGCAACATCCACGACACTGCGCCCAACAGGTAGTATGCCGTCTGCGCCACCACCAGCGCGGCGCCGTAAGGTTGACCCAGCAGCATCCACGATGCCCCATACATGCCTATCAGCGCGTACGGCACCAGCAATCGGCACACCTTGTGTGACACAAACTGCCACCACAGGCGGTTCTTCCAGGGCACCAGCAGCCAGGGCGCCGCCCAGAGGAGCTGATAGTTGCCCGCCAGTGTGCGCACCTTACGCCGGAACTCCCTGTCGTAGGAAGGGGTTACCGTATCATACGCTTTCGCTTCGGCAACGAAAGCGATGCGATAGCCTCTGCGCATGATATGTAAAGGGATCCACATATCATCCAGTATCAGCCCTTCAGGCATCGGTGTGAAATGTTCGCGTCGGATGGCGTAAATAGCCCCGCTGCACTGCAGGGGCGAATCCATTTCCGCTTCCATCTGCCTCAACCACTTTTCATATCGCCAGTACGCACCCATTTCTCTAGGGGCGCCCTCGTGGTCAAGCAGTACCAGTTCTCCTCCGGCAGCCCCAACGCCCTCAGCGCGTAACGCTCGCACTAACTGGTGGATGGCGTCCGGTGCAAACTGTTGCCTTGCATCGGTAAACACGAGCACCTCACCCTCAGCCACCTCAACACCTCTGTTGAGGGCAAACGCCTTACCCCGTCGTGGAAAAACCTCTACGACCCGAACACCTTCGTACTCTCGCGCGATATCCGCCGTTCGATCGGTGCATCCATCACAAGAGACCACAATGGACATCCTGTCTGCTGGATATTCGCAGGAAAGCAGATTTTCGATACGCCTGCGGATATTCGCTTCCTCGTTATGAGCAGCTATTAACACGCTGACAGAAGGCAGGTCTTGTGAGAAGTGCGTGTCTCGTCCGGTGCGTTGCCCACGACGCCCGTTCGCCAGCAACTTCAACAGGAACGGATAACCTGCGTAGGTGTAAGCGACAAACGCGAGGCAACCAGCCACCACCCACCACATCAAGCCTTCGCCTCCCGCACTTGTGGCAACAGGTGCGCCTGCGCTGCTGCTACCAGACCCATCAGGATGTACTGATAAGGATAGTAGGAAATAGAAAGGAAATACCCTGTTAACATGAGGTCCAGCAGACCGATCAGTGCTCCCATCCCCAGCGCATGTAATAACCAGTTCGGAGCGCGAGCCAGCTGCCTCGCTGCTTTCAAGCTTTTCAACCAGATGGTCAGAAAAACGATGAGTCCCAGCCCTCCCAGCTCAGCCAGCACGAGGTAATACATGTTGTGTGCCGTTTGAGATGCAGGCGCTCCGAACTCGCGGGCAAAATCTGCATAGTTCTTGAAGCCAATACCTGTAAAAGGATTGTGCTTGAACATACGCACCGCCGCCTTGCGATACTCCACGCGATTCATAGCAGACTCATCTTGCTCGTAGTTCGTGATGGAACGGATGCGCTCCCGGTACTCCGCAGGCGCAGTGAACCACAAGGCACCAAACACTGCCAGACCGATCAAAGCTCCCAGCACCTTCCTCTTGGAGAACAGCCATAGCAGGAAGAGCAGAAAGACCAGCCCCAAGAACCCACCACGCGACCCGGTTAACACCACTGCCACCAGTATCATCACCATTGCGGAACCATACACTATCTTCAGCCACTTCTTTGGGTCGTTCCAAAACAGGTAATAGCACAACGGAAAAAGCATTAAAACATACGCTGCCAGGTCGTTGGGGTCGCCAAGCATGGAAGACTCTGCTCCGGCGCGCTGCAGCTGACCGCTCACTTCTACATTCCCCGTTTTGTAGCTATAGATAGTGGATATTGCTAACCAGAGTGCCATCCACCCCAGCATTCGCACAGCGAAGGTGATTTGCTTCTCACTACGCACAGCCATATAAATCATCCACACCATAGCCACACTCTTCAAGAAGTCCTGTGCTCCACTCAAAGAGTTACCTCGCCATAGAGACAGAGGTACTGACAGCAGAATTGCCCCCCATAGCGCTATAAACCACTTCACGTACCAGCCTTCTATTAACTTTTGTCTGGTAAGCATCAGGCGCACAAACAACCCTGTCGAGGTGATGCTAGCGATGAACAAGGGAATGCGCAGGAGCGCCAGCTGAGGGAAGAAGTCCATGGGGCGCATATAGTATAGGGCAATAAACGTCAGAGCCCCTGCATATGGGCTTACAAGGAAAACGCTTGCAGCCAGCAGCGCTATCACCGCGCCGAAGACGAGTTCAACGGGCACCAGAAGAAGAGCTATTCCCGCCGTCAACGCAATGCCTACGGTAACAGCCCACACCAGTGCATCTCGGCGTACTGTGGAGACGCCTGCCTGCACCTCCATCAACATCCCTCCCGACGCTTGAGCACCGTCCAGATGGTCAATAAGATAATCTTCAGATCCAGCCACAGCGACATGTGATACAGGTACATCAGGTCGTAGCGCAGCTTGTCGTAGACGGTAGTATGATACCCCCCCATGACCTGCGCCCAACCTGTGATGCCCGGTTTGATACGGTGCCGCTCATCGTAGTGGGGAATGCGCTCGCGATACTCCTCCACAAAGTTCGGACGCTCGGGGCGTGGTCCCACAATGCTCATGTGTCCCCATAACACATTGATAAACTGCGGCACTTCGTCCAGTTTCGTGGCTCGCAGAATGCGTCCCACTGTGGTAATACGCGGGTCTCCTTTGCTTGCCAGCACTGGACCCGTGATTTTCTCCGCATCGCGCACCATCGTGCGCAGTTTGAAGATATAGAACACCTTACCGTCTTTACCCACGCGCTCTTGCTTGTAGATAATCGGCCCCGGCGATGTCAACTTAATCGCAGCTGCCGCAAGCAGTAGAAATGGAAAACTGAACAGCAGTCCGAACGCGGCGAACAGGATATCAAACACCCGCTTCGCGACGAGCAACTGCTTGGAAGGAAGGCGTGGGGTAATATCCACTACCGGGACATCTCCCACCTTGTCCGCAACGGGACCGCTCAGCACCACTTCCACAATATTCGGCACCACTTTGATCTTCACATGCCGATGTCCGTTGCTCACCAGCATCTCCGCAAGCCGCTGTTGCCATGTGGGAGCATAGGCGATCATCACCTCGTCCACCTGATACTTGTCCACGATGCGTTCTATATCCGCGCGCGAACCCAGCACTCGTAATCCCGTGACAGAGGCTTCTATCTCATCATCCACGAAGCCGATAACCTCGTAGCCAGCCTCGTGCAGGTTGCGAGCGAGTGTGTGTCCCACTTCACCAGCTCCCACAATAAGCACTCTTCGCTTGCGCGCCATGTCGCTCTCCTGTGGCGTTACAGAAAGCAGTTGCTCCTCCTCCCTCATGGGTTGCTGCTTCCAGACTGCTGCTTCCGCGCGGGTCTCTCTCATCCTTTACCTCCGCCCTCACCCTTCCCCAGCACATCTTCCCGACGCACTTCCACGCGCGCGTTGGGGTCTACAGGCACGATGTGCGTCTTCTCCGCCTCCTTCGCCTGAGCGCCTTTCGGAGTGCTCGTACCCTTGCTTCGGGATGGACGCACCGCCACTGGCTTCGCACCGGACGGCTTCGCCGTGCTGGGCGGAGGCAACTCGCCTTTGCCGTTGGTGTGGTGGTAGTAGTGGCTGTGGTAATAATAGCTGTCCACCATCTCCGGCGCGGCGTCGTTGAGAACCACCCCGAGCAGCTTGACCTTCGCCTTGTTGAGCAGATGCCTTACCTGTAGCTCGCTGCCGCGCGGGATGTGGTTGGCACGCACCACCACCACCACGCCGTCCACCAGCGACGCCATCACCGACGCATCGGCAAACACCGCCGCACTGGGCGTGTCAAAGAGCACAATGTCGCAGCTCTGTTCTAACGCCTCTACCACCTCCTGCATCTTCTGCGAGCGCAGCAACTGCCAGGGGTTCTTCGGTATTGGTCCCGCAGGCACCAGCACCAGATTGTCTACCTCCGTCGGGCGCAGCACCTCCGCTATCTGCAACCCGTTTGCCAGCACGGAACTGAGACCGATATCGTTGCTCACGTTGAACACCTTGTGCAGCGAGGGGCGACGCATGTCACCGTCCACCAGGATCACCCGCTTGCCGCCCTGTGCCAGCGTGATGGCAAGGTTGGCGATGGTGGACGTGCCACCCTGCCCCGGTCGCACCGTGGCGACCATAATGGAGCGGATATCCGGGTGCTCCTCCAGCGTCAACAACAGGTCTTCGCCGACGAAGCGGTACGACTCCGCGTGTGGCGAGGCGGGTTCCACATGCGTAACCTTGGGCAACAGGTTCCTGTCCCCGCTCTCCAGGCGTGGAATGACACCTGTCACCGGCAAGCCGATCAGTTGCTGAGCATCGTAGGTGGTCTTGACGGTGTTATCCACCACCTCCAGCCCCACCGCGATGCCGATGCCCAGGAACAGGCTCAGCAGTATCGCCGCAATGATCACCTGCATCGGGTTCGGTCCGGCACGAACGGGTCCTTCGACAGCGGTTTCCCCCATCAGGGTAATAAAGCTCTCCGTGTTCGCGTTGAGGTTGAGCAACGCAGCCTGATACTGATTGAACAAACGGTTGTAGCTATCCAGAGCCAGCTGATAATCTGCCGTCGCCGCCTGAAGGTCAACGTCCAAACCCTGATATTGAGAGAGGCGCTGCTCGTATTTGGCAACCTGCATGTTCGCCTCTGCTAACGCAGTGGACAGCTCTCGCTCCTTCGCCTCAAGCGTGCGGATCTCGTCTCGTAAGGAGACGTAAGCTGTGTTCGCGATACGCGGGCGCTTTTGCTCCTCTTCCTGTAGCTTGCGCTCCACCTCACGGATGCGCCGCTGCAGCTGCTGCATGATCGGGTTCTCTTCCGTGTAGGTGCCTTTGAAACTGTAATACTGGGCTAAGAGGTCGGCATGCTCCTTCTCCAGCGCCTGAGCAGCAGCAGTCTTTGCCACGGGATCGGGAAGTGTCTCTGGTGTCTGAGCAAACTGCCTGCGCTTCTCCGCCAGGAGTGAACGGGTGGAGGCAAGCTGAGTCTGCAGATCCTCCACCTTTTGGCGAAGTGGAGTGAGTATCGTATAGTCACCCTGTACAGCTGATTGCAAATCCACAATCCCCTTTTGCTTCCGCAACTCCTTCAGCGCCTTCTCTTTCGCTTCCAGCTGCTGACGCGCGTTTTCCATCTCGCGCTTAAGGAAGTTCACGTTATTGCGCAGACTTTGGCGGCTGTACTCTTCATAGAACTTTTTGAAAGCGACGGTGAAAGTATCGACGATTGCCTTCGCATGCTCTGCTTTCGGGGCTTTGGCGGTGAAAACGATAAGGTCGGTGTTGACGCGCCCACCCTCGCCAGGAGCACTGTTAATCTGTGCCTCGATTTGCCCCTTCTGGCGCATCTGAGCGATATCCTCGCGAGTGATACCCACATCACTCAAGACGCTCACATTGGCCTTTTCCGGAGATACCGATTCACCAGGCATGGCGACGTCTGCGTAGGTCTGAGCCATCGCCATCTCCACCACACCCGGCGAATTCGCCAGCTGCAGGAGTGTGGCCAGCTTGCGGTCGCGCGCCCCACGCTCTTCAGACGACTTGGTATCGCCAGGGGGACGCAAAATACTCTCCGACGGTTGCACGTAGCGATAGGCAACATATTGTCTCCCGAAAAACTGTAAGCCAATCGCCGCCGTGCCGACGGTGATGATGACAGCCGCCAGTATCAACCAGATTCGCTTGCGCAGGATGCGATATATCCGCCAGAAATCCCACTGATTCTGGTTCGCTTCGCTCATGATGACCGAATTCATACGCCTCACTCACTCCTTTGTTTGCTTTCGCTGACCTGCTTCCCGACCAGCTGGTGCTGCACGATGGGCACCAGTTCGCGCGCGAATGACCGCGCGATTCCCGCTGCCTGTTCCTCATTATCGGCAACAGGCACGATGATTCGCAGCAGCGCACCCATCGCGGGACGATGCAGCAGTCTGTCCTGCAGAAGATACCAGTTATGCCGGAAGATGCTCGGCGTCACACGCCCACCCTCCACAAAGCAATATAACACCACCTGCTTCTGCTCGCTTTTCTGCAGCAGAAAACGGTTCATCTCTGCCTCATATTGCCTGCCGTCTGGTGCAACGACGGGTATTCGCTCCACCTCTTTCCTCTGTATCGCCCAGCCTCCACCGGGCAAACAGTAGCCCGGCGAGTGGAAAGTGTTCTTCCGGTGTCCATATATCACCAGCACATTGACAGGATAGCCCGATTCGTTAGCGTAGTTGCGTACAACGTAGGCATCCGGCGTAAGCATCTGTTTAGACAGATCATCCAAATCCTGTTGTTCCACCATTCGGAAGCCAGCGATGGTTGTGGGCACCTGATTGGTATCTATCGGAAACGTGACGACGCGATTCTCCGCCTGACGGGCATAGACTACCATGCCCCATGCCAGCAGCAGCATCGCGATCGCTATCCAGTAGTTGGGACGATAGTCTCTTCTCATTGTACCTTCTCCAGCAGTTTTTTGACGCCTAAAAGGCTTAACGCCGAGATAAAAAACAGAAACGGTGAGGAGTAGTCATGGAAAAAGGTCATCGCGAACTCCTGGCTTATATAATGCCCCATCACCACGATGGCCGCAATGCGTAACACGTTCGCCAGCATGGTAATCGGAATGCCCGAAAGGAACACCACTCCTTTCGCCCACAGCTTGCCTTGCGTCAGGTAGCCCACCAGCGCAGCAATGCCCAGAATCGCCACCATCGAGCGGATGCCACTGCATGGCACAGCCACCTCTACATCAAAACGGGGTGTCCACATGTGCACTCCATCTCGCTCGATAGGTACGCCAGCCAGCCCAAGCAGCATTGCGGAAGCTGCCGCGCTGAAGTGTTGCAACGGTACGCTGAGCAGTTCGATGGCGAAATCGGGCCACGGCACCGCGAAATAGAGGAAGAGATACGGAAAGAGCACCACCCGCATCATGTGCGTACCGACCAGATACCACGCCAACCCTCCTAGCGCCACCGGAACTGCCAGCGCCTTCAGAAAAGTGACCGACGCCCACTCGCTGGCGACCTGCATCAGCAACCCCAGCGCCAGCACCAGCAGCCCCCAAGAGCATACCCGCACAGGCGTACGGCGAATCACCTCCCGCTTTTGCCAGAGTAGAAACAGGCTGACGAGCGGTACCAAAAACCCGTGCGAGAACTCGTCGCTATGGGACCACCGATCCACCAGGAAAGCAAAACTCGGTGCAAAAAAAGCAACAAAAAGAACGACCGAGGCAAAAAGCAACACCATCTGACGACGGTCTACCGAAGACGCCGCCTGCTGTCGGTCTACCACCTCTACTTCCATACACTCCACCCCTTCATTCGCGTAAAGGTCAAGCGAACCAGAAACAGTCTACCCTTTTTCCCGCTACGGGGTCTACCGCCCCGTTTCTTCCCCCCACTTATACATAATGCAAGATTCGTACCATTCCTGAAGGTATATACCCTTCGGAGCAGAAAAATCATCACTTTTTTCAGGTAAAACCAGCAAAATCACGAGTGGTCTATAAGGTATTTGTAAGATGCTCCACAAACATGTTGGCTTGACAACCCGTTCACACTACGGTATGATGGACGGGCAGAAAGCTCTGCAGTTCAACGGACCTTTCTGCCGAGGATCCAGAGCAACACCCCATGAGCGAAAGTGAGAGCACGTGAGCAACATGCTCAGGTCCCTGGTCAAAGACTCCGCCGTCTATGCGGTCGGAGTGATTGCCACCCAGCTGGTGGGATTCATCATGATACCGATATACACGCGGGTACTCACGCCCGCGGATTACGGTGTCATTGAAACCATTGTCCGCCTCGTGGATGTGATCAATCTTCTCCTGGCGATGGGGCTGGCAGAAGCACTGCTACGCCATTACTACCTGGCGAAGGACGAGAAAGAACGCCGCCGCCTGATTGCTACCACCTTTTCATTCAACCTGATGATTATCGTGGTGGGCTGCGCGTTGACTCTGCCTCTGGCTCCCCAGCTCGCACACCTCGCCTTTGGACACGGACGGTACGCCACCTACGTGGCTGTCTGGCTGGTCGCTATGTTGCTCCAGAACCTGGCAGAGTTACCTCTGACCCTGTGGCGTGCCGAAGGGAAACCGTGGCGTTTTACAGGCATCTCCCTGTGCAGACTACTGACTCAGGTTACCGCCAACATCATCTTTGTGGTGCTGCTGCGCTGGGGAGTATGGGGCGTCGCGATGAGCAATCTCATCAATGCAGCAGCCTGGTCTACTCTGCTGGGCATCGCTGTGCGCAGAAAATACGGAATCCTGATAGACACCTCGTGGTTGCGGCCGGTACTGCGATATGGTCTGCCGCTGGTTCCGGCTACACTCTCACAATTTATCCTGCACTACAGTGACCGCTTCTTTCTCGCTCGCTACGCCACTGAAAGTGAACTGGGTTTGTACTCGCTAGCGTATCGGTTCGGGATGCTGGTCAGCATCTCTATGCGCGTGGTCACAACGGCATGGTATCCCTGGGTATTCTCCACAGCAAAGAGCGATCAGGACATGATTTCCATCCGGCGCGCGACGTCATTGGTGCTCGTCGTGCTCGCTATGATCGCCGGAACGCTGATCCTGTGCACGGAAATCGTGCTGCGGTGGATGTCCGCTCCCCGTTTCTGGCAGGCAAGCCAGTATGTTTCACTCATCGCCATCGGATGCTGGTTCTTCGCTGCCCACATCCCGTGGAGCGTCGGTGCACGCCTGGTCAACAAGACCGAAGTGGTAGCAAAGGCACATCTTTGGACTGCAGGGGCAAGCCTGCTGGGCTATGCATGGTTCATCCCCCGTTACGGAGCATGGGGAGCCGCTGTGATGACCCTTCTGTCCTTCCTGTGCCTGTCTCTCACCTGTCTTATCTGGTCCGAGAAGACTATGCCTGTTCGGCAGGATGTGCACGCCATCTCTTTCGCTCTGTTGCTGATGGTCGCTTCCGCTTGCGGAGACGCTGTACTGCGTGCGCGAGGCGATGTGGGCACAGGCATCAGACTGATTGCGGCAGCGGGAATCTTCGCAGCAGCTCTCGCCTACGTCAACTACCGACTGAGCGAGCGAGCCGTCGAGAAGCTGTGGAAGCGCCTTTGGCATCGGATTCGCCTCCGCCAAGACCGTCATCCTGGTGACCACGAGAACACTCTGCCATGAGAGGATTGGGCATCAAAAAAAGGGTGAAGCAAGCCTTGCACTCCTTGCAAGCCATCGGCGAATATGGCAATTGCACCTATGCCATTGGCTACTCCGGGGGCACGTTGAACCGGTTCCTGTCCGGGATGGCGGACTTCCATCTGTCCGCAGAGCATACCCAGGTGTACGCTCTTCTGTGCAGATACTACCTGCAACATCGCTTCGATGTGCTTGGTTCGGGATGGGTTCAGGTGAAACATGGGATGCGCTGCCGGGGTCTGGAAGGATACCGTTACGACATGGGCGATAGCATCCATCCCGATACAGACGGACACTGGCTCACAGAGAGAATCTCGCCAGGCAACTTGCAGCAATCCCGACGAATATGGCAGCTCATTCAGGGAGATTACACCCCCATCGACTGGCATCTGGACTTCAAGTCCGGCTACCGATGGAACGAAAAAACATGGTTCAAACTGGTTGCCCTTTCGCCTGCCAGGGGAGCGGACATCAAGGTTCCCTGGGAACTATCGCGGATGCAGCACCTCCCACACCTTGCCATCGCCTGCGCGCTTTCCCGCAGGGGAGCCACAGGCTTTGAACCTGCCGATGTTTACGTACGCGAGTTTCGCAACCAGATTCTGGATTTCCTGGCGACCAACCCTCCCCGCTATGGTGTGAACTGGCGATGCACGATGGATGTAGCGATTCGGGTTGTCAACTGGTTAGTGGCGTATGACCTGTTCTGTGCTCTGGGAGTGGTCTTCGACGCACCTTTCATCGAGCTGCTGGTGCGCAGCGTTTATGAGCACTGCTGGCATATCCTGCACCATCTGGAGTGGAGCCCCCACTACCGCAACAATCACTATCTGGCGAACATCGCGGGGTTGTTGTTTTGCGCGGCGTACCTGCCAAGCACTCCTCTCACCGACGCCGTTCTGGCGTTTGCGGTACAGGAGCTCATCACTGAAGTAGGCTACCAGTTCCATGCGGACGGGAGCAACTTCGAAGCATCCACCTGCTACCATCGGCTCAGCGCGGAGATGGTGATGTGGTGCACGGCTCTGGTTCTGGGTCTTCCCGCAGAGAAGCGGGAAGCGCTCAGCAGGTATGACCACCGGCTGGTTCAGCGACTGAATCCCGCACCGATACCGGTCTATCCTGCGGGCGACGGAAAGCATGCTCACCCATTCCCGGAATGGTATCTTGACCGCCTGCATCGGATGGCGCGCTTCACCTGGCATCTGACCAAGCCGAGCGGTCAGGTCGCGCAGATAGGGGACAACGACAGCGGCAGGTTCATCAAGTTGCAGACGGCGTGGCATGTCCTGACCGTGCAGGAGGCAAAGACGCGCATCCGCACCCTTCAGGATTTCGGGGAACTGCCGGAAGACGCCCCGTATGTGTACGAGGACATACTGGACCACTCTCACCTGCTGGCTTTCGCCTGTGGTCTGTTGGACGACGCAGATTTCAAAGCGTATGCACAGGATTGCCCCCTCGAATGGGCAGCCTCCAGAGCCTTGTGCCCTTACCCGCTGCCAAGACCTGCGGAGCGCGAAGAGGAAAACGTTCGCATCGGTCATAGACAGCACTGGGAAGCTTTTCAGCAAAAGGCGAAGCAGACGTCGCAGAAACACGAGAGACGCTTCAAAGCTGCGAGGGGAGGCTTGCGCGAAGGATTACACCTTTGCATGTTTGCGGATTTTGGTGTATATGTCTTTCGGTCGCCAAGATTATATCTTCTGGTTCGCTGCGACAGGCAAAAGGCAGGTCAGCGATGGGGACATGCACACAACGACCAGATGCACATCGAGTTGTGGATGGATGGACGAGACATTATTCGGGACCCGGGCACGTATCTGTATGAGGCGCTACCGGAGATGAGGAACCGCTACCGTTCGATACATGCTCACTTTACCCCCGCGTGGCAGGGGAGAGAGCCCCGTCCTCTCTCGAAGCGAGCTTTTGAGCATGTGGATTCGTTTCAGGCGGAGTGCCTCTATTTCGGGGAAGAAGGTATTCTTGTCAGGCATACAGCTTTTGGCTTCCCGATATATCGTCTGATAGTGATAGATGACAAAGAGGTGCTTTGCACGGATATTGCAGAAGATGTTCGCGCAAACACCGGGCTTCACTTCACGTATGCGAAGTACCGACCTCACTTTTCGCCGGGCTATGGGGTGGTGCTGAACGAGTCCGCTGTCTCCGAGGAGGCGCTACAGTGAACCTGCTCCTTATTGCCTATCATTTCCCTCCAGACGGGGCAATCGGCGCGGTGCGCCCCTATCAGTTCGCCCGTCTGCTGCCGCAGTACGGCATTCAAACCTGGGTGTTGACCGTCCGACCAGAGCACGCCCGCCAGCTGAATCCCGACTTTCAACCGGCTGGTATCGAGGAGGAACGGATCATCCGCACTGCAGTCTTCCCATCCCGACGCGATAGCATCCAGCGTTTCGCACAAATCATCAAGGCTCTGGTAAAATCCGGGCGAATGCAGCCAGCAGGAGGCAGCAATGCCATCACCCAGGTGGGTGCAGAGGTGCGACGTAGACCGCTGCTGCTCAGCTGCTTCTTGGAAATGCTGGAATATCCCGACCGCTACGCCGGCTGGTTCCAGCCAGCGCTACAAGCTGTGCAGGAGGTCACTCGCCAGGTTCAGTTCTCTGCAGTCTACAGCACTTCTCCCCCACGCACCTGTGCACTGATTGCGCGTTACATCGCCGAGCAGCACCACTTGCCCTGGATCATGGATATGCGCGACCCATGGATCACTCTGGTGGAGGGATGGCGCACCACCATACAATGCCCCCTCGTGCGCGCCTGGCATCAGAAGGCTCTCCACCAGTGCTTGCAAAGGGCGAGCGTTGTCCTCGCAAATACCCCGGTGCTGGCAGAGTATTTTGCCGGCGAGTACCCCCAGGTGGCGGAGAAGGTTCGCGTCCTGCCCAATGGCATCGCTGACACCGCTTTATCCGCACCAACCGCACATCTGTGCTCGGACAAACTGACCATCGGTCACTTTGGCACCATCTACGGATGCCGTACAACATATGACTTTCTGCAGGGAGTGAGTATGTGGCTGCAGGCAAATCCCCAGCACAGGGCGCGTCTGCAGCTGTTATTCTATGGAGAGAGCGCAGAGGACATCGCAGGGTTCGCCAGGCAGTTTGGCATGAGTGAAGTCGTGCATGTCCATCCCCCCGTCCCCAGGACAGAAGTATCGTCCATCATGGAGCGTTGCGGGGCTTTGCTCCTGCTTGCCCAGCAGCAACCGATGCAGGTGCCCGGTAAAGTGTATGAATATCTCGCAACCGGTAAGCCGATTATCGCTATGACAGAGAGCAACAGCGCCACGGGTAGACTGCTGCAGGGCATTCCGCTGTGCTATATCGCCCAAAATGCGGAGCAAGTGTCTCATACGATGGAGCAGCTATGGCATCAATATAGTAGTGGTAAACTGTTCTGTGACCGATCCGATGACCTGGCACCTTTTCGATACTCACGATTGGTGGAACAGCTTGCCGGGTGGATCCGAGAGGCAGCGGAACATTCCCAGGAGACGTCACCATGAGTTTACGAGTCATGCTGGTAGCGGGCGCGCGCCCTAACTTTATGAAAGTGGCACCTATCTGGCACGCCGCTCAGCACAGAGAGGACGTGGACGTTGTGCTGGTGCATACGGGACAGCACTACGACCCCAACATGTCCGATGTCTTTTTCGCCGAGCTGGGTCTCCCCCAACCCGACGAGTTTCTGGGGGTAGGCTCGGGAACCCATGCGGAACAGACGGCAAGAGTCATGCTCGCTTTTGAACCCGTGCTGCACAAACACCAGCCGGATGTGGTGGTAGTTGTCGGTGACGTCAACTCGACGCTGGCTTGCGCACTGGTAGCTGTGAAGCTCGGTATACGGGTCGCACACGTAGAGGCGGGCTTGCGCAGTGAGGATCGCAGCATGCCCGAAGAGATCAACCGCATTGCCACCGATGCGATATCGGACTACCTCTTCACGTCGAGCCGGGATGCCGACGCCAACCTGCTGAGGGAAGGTATCCCCGCCTCACGGATATTCTTCGTGGGCAACGTCATGGTGGACACACTGCTGGCGCACCGCGAGCAGGCTATCCAGAAATCCGCGATATTGAACAGGCTGGGTATCGGCGAGAAAGAGTACGCGGTGATGACCCTGCATCGCCCTTCCAATGTGGATAGCGAAGACGCCTTGCACCGTATGGTAGAGATCATCCTCCGGACGCAGCAGCGCATCCCCGTCGTATTTCCCTTGCACCCACGCACCCGAACACGACTGGGCGAACGAGTGGAACGCCTGGCAGAGGCGGGAGTAACGCTCACCGAACCGCTTGGCTATCTCGACTTCCTGAGGCTCATGTGCTCGGCACGCGTGGTGTTAACCGACTCGGGTGGCATACAGGAGGAAACCACCGTGCTGGGTATACCCTGCCTGACCCTGCGGGAAAATACAGAACGCCCGGTCACCCTGACCCAGGGCACCAACCATCTGGTGGGCACCCAGCCAGAGTACGTTGTCTCCATACTGGACAGGGTACTTTCAGGTTCCATCAGCAGACACCGCACCGCACCGGAAGGATGGGACGGACACGCCGCCCAGCGTATTATGGAAACGCTGGTGAGGCTGTGGACACGTGAGTAAGCATCAGCTGTTCTTCTGTGAGATGACCCCGCGTTTGTGGAACAACCAGTCGGGGGTGCAATGTACGGTGCGTGCGGTGAAGGGTATCCTGCAGCTTCTGTTACTGGTCTTCCTGTCGGTGGTGGCGTATGCTCAGCAATCCGCGCAGGTCTTCCCATCTGCCAAATGGGCATGGTATCTGGTTCGTGAAGGACCTGATGGCGGATGGCCCGCTGGGGGAATGAGCAAGGACGACATCACCCGATGGATCGCTGCACATGGCGACTGGATGCTGGGAGCTTCTCCACGATACGGCTCCCCTTCCTGGAACCTGCTGTTAGAAGCAAACGCCAACCTGCGCTTCACTCTCTATGATGAATGGTTCTACGCAGACCCGACCACGGCACACCCTAACTACAACCAGGTAGCTCACTGGAGCACCGGCTGGATCGACGGCAGAGTGGTGCAGATAGAGGATGAGTATCTCTCGCGCGGACAGAACCCTGAAACAGCATTCTTCCATGTCAGCACAGACTATCACTGGCAGGATGTCACGGTAAAGTTCTATGAGGACCAGATTCTCTCCGCATGGAGACAGGAGGGTTCTACCAACACGGAGATACTCCAGATGGACCCGCTCTACCGCTGCGAGGGGCAGACGTTGTTTACCCTGCCCACCACAGTGGGAAGCTCGCTGATATTCGGCAGACCCGAGCCCTACGATAGCATCTATCTGGAGTTCGACACTCCCGCCTCCGAAGGGCAGTATGTGATAGAATACGTGAACGGTACATCCTTCACCAGCAGCAATTTCGAGATGGCGAGATCCTGGGCGCCTGTGGCAATCATCTCTGACGGCACTAGCGGCTTCACGCGCAGTGGCTGGATACGTTTCCAGATGCCCAACCGCTGGACGCAGTGGAAGCGCTGCGGTATCAGCACGGCAGCCAGTAACACCGGCAAGTACTACTGGATACGCATCCGCTGCACCGTACCACCGCGCAACACCCCCTCCTTGCGAGGAGCCTGGACAACCCCATACTATCGGTACCTTCCCAGCGTCAAAAACGTGGGCGAGGCGATATACCTTGGCTTCCCGTCTCCAGTCACCTCCGCAGAGATACAGCTTCTCTCGGCAGGAGATGGGGGCAGCTACGTGCTGGAGTACGCCAGCGCAGCCGGGACGGACGGTTCCACCAGTCAATGGTCGCCCCTGACCTCCGTCAGTGACGGCACCAACAGTTTGACGAAAACAGGCACCATCTCCTGGTCTGCGCCTGCAGGGTGGATACAGAGCAAGGTGAATGTGGGCAAGGCTCCCAAACGTTACTGGATACGGATACGAGTAACCTCCGCCCCCACCACACCCGCGGTCGTCGCCAGTGTTCGCGCAGGAGGACGGAGCCTGTACAGTCAGGAGATATACGCCATTCGATACCGACTGATCATACCCGGCTGGGACGAGCGCAATGACAGCAACGGGGACGGCTACGTGGACGATCAGGAGTATGCTACCCTCGTCAACCCCGCAGCCACCGCACGCTGGGCGGCGCAGGCGAGAGTGGTACGGATAGGATGGCAAGGCGCTCTGAACTACGTGATCAACTGGGCGAAGAGCGAGTTGCGCGAGGTCATGTTGGGCTTCTACAATGCGCTGTACCTGGGGAACCCGGATACGCACGTGCACGGGTTACTGAGCGATAGCCTGGTGATGCCCATCCCTTCCCCGATGCTGACTGCAGCCGTAGAGAGTTCCGACGCCCAGCAGTGGGAGTCCATGTGGCTGGAAGCGCATCGCTATCTTCGCCACAGCGGGAAGAAGATTGGCGGGAACCTGGGCTCGTATGAAGTATTCGCTCCCCTGTCTCAACAGCAAGCGTATCTGGATAACGGATTCTATACGCACCTGTATAATGATTTCGTGATGCATGAACACTACCCACAGGGACGTATTTATCAGACCACCGAAATCTCCTTCCGTCGTCGGCTGTTGAACATCAGCATGGAAACCGGGGCTGGGCTGGATCAGGTTTTGCAGTTCAACATGGCAGGTGATGCTCTGCTGCGCATCGGCGGTGGTACGGACGCAACAGCCTGGAAGCGTTTCCAGGAACATGCGCTGGCCTTCTTCTATCTGGTTCAGCATCCGCAACGCAGCTACCTGAACATCTGGCAGACAGCAGTCTACGGTGCAGATGTCATGGACACACCAATCGGCACGATGCCCAAACCCATGGCGTTTCAGCCCACCGCAATGCTTCAGGTGGACATCGGGCAGCCCGCCAACTCCATACCGAATGGTTTTGCCCCCGTGCAGTTGATGTATCGTGAGGGAGGGGGCTTTCCCGACAACATTGTGGTGGGAGATACCGCTTCGCCGGTGCTCAACAACAACTACCCGAAGCTGGCAGGGAAGCCGGTCTACCCCACGTACGTCTTTGCGCTGGCGTCCGGCACCCTCCCTAACAGACCATCTACAACTTACACTGTTTTCGCACGCAAGTACACGAAGGGTCTGGTGCTCTTGAAGATGACCAGCAAGTACGAGGTGTCGGATACCGGTGATGGCTCCGCCACAACCCACCCGTTACCGGGGGTATATCGTCGTGTCCGCTGGGACGGCACGCTAAGCGAACCCATTACCGAAATCACTCTGAGAGGCATGGAAGGCGCCATACTGGTAGACGCTTCTCAAACAGCCAGCGACCTGCAGATTTCCACCAGCGTAGACAAACCCTCTGCGCGCCCCGGCGAAGTGCTCCGGGTCACCGTCACGGTGTCAAACCCCAGCGCTCAGGAGGTCAGAAACGCCGTAATCACACTGCCCCTCCCCAGCAGCATGACCTATCGGCGTGGAAGCCTGAAGGTGAACGGTAACGCGGTGTCCGATCCGTCCGACCCTTCGCGGGTGCAGGTTACCCTGCGGTCTGTTGCTTCCGGTGGTAGCGCACGTGTGGAATTCGAAGCAACCATAAAGTAGACCTGCGGTTCTGCTCCACATATATCCAGCCATGGATACCCTGCCCTGCCCGTTCGATGGTGCACACTCTCTTGACACGGAAGAACTCTTTTGGTTTAATGCATAGGTGTATGCCTGATGGCGTGAGACACGGATGCCATCATTGTACTCAGAGCAGTCGCGACGGTGATGCACCATGGGCACAGAATACCCTTACGAACTGGACGACGATCCGAACCTGTGGCTGGATGAGATAGACTTGCTGGAGATCGAATCCCTGACTCCAGAAGAGGCAGCTCGTCTGGAGGCAATGATTGAGAGCGACCTCCACAGCCCCGAACTGGAGGTTGAGATCACCTCCGAAGAGGTAGAAGAAGCCGCCAGAGAAGGCGATGAACATCTCGCTCAGGGTCTGGTGGAGGAAGCAATCAACGCCTATCGGCGAATGATCCAGGCAGACCCCGAGTCCATCGAAGCCCATCTGCGCATCGCCGACGCCTACCTCCTTGCCGATATGTCCTTTAAAGCCGTACGTCACTACCGCAAGGCGGCGCGCAGCCATCCCCGCCGAGCAGAACCACACTTCCGCTTGGGCGAGGTCTATCGACGCTACGGATTGCTCAAAGTGGCTATCGCCGAATATCGCAAGGCGGTCGAACTCAGCCCACAGAACCCCTTCTACCGCTATCGTCTGGCAAAAACGCTTTTCGAGCACGGGGAGATACGCGAAGCCATCGAGCAGATGGTGCTGTGCGTGCAGACGGCGCATTCCGACGCCTTTTACCACTACGCACTCGGAGACATGTTTGCGCGCTTGAGACGTTACGAAGAGGCTGCGCACGAGATGCATCTCGCGACCGTGTTCGCCCCATACGACGACTATTACAGTGCGTGCCTGGGGATTATGCATCTGCATACCGGCTCTCTGTCCAAAGCGGCCTCCGCCTTCCGCCAGGCGATACGCCTGAACCCTGAAAACCCCAGTTACCACTACCTGTTGGCGGATACGTACCGACGAATGGGCATGGTCAAGCACGCGGCTGCGCACTATCGCAAAGCGGGCAGATTGGGAGCGTATGACTCCGCCTTCGTCCGTCGCGTGCGAGACGAGGTCAGTCGGTCACGCGAGTAGTCGTCCTGACTGGTGCGGCGTGCATTGCCTCACGCATGCTCTGCCAGGCATAGAGCATGGCTAACAGAACAAACCCCGTCATCGCTCCCAACGCATCGATGCCTACATCGCGCAAAGACGGTCCGCGTGAGGAAACGAACACCTGATGGAACTCATCGGTGAATGCGTACAGGATGCTGAAACTGCCCGAAAAGCCCAGCGCACGCCAGTGACGCCATGCTTCACCATAGCGAAAAGCACGATAAGCCAGCAGGGTGAGAATGAGATACTCGGTAAAGTGCGCCCCTTTGCGCACCCAGTAGTGCAGCTCGAACAGCTCCTCTGGCGTCGCTTGAGCCAGCCAGGCAGGGAAAAAGCGCTGCAGTAACTTATACAACAACCCCGCCGTATGGGCTGCCGAGCCCAGTTCCGTGGACATGGCGAAAATCACCGCCATCCACGCTATCATCGGTCCCACATACCACAGGAAACGTGTCGCTCTGCCCACTGGTTGCCCCTTATCTTCCCGTTATCGCGCCTGAGCGGAAACGCGCGTGGTGCCTCGTAATAGTCCCTCGCGCACTCGCAGCACCGCCTCGTCGACGGTCTGATCGGGCACGAGGCGGATGGAATAACGCCTTTCGCCACCGATTTTGCCTTCCATCACCACAAGTCGACCGCTCCGCCATACCGCTATCTTTATCGGGTCACCGAGCTTCTTGCGCGAGACCACATCCTCGATGCGCTGCTCCGCAGGTTGCTCATCGATCTCCATCACGATATCACCCGCCCGCAGCCCCATCAGAAACGCGGGGCTCTGAGACTCCACCGCCTGCACTATCACACGCCCGATTTCGTCTACCACGCTCGTCGCACCGAAATACGTTGTGGAAGTGCTCTGACGTTCCAGACGGTAGCCGATATACTTCAGAATCTCGTCATACGGCAGTGGCTCGGTGCTGGCAACCATCCGACGATACAGCGCGCTGACATCCTGAGAGACCACACGTTGGATAGCCTGTAAGATGCCGTCCTCTTCGAAGCCGGGTTTAGGGTAAGCATAGCGCTCCAGCAAGAAGCGCATCACATCGTCCAGGCTTTTGCGGTTACCACTGACCCCGCGAATGTAGACGTCCAGCAAGAATCCCACCACTTTACCCTTGTTGTAGTAACTCAAGCCGCCGTAGCCCATGCCGTTGCCTTCCCACACGTTCCAGCTCGCTTCTTCCAGCGTAACCCGCTCCCGAGCAGGGTTGTTCTCCAGAGTGAGAATTTCCCTCTCCATCTCTTGCCAGAAATCGCGATCGCCAATAAGCCCCGCGCGTAGCAGCAGCACGGTGGCATAGTAATCGGTCACCCCTTCGCACCACCAGAGCGCGCGGGTGCGCACCGGCTGCGTATAGTCAAAAGGTCCCAGCACCTTCGGGCGAATGCTCTTGACGTTCCATGCATGGAAGTACTCGTGCGCCGCCAGCGCATTGATATTCAGGTCACGACGGTCTGGAACATTTAGCACGGTGGAACCGAGATGTTCCAGCCCTCCCCCAAACCCTCTGCCGCTCAAGTGGACGATAAACAGGTAACGTTTGAACGGTGCGCTGCCAAACAGGTCGATGCCCACGTTGGCGATACGCTGGAAGTCGGTTGCCACCCTGTCCATATTGCAAAGGATATTACCCGTCTCCGAAGCAAACACCACCCGCATCGGCACACCACGCGCGCGGAACTCCCGCACCTCAAACTGCCCCATCTGAATAGGGCTGTCAATCAGTTCATCGTAGTTCGGGGCGACAAAAGTGTCCCGCACGTCTCCGAACGGTCTCCGCTCGTTCTGGGCGACAAAATCCATCGCGGTCGCCACTTGCCAGCCCACAGGTAGCCGGAATTGCACCTCGTGCGGCGCTTTCTTCGAATCCATCTCGTAGAGAAAAGCGGCAGCACCGTTGATGTAGGCATGGTGAGGTCCCATCGCGACACCGAAGAAACCCATCCCCTCCTCACGCGCCAGCACGCGATAACGCAGACGCACTGCTTGCGCACCACCGGTGCGGATACGCCAGCTAGAAGGGTTCACCGGTTCTATCGGTAAAGGCTCGCCCCTTTCATTCTCCGCCCGCATATCGCGGATACCCTCGCTGTACGGCATCGTTTGATACCAGCCGGGCGTCCACGTCGGTATCGCTACGGTCAGCGTGCTGGAGTCGACGCCTTGAAGGGTGTATTCCATCGTGAAGGCTTGCTGAGCGGGGTCTTCCAGCTGCACCAGGATGCTCACCTTCGAAACCGATGCCCAGGCGGCAGCAACGGTATACCACAGCAAAACGCCTGTCACCGTATAGAACCATCGTCGCATGGGTCAACGCTCCTCCGTTTTTCGCTGCAGGATATTGCTTACATTTTGCGGGATTGGGGGCAGGAAGTCAAGGGGGCAGGGCGAGCCGAGAACGGCTCGCCCTATGGTGCTACTGCTGGATCTTCAGCGGGCGCATCATCTCGTTGTCCTCGTGCTCCAGGATGTGGCAGTGCCACACGTAGCCCGGATCCGCCGCAGGGTCAAACTGGTAGAGGTTTAGGTGTTGCAAACTCAAAACGGCGACTCAGGCGGCGGTAACGGCGTGCTAAGCGATTTTTCGGCTACCGCTGTGTTATTGGCAGCATCCATAACCATCACCTGTATCCGCAACGCCGCGCCCGTTGCTCGGCTCATATCCCACTGCGCAATGAACCGCACGTTATATTCGGAGCCGCTGCCTGCCTGCATCGCATATTGCTTTTGTGTGCCGTCAGGGTAGGTTGCTACCACTTCAGCGTTCTGCACGCCGCGGTCGTCGGTGACCGTGACCTGCACCATGATCTCCGTGCCCGATACGATGAGCTCTTCTGGCAACACCAGCAGAGTGTGTATGGTGGGGGGAGTGGTATCCGGCAGAAGCCCGACACCTCCTCCGCCACCACAACCCGTTAGCGCAAGCCCGGCTACAAGCAGAGCATACCAGAGGTGCCTCATTGTCCTTCTCCTCCCTACCGCGCCAGCACCAGCGGAGTCACCGCCTGCGTATGCCGTCCCTCTTCATCCTGCGCCCGTACGCGCACGAGGTATACTCCAGCGGGCAACGCGCGTCCTTGCCCATCGACTCCACGCCACACCAAGGTATGCGTGCCAGCCTGCCGTGTGCCACCTGCATCCAGTAGCGCCAAGCGCGTCCCGGATGCGCTCAGCACCTCCACCTGTACCACCGCCATACGGCTCAGGATGAAGTGCACAGCAATGCTGCCCCCTCGCGTTGGCGTTGCCTGCAGAGCCGCAATGCGCAGGGGCAAGCCGATATCACGCTCCGCCACCAGGGTGAACCTGCGCTCAGTCTCTCCCTCCGCAGGCATGAAGCGATAGTCAGGGGTGGTGCGCAGGTATCGTCGTGCGCCGGTAGTGCGGTCAATCAGCATCAGGTTCACGTCGCGCGGCAGACGGTTCGCACCTTCCCAATGTAGACTGACCTCCTCACGTGCCTTGCCGAAGCGCACCACCAGGTCCCATTCCTGACGCCTGCCGAGTCCGCTACGGATATCCACCGCCAGTGGCGAACCCGCACGCTCTACAAATACTTCCACAGGCTGGCTCTCCGCAGTAGCAGGTGGTGCAGGAGGCGGTGCGACGCCCAACCCACGCCCGTTCGCTGAAACACCGATCATTGCCTCAGATTCTGAGTCACCTCGGCGTGCTAGCACCGGCAACGACCAGCCTTTACCTGTCATGGACGAACGACCAGCGGAGCGCGTTCCATCGGATGCTCCGGGCAGAAGAAGGTCACATTCCTGGTGGGCGTATACCCAGTAGCCCTTCCAGGGTTCCAGATAGCCCTGCACGCCGGGCACCACATTGGAATCGTAGATGAACACATAGTGCCCCGTATACGGGTTCTGAGCGTTCTGCCTCCAGCCCCAGGCGTAGCTTTCCATCCAGCCGGACTGCTGAGCCTGTTCCAGAGGGACGGTAAGAGCACCCAGACGCACCCTGATCAGGTCCAGGCTCCACTGCACGGTAGAGGGATACGGGCAGGATATCAGATTCCAGCCCCGCTGCAGATGGATGACAGCTGCCTCCGCAGAGGTCTCTGCAGGGACACGTATCACCATGCTCTGAGGGATTCTTACCCAGTACGCTTTGCCCACCTGTAAGGGCTGCACCTCACTCACATCCAGATAGCCTGCACCGGGATCCCAGCGTTTCATCGCCAGCCCTGATAGCCCGATGCTGTCCGGGGCAAGTTGCTCGGTGGAAGTGCTTATGCCGAACGTGTTTACGCCTGCAGGTAGCCACACCTGCGCACTAGGAACGACTCGAAGCGCCACCTTGTTCTGGTCGTTGCTCCTGTCAGACTGGTCGAGCACGCCATTGGCGTCTACGATAACCCATACGGTGTAATTGCCCGGCTGCATATTGGCTGGAATGATGACCTCGCTCTCATGGGTAATGGACTGGTTGACTCCCAGTGTCGGGGTGAGAAACTCGGTGAGCACGCGGTCGGACGTAGATGGAGCATTTGCAGAGCGACTGATCTGCACCCGTGTTCTGGAAGCAGAGGACGGAGCGTCGCCGCGGTTGGTTATCCGGACACTGATCGTCACCGTCCCACCTGCCATCGCCTTGGGCGAGGAGACGTTTACGTCAACGGGCGACAGGTCGCATTTGTCGATGCGTACAGTGAACTCCCGCACCTCGCTCCATCCGCTTTCCACGCCCTGCTCGTCTATTGCCTTCGCCCGCCAGCTCCACGGACCCTGCGACAACGGCTGGGCAGAGGGAACTGTGTAGGTAGCGTCCGCACCGCTGCTGACAAACTCTGTGACGAATGACCGTGCTTCCGTACCTCTGCTCAGGCGTATGACGAACTTCACTCGTTCGCCGTTCGGGTCATCGGTTCTGAGCCGGAAGGTCGGCGTCGGGGTGATTACCGCGTTTGGAGCAGGTGCAATCAGGGTAGGCACTGCAGGCGCGCGATTTGTCGCTACGGTAAAACTCCACGCCTCACTCCATGCACTCTCCGCGCCGCGCTCATCTATTGCCTTTGCCTTCCAGCTCCACTGTCCATCGGCGAGTGGCTGGTCGGCAGGGGCAGTATACACCACTTCCGCACCGCTATCCACGTAGTCTGTGGTAAAAGTACGAACGTCTGTGCCGTTAGTGACCTGTATCTCCAGCTTCACCCGCTCGCTGTCGGGGTCGCTGGCTTTGAGGGTCAGACTTGGCGTGGCGGAGACGGTCGTGCCGCTGGCAGGAGCGACCAGCGTGGGCACAGAGGGTGGCGTATTCACATTCATAGTGAAGTTTCGCACTGTGCTCCAGTTGCTGATGGCGCCTCTCTCATCGACGGCGCGTGCCCTCCAGCTCCATGTCCCCGCCGTCAATGCCTGTTCCACAGGAACGGTGACCGTTGCCTCCTCCCCGCTGGCAACAAAACCGGTGGAGAAGGTTCTGGTATCGTCGCCCCTGGTGAGCTGTATCTCGAACTTCACCCGGTCGCCGTCGATGTCCTCAGTGATGAGTCGGAAGGTAGGAGTAGCAGTATCGGAAATGCTCTGGTTGTGTTCCGGTGCCAGCAGAGTGGGCGTGCGAGGCGGATGGTTGGATACACTGCCCGTGTAGCGGAAGACAAGCACGCCTGAATCGAGGTTCGCAAGATAAACATAGTTGCCGTCCACCGCCACACGAAGTGCAAGGCGCGGTGTATCATGATAACCGACGAGTATCGGATTAAAGGGGTCGGTGACATCTATTACCGCCAGGCCGCCGTCCTCCTCTGCAACAAAAGCAAGAGTTCCTGCCACCGCCACACTCCACACGTCGCCGGCGGTGGAGTAGGAACCGACTTCTCGGGGGCGAGCAGGGTCAGAAACATCTACAATCCTCAGCCCACCCTGCCCACCAGCAACGTAGGCGTAAGAGCCGGATACATAAACGCCTTTGGCGTGGTGATTGTAAGCACCGATCTCTCTGGGGGTTCTTGGGTCGGAAACGTCGATAATGCGCAGACCGCCATTGACGTCGGCAACATAGGCGGTCGTGCCCGAAACGAACACGTCGAACGCCTGGTCCGGTGTATCCACAGAACCCAATCGTACCGGCGTGGTGGGGTTGCCGATATCGAAGAGGTGCAATCCCTCATAGCCGTCCGCTACGTATACACGATGACCAGCCATGGCAATACCCACAGCGGAGTTGGGGGTATCGTTGGAGCCGACCACCCTGGGGTTCAGTGGGTTAGAAACATCTATCACTTGCACCCCATGTTCCCAGCTTGCCGCGTAGACGTAGGGCGCGGACGTGGCGATATTCCATACCCAGTCCACCAGCTTCCGCCTGCTGACCTCGCGGGGAAGCGCTGGGTTGGCGACATCCACCACCTGTACGCCTGCAACCAACCCTCCAACATAGACGTACGAGCCGGAGACAGCAACACCCATTGCGGAACCCGGCATGAAGTAGCGTCCGGCAATTCGTGGGGTAACTGGCGAGGTAACATCCAGTATGAGCAAGCCCAGATAGCCGTTCGCCACGTATGCATGGGTGCCTACCGGGTACACACTCCACGCATCGTTTTGCTCTTCAGCAAACGACGCCGTCTCCCGGATGTTGTTCAGGTCGGAAGCGTCGATGATGCGCACCCCTTTCGCGCCATTTGCCACGTAGACTCGACCAGCAGCAATGCTTAACTGCTTGCCAGTGCCCGGCACAACGGCGGCGGCTATCTGACGTGGCTGCTGCGGGTCGGAAACATCAAGCACTACCACCCCATTCGCGCCCGCGAGGTACGCCCTCGTGCCAGAGACGCTCACCGCTTTCGCATTGAAGTCCGTCATTTTAGGGATATATGCCCCTGCCTTTTGCGGTGCCAGAGGGTTGGAAATATCGACGATCTGTAATCCCTCCCCCCATGCTGCTACGTAAGCCAGAGAACCGGCGATAAAGACATCATAGACATAGCTGGAAAAAGAAAGCGAAGAGACCAGACGTGGGTTGCGCCTGTCCGAAATATCCAGTACCTGCAGCCCACGTGACCGGCAGGCAAGATAGGCGTAGGAACCCGAAAGAGCGATTTTCTGTATTCCACGGTCGCGATTGCCGGTATCGCAATAGCCTACCACTCTCGGCTGTTGGGGGGTGGAAACATCGATCACGTAAAAACCACCAGAGATATCCCCAAGATAAACATACGGAGGCGCAGCAGCAACGCGCCATCCGCCCTCCAGTAGCATGAGTCCTCCAGCCCATCGTGGAGACCCGGGCGCAGAAACATCCAGCACCACAAGCCCCACTCCGTTAGCGCAGTAGGCATAGCTCCCCTGTACCGCCACATCGTACACCGCCCCACCTGTCATGCCCACCAGCTCCACGTTCCAGCTGTTCGAACCGGGAGGGGGTTGCCTGGACAGCGGTATACGAGGATGTGTTTCGCGGTAGTGAAGCACGTTCTCCGGGGAAAGCTGTTCTTTCAATCTTGTCAAGAAGTCACCGGACGGTCGCGGCAGGCTCTGCGCTGCCGTGAACAGAGGCGTCCACAACACGAGAGCAGCCCATGTTGCTATTTGCACCAGCCTGCCATACTGCTTTGCCACTGATGCAATGCGAGTCATGCCCCTTTCCTCCCTTCCTGATGATGCGGGATAAGTTAGTCATCCCACCTATCTATCACCATGTTAGACATAGGCGTGATTTCGAAATGTTCCCGCAAGGCGCACCAGTTGCATCACCGCTCTTTCATTCGGTATACTATGGACACAAAACACCACAGCGTTTGCTGTGTGCCAACATCCCCGTCCCGTGCAACCGGGACTGGCGCACAGCAGAGAAAGGATGGCGGAAAATGGTTCAGGCTCCATTGCCACCGGAGTATTCCCAGATTTCCGATGAGGAAACGCATGAGCGGATTCGCCGGGCGAAACAGTCGCTGGGCGAGCGCGTGGTGATTTTGGGTCACCATTACCAGCGCGACGAGATTATCCAGCACGCCGACTACCGCGGCGACAGTTACAAGCTCGCTCGCGATGCCACCAGACACCCTGAAGCGGAGTTCATCGTGTTCTGCGGCGTGCACTTCATGGCGGAAACCGCCGACATCCTCACCCCCGACTACCAGAAGGTGATTCTGCCCAACATGTCCGCGGGCTGTTCGATGGCGGACATGGCGAACATCTATCAGGTGCGCGCCTGCTGGCGCGAACTGACCAGCCTGTTTCCAGCAGAGAGCATCACGCCCGTGACCTACATGAACTCCGCCGCCAACCTCAAAGCCTTCTGCGGAGAGCGCGAGGGCATCGTGTGCACCTCCTCCAACGCCAGAGCCATCCTCACCTGGGCGTTCGGGCGGGCGGAGCGCGTGCTCTTCTTCCCCGACCAGCACCTGGGGCGCAATACAGGTATCCAGATGGGCATAGACCCCGACACCGAGATGGTAGTGTGGAATCCCGACCTGCCGCTGGGCGGTCATACGGAAGAGGCATTGCGCCGCGCGAAGCTCATCCTGTGGAAAGGGCACTGTTCGGTGCACATGCGCTTCACCGTCGCGCAGATCGAAGCCGCACGCAAGATGTATCCGGGCATCAAGGTGGTGGTGCACCCTGAGTGCCGGCGCGAGGTGGTAGAGGCGGCGGACTGCAACGGCTCCACCGAATATATCGTGAAGGTGATTCGCGAATCGCCACCGGGCAGCAAGTGGGCGGTAGGCACGGAGATTAATCTGGTGCACCGTCTCGCCGCGGAGCATCCCGACCAGTTCATCATGTGCCTGGACCCCATCGTGTGCCCCTGCTCCACGATGTATCGCATCCATCCCTCCTACCTGTGCTGGGCGATGGAGAACCTGGCGCGGGGCAACGTGGTCAACCAGGTGAAAGTGCCTGAGAACATCGCGCACTGGGCGCGTGTCGCGTTAGACCGCATGATCGAGGTCACCGAATCCGCAAAGCGCACCGAAGCGGCGGTAGCCGCGGCTGCCCGATGAGAGATACTTCGTTCAAAACCTCACCCCCGTCCCCTCTCCTGCGAGGAGAGGGGAGTTGTGCCCCCTTCCCTCGTAGGGAAGGGGGTCAGGAGGTTAGGTCCCACCTCCTTCTCAACCGCTCTCTCTTTGCACGGGTTTTAGTCTGCGTGTTGTTGCTCTGTATGGTGTTGCCCTTGCCCGCGCAAGTGGAGGCGTTCCGTGTGCGTATCGTTTTGCTGCCAGCAGGCACGATAGGCATCAGTGTGGACGGCGGCGCGCACTTCACGACCATCGGGCGCGTTACCACCTTGCCCCAGCGCCTGGGCGATTCCCGGCTCCCCGCACGTACGGCAGTGATTCAGGACAAGGGGTTGTGGGTCATACAGCACAACGAAACTCAGAGCGTCGGGTTGGCAGCAGACGGCGTGCAATCATCCACCGCCTTACGCACGGACATTCCTGTCGGGTCGGTGCTCTTTCGCGACTTCGGCACAAAGATTTCCGCTCGGCTGATGCTGCAGGAAGGACAGGTCGCCTATTCGATGCCTCCGAGCTACCGCTATAAACTGGGTGATGTGTGGGTACTGCAGGTGTTGGCGGAAGACGATGCGAGCGCCCTACCGATACGCGAGGCGGTCACCACTGCCCTGCCCAAAGAGTCGCTCGAGGCGGTGCAGCGCAGTATACAACGCGGTGAAAAGGCAAACCTGCCTGTAGTGAACGGCACGCTGAATCTGGAAGTGACTGCCCGCTACGCCGAAACGGTAAAGTTTGTCTTCTTCACCGTAGATGGCTACCTCGTCGGAACTTCGAACGTGCTGCCGACCATCTTCCGCTGGGACAGCACGCAGGTTGCGGATGGAGAGTACGTGCTAGAGGTACGCGCCATGGATAAGGACGAACGCGAGGTGGCTCTGGTACGCAAGAGGATACTGGTGCGAAACGGGGCACACTAAAAACGGAGGACAGCAACCCGCGCAGGTGTAACCGGACACATGGCGAAAGTGTAGAAACGTTGAGAACGATGAAGACTCTTGCGGAGGCACTGCCCGCATGAGGCGCAAGGTTTCCCTTTACCTCAGGGACATCTGACAGAATATGCAAGAAGCACAGGAGTTCGTCGCGGAGTAGATAGCATGTTCTCTTCACTACTGATACCACTGATAGGAGCGTTGTGTGTGATGACGAATGGACAGGAACCCGTTGTGGAGTACCTTGCCGACCTGCAGCACCGCTTCGTATACCTGCAACAGGGATGGGGAGAGCTGGGGGTCAATACCTGTGCACACGCGCCCGGGCAAACACCACTGCCTCTGCGCATCCGCGATAAAGAATACAGCAAAGGGCTGGGGCATCACGCTCCGGGCGAAATCCTCATAGACCTCAACGGGGAGTACGAAACCTTCGAAGCGGAAGTGGGCGTGCAGTGGCAGGGCGGCAACGTGGGCAGCGTGACTTTTCAGGTGTATGTGGACGGCAAAAAGCGTTTTGATAGCGGTGTGATGCATGAGACCGACGCTCCCAAGCCCGTGCGTGTATCTGTCAAAGGGGCGAACGAGCTGCGCTTGGTGGTTACCGATGCCGGAGACGGCATCACCTGCGACTGCGCCAACTGGGCAGAGGCGCGTCTGGTGCGTGCCCGCCAACCCTCCAGAAAGCCACAGCAGCCTCTGCGTGTGGACGTTGCTCCCTTTGCGCGGGTGATAACCTCCGACCCCAATCGGACGGAGGGCTGTCGCGCCGGACGTATCGAGGAGTATCTCGCTGAAGACATCTTCCTGGAAGAACCCCTGCTCCCCAACCCCGACGGCACGTACACGGTGCCTGCCTCTGCCGATGGGCAGGGTAGTATCGGTTTGCACTGGCTGGAGAGAAGGCGTCTGACGGAACTGCGTCTGCAGTTCGTCTCCGCACCGCCTCCACCCGATTCGGTGCAGCTGCAGGCATGGGTGGGCGAGTCACACTGGCAGGGCAAGTGGGTTCCCCTCCCCGCTTCCGTAGAGCAAGCATCACACGAGTGGATATTTCGCCCCGACTGGCGTGGCATTTCGGGAACCACCTACGGCGTGCGCAAGGTGCGCTGGGTTTTCGGCTCCATGAAGGAACCTGTCTCCATTCGCCCCATCCGCGCCTTCACCAGCTCCCGCTGGGATGAAGCGGAACTGACGCTCCGCCTGCAATCTGCAGATGAAGTCTCCATCCGCATCTACAACGGTGAAATCGTATACGGTGAGAACACAACCCACGAAGTACCATGGAATGGAAAAACCCCTCTGCGCCTGCGCGTGCGCTACAGCCGTCCTTCCATGCTCAAGTCGGACCGGTCGGTGTTGCGCGTCCGTCTTTCGGAGAGCTCCTTTGGCGTAGCGGTAGACGAAGTGCTGGCACATGGCGCAGTGTATGTACCTCATGTGGGTCTGCTGGTCTCCCGCGACCCCAATCTCACCATCGAGCAGTACCAGAGCAAAATCGCGCGGCGCAAGACGGTTCCGGAGCGCGTTCGCAAGCTCCCCGAACAGACCTTCGCGCAGGCGATGGAGAAGACGCACCACAAAGTGCAGAACAACGGACCCATGATGCTCTCGCTGGCGTGCGATAACCGCAAGTTTATCGTGGAGCGCGACGGCACACTGCGCAAAGAGGAGATGCAGATACGTCCCCTGTACGCAGGCGGTCAAGCGCAATGGACGGAGCGACATCTGCACGGCGGCTGGCTGCCTGTGACGGTCATCACCTGGCGGGATGGCAACGTGACGTATCGCCAGACCAGTTTCGTGGCACCGCTGGATGAGCACCCCGTGCCCGAATCTAACGGGTGGCTGTACAGGCGTGCCGCCTGCTTCGTGCTCATGGAAGCAGAGAATATCGGTCCAGCACCCGCTACCGCACGGATAGCGCTCTCAGTGCAGCCCGAACCACAAATCCGTGCCTTTGCCCAGGGCTACCAGATGGTGCATGGGCAGGCGGTTTCGGCGGTCGTGCAAACCGCAAAGGATGGCTGGACAGGAGAAGCACAGGGGAGCGAACTGCGTTTCAGTACCTCCGTGCCTGCACATGAGAAGCGAAGCCTCGTGCTGGTGCTTCCTGCGTGGGAGATGTCGCCGGACGAAACGCTCGCCCCTGTTTCAGCACAGGATGCTCTTGCCGCAACGGAGCGATACTGGCAGGCGGTCATGCGCGAAGCCACGCGCATCGAGATCCCCGACGCAGACCTGCTAAACGTGATTCGCGCTTCGCAGGTGCACTGCTTGCTCGCCGCCCGCAACGAGGAGGACGGTAAGCGTGTGGCAGCGTGGATTGCGTCGATGGCATACGGACCTCTGGAAAGCGAGGCGCATGCGGTCATTCGCGGGATGCTCCTGCTGGGACATCGCGAGTTTGCCCGCCGCGCGCTGGATTTCTTCGTGCATCGCTATCATCCAGCGGGCTATCTGACCACCGGCTATACGCTCATGGGCACCGGCTGGCACCTGTGGACGCTGGGCGAATACGTTGCACTGACAGGCGATACGGCGTGGATGCGACAGGTCGCTCCGGCGGTGGAGAACGTCTGCCGATGGATTGTGCGCCAGAGGCAGAAAACGATGAAACGCCTGCCCAACGGCGAGCCTGTGCCTGAATATGGACTGATGCCTCCGGGCGTGATAGCAGACTGGAACGCCTACGCCTACTATTTCACACTCAATGGCTATTACTACGCGGGGCTGTACCATGCAGCGCGTGCTCTTGCCGACATCGGTGCAGCAGGTGCGGATGACCTGCTTCAGGAAGCCCAGCGATTTCGCAGGGACATCCAGAGGGCATACCGACACACGCAGGAGCAGATGCCCGTCGTGCCCCTGCAAAACGGTACGTGGGTGCCCGGCTCGCCCTCGCAAGTGCACTGCCCCGCTCCTACCGCGCACCTCTTCCCCGGCGAGGACGCCAACCGCAGCTGGGCGTATGATGTGGAGGTGGGCGCGCACCAGCTGGTTCCGCAAGGCGTTATCCCGCCCGACACGCGCGAGGTGGAGTGGATGATGGACTACCTGGAGGACGTTGCTTTCCTCGAAAGTGGCTGGTTTGACTATCCTGCCGAGCAAAACCGCAAAGACTGGTTCCACCTGGGTGGCTTCTCCAAGGTGCAGCCTTTCTACACGCGCAATCCCGAAATCTACGCCCTGCGCAACGACCGCAAGCCGTTCATCCGCTCGTACTTCAACATGCTCGCTTCCCTGCTCAATGAAGAGACGCTCTGGCTCTGGGAGCATTTTAACAACGTTGGTGCGTGGAACAAAACGCATGAAACGGGATACTTCCTGGCGTACACGCGCTTCATGCTGGCGATGGAACACGATGACACACTGTGGCTGGCTCCCCTCGTGCCCGGCTACTGGCTCAAAGACGGCCAGGCTATTCACGTGGAAAACCTGCTCACCCGATACGGCGTGGTGAGCTATCATATCCGCTCGCGGGTGGCGCAGGGCGTTATCGAGGCGGAGGTGTCGTTGCCGGATGTCTCAGAGCCGGTTACGGTGTGTTTACGTCTCCCTCACCCCGACGGCAAGCGCATCCGGCGCGTGGAGGTGAACGGAGAACCGCACCGCGACTTTACGGGCGACCTCGTAAGGCTACAGGCGAGGGCAGGAAAGAGCACGATTCGGGTTTCTTTCTGATACGGGAGGTCCTGTCTACCCGCGCTCCGCTGGCACAACAAAATCTAGCGGGATGGAGCGTAACAACGCCCTCTGGCGGATGGTTACGGTCAAGCGTGGAATCACATTGCCGCGCAGATGCTTTCTAGAAACATGGAGAACATATCCTCCCTGATGGTTGCTGCTCCAGCCGCGCAGTGTGTCATTGCCCTGGAGCTCTATCCCTAACGGCTTCTGGACGCGCTGATACAACGGCGAACGGGGAAGAACAACATCCTTTTCCCCCGGCTGGATGCGAATGATGACGCTGGCATCCTGATAGTAGGCCGTCCAGAAATCCCGCAGCGGGTTCTGTGCTGGCAACACAACCTCTATCCCACTGGGCGTTGTTACTTTCTGTTCCTTTTGCACCGAAGCCAGCAGTACCGCGCCTCCTCGCGTGGAGACGACAGGGATGTTGGTGAAGGTGACCTGCTCCTGATAAGCGGCGTACTCCCGCAGCTCCGCACGCACCCGGTAGTATCGCGATACGTCAGGGTATGGGTCCCAGAAGCTATAGCCCCGACTGTAAGACGGCTTCTCCAAACGGGGGACTACTTCACGAATCGCTTCGAACCGCCGGGTATGGGGGCTATCCCACTCCGGGTAAATGTCGTTGATGTCCAGTTCCCACTCGTTATCCTGCGAGGTTGGAAGCGCCCCATCTACGCGCACTACCAGCATTTTGCCTCCAATGTCGTACGGATAGTACGTTATGGTAGTCCGCAACGCGACCGACTTCTGACCAGGGGCGGAAGAGGGATCACACGCGCAGAGAGGGTCGCCCCGTCGACACGATGCTGCGTCACCTGCTTCACCGGCGGCGTGATACGGTGACGTGAAGCAGGCAAATGGTACACCCGGTATCTGGCGGTACGCCCCTTCAGATCACGCAGATAAGCCTCAAACCACCTGACGGTCGGTGGATAACCGCAGGGAACCGCAATGTGTAATCGAGTGACGCGCGGACCTCCCGGGAAAAACGTTCCCCGTATTCCTGTATCCCCGCAACCACAGCCTGAATCGCAGCCACGCCACACGCAGGCTCCAGAAGGGCGTTATCTCCAAATCCTCTCTCAGCATCCACACGCAGGGCAGTTCTCTCCCATCGCTGGCAACCACTCTCACCTGCAGTCTGGACGACTTCACCGACGCAGCGAAACCGGGTGCTGGTTTCATATCGGCGGGTACGCGCAGGAGCAACCCTATATGGGCGTCGCTGAACACCTCGACTCGCAAATTGGTGGCTGTATTCGGCATCAGCCCACCTGCAAATGGTGGACTGAGGCTTCTCATAGACGACCTTTTGAAGCACGTAGCCGTTCTGCGAATCTACCGTGAACCATGCCGCGCGCGGAGAAACAAAAAAGGTCACAAAGAGCAAGTAGGCGACAGTCGTTGCCAGTAGCAGAATCGTCACGCGCACCCAGAACCTGCGTGCCATCCCTGTGACTCCTCCCCCTTCTGGTGGTGTCTCTATCCGTTTCGACACCCGAAAGCACGCTCCTGTTACACAGCCAAGTAGCCCTGAACCGGTTGACGTTCTGATGTTCCACCTGTGCAGGCTCCTCACCTTGACTTTGACGGGCGATACATGATATTCTTTACATCTGACTAAACAGATTCCACAGGACACTTCGAGGGGAAGGATGTTGCTGTTAGGTACACAACGGATTAACGAGCGAGGACATCTGGAAATTGGTGGATGTGACACGGTAGAGCTGGCAAGGCGGTTCGGAACACCACTGTACGTGCTGGACGAAGCCACTTTCCGGCAAAACATGCGCGACTACCGACGCGCCTTCGAGAAACGTTACCCCCGCAATGAAATCGCCTACGCGGGCAAGGCGTTGCTCTGCATGGCGGTAGCACGCATCGTGGCACAGGAAGGCTACGACCTGGACGTGGCATCCGCGGGAGAGTTGTACACTGCACTCCGGGCAGGTTTCCCGCCGCACAAAGCTGGTCTTTCACGGCAATAACAAATCGTTGCTGGAGTTGCAGATGGCGGTACAGCATGGTGTGGGGCGCGTCGTGGTAGACAACCTGCTGGAGATAGAGATGCTGGAGCAGCGTGGCTGCTGAAGAGGGCAAAGCAGGTGACGGTACTGATTCGTGTCACGCCTGGCATCGACCCGCACACGCACCGTTTCATCCGCACGGGACAGGCGGATACCAAGTTCGGTTTGAACATCCGAAACGGCTACGCGCTGGAAGGGCGTCCAGCCGCGCGCTTGCCTCACCGCATTTGCGTGTGAAAGGCATCCATTGTCACGTTGGCTCGCAGCTGTTAGAGACGGAAGCACAGGAGCGTGCGGTCAAGATTATGGTGGACTTCATGCACACTCTGCGCAAGCAGCTGGGTTACGTGGTGGAGGAACTCAACATCGGCGGTGGACTGGGTATCCGTTACATCGAAAGCCATCAGCCCCCCACCTTCGAAGAGTACGCCGAGCGCATCGTCGGTGGGCGTGATTGACCCAGCAGCTGAACCGCCGCAACCTGCCCTACCCCACCCTCCTGCAGGAACCGGGGCGGTCGCTGGTCGGCGAGGCGGGGCTGACCCTGTACACCATCGGAGCGATTAAGCAGGTGCCCATCCATCAGCCACCGGGCACCCGCACCTACGTGGCGGTAGACGGAGGCATGTCGGACAACCCGCGCCCGCAGCTGTACGACGCCGTGTACACCGCGCTGGTGGCGAACAAAGCCGAACCAGCCGGCGAACACCGTGGTAACTATCGCAGGCAAACACTGCGAGACCGATATTCTCATCCGCAACGTCGCCATTGCCCAGCCGGAGCCGGGCGACATTCTGGCGGTGCCCTCCACGGGTGCGTACAACTACGCGATGAGCAGTAACTACAACCGCTTCCCCCGCCCGGCGATGGTGCTGGTGAACGAAGGGCGTGCCGAAATCATCGTGGAACGCGAGACGCTGGACGACCTGCTGGCGCACGACCGTGTGCCTGAGCGGCTGTATGCCGAGCAGCCGTCGCCAGTTGGCTAACCTGTAGCAACCATCTGTTGGGCACACGGATACACGCCGTCCCAGCGATGGAAAATCGCGGGCAACGGACAGCGAAACCTGCTCACGCAGGTTATCCACCCCCGAAGGGGGTTTTGTGCACGTTGCCCGCCACTTCCAGTCGCCGGGTGGTCTCTCACAACATGCAGAGCCCTGACAGAGTACTGGCGTGGCTTGCCCAGTAAGGCATCGGCGCAGAACCGCCAACCGCCGCGTGACCCTGCGCGTTCGTGGATGGCACAGAGTGTTTGAACAGCCACAGCCTCTGCTATTGACACCTTTTGCATGTTTTCGTATAATCTCTGACGAGAACTTCGCTCTCAGGAGAGGAGAACATGCCTGAGTACGGTCCGAACAACCCTCATCCCCTTTCCCGCATGAAGACGGAGCTGGTGTGGGAGGGCAAGTACGACGAGTACGGCAACCGCCGTGCTGTCAAACTACCTGCTTCGCCCTTGCCTCTACAGCGGGTGGAAACCATCGACGCCCCGCGCGACGCCCACAAAGCGCAAGCAACCCAGCTGGGACTGCCTTTTGATGAAAACGCCTTCCACCAGAGCGCACACCGCGACGACTGGCGCAACATGCTCATCTGGGGCGATAACAAACTGGTGATGGCTTCTCTGCTGGAGCAGTTCCGCGGCAAGATTGACCTCATCTACATTGACCCGCCCTTCGACG
The DNA here is from genome assembly GCA_026003195.1 of Armatimonadota bacterium. Lineage (NCBI taxonomy): Bacteria > Bacillati > Armatimonadota > Armatimonadota bacterium. The sequence goes on from BPGU01000002.1 coordinate 50,757, forward strand.
TGGGCGCCGACTTTACCATGCAGGTGCAGATCGGCGAGGAAGGCGACGCGGTGCAAAAGGAGCAGTCCATCCTGGAAGCGGTGGCTTACCGCGACACGTGGGGCAAGGGCACCGATTCCTACCTGCACATGATGTACGAACGGCTGACCCTGATGCGCGAGCTGCTCAGCGAGCGGGGGAGTATTTATGTGCACTGCGATTGGCGCATAAGTTCTTTAATGCGGGGGATCATGGACGAAGTCTTTGGGCCAGATTGCTTCCTTAACAACATCGTTTGGGTGTATGGCTCAAGTGCGCGTGGTGCGAAAGCCATAGCGCGGCAGTTTGCACGAAATCACGATGATATTTTCTTCTATCGCAAATCGGGGGCTTATCAGTTTAACGGTGATTTTACCCTCAGACGCTATACGCTACAAGAAGCACGAGAAAATGGGTTCCGCCAAGATGATGATGGAAGATGGTTCAAAACCGCGCCTAGAGGGGACTACACGGATGAAAGCGTTGAGAAACTGCGTGCAGAGGGGCGAATCCACGAGACCAGAACAGGGAATATCAGAATAAAATACTTCCTCGATGTACAAGATGGAATGGTTGTTGAACAGGTACCTGTGGGCGATGCTTGGCTTGACATTCCCGATGCTATGCACTTACCCCAAGACGAAAGAACAGGTTTCGACACCCAAAAGCCCGAAGCCCTGCTTGAGCGCATCATCAAAGCCTCTTCCAACGAAGGCGACCTGGTGGCCGATTTCTTCTGCGGCTCGGGCACCACGCTGGCGGTAGCGGAGAAGCTGGGCCGGCGCTGGATTGGGGTGGACCTGGGGCGCTATGCCATTCACGTCACGCGCAAGCGGCTCATCCAGGTGCAGCGCGAACTTCATGAAGCAGGCAAGCCCTACCGCTCCTTCGATGTCTACAACCTGGGGCGCTATGAGCGGCAGTGGTGGCAACTGGAGCGGCTCAGGGGCGCCGACCGCGAGCACCGCCGCATCGTCCTGCAGTTCTACAAGGCGGCGCTGCTCGAAAACCCGCCCCATCCGCTGTTGCACGGCAAAAAGGGAAGCGCATACGTGCACGTGGACAGTATCGACAGCATCTTCACCTACGAGGAGCTGCGTGCGGTGGCGCAAGCGGCGCAGGCGGCGGGGGCACGCGAGGTGCACTGTCTGGCTTGGGAGTTCGAGATGGCACTTCCCCAGCAGAAACACGCCCTGCAGGCAGAAACAGGCTTGGAGATACGCCTGAAGTATATCCCACGCGAGATTATGGAACCCAACCGCACCGAAGTGCAGTTCTTCGAGGCGGGCGCACTGGAGGCGCGGGCAACAGTACGCGAGGGGAAGGTAGATGTGGAGCTGGTGCGTTTCATGCCCGCTCTGGCAGAAGTGCCCGAAAAGGAGCTGGAGGCTTTGCGTGAACGCGCGGTGCGCTCGCCTTTCGACTTCATCGACTTCTGGGCGGTAGATTTCGACTACTCGCCCGACAAGCCCTTCGAGCATCACTGGCAGGACTTTCGCACGCGCAAATGCCGCTCACTCAAGATCCGCACCGACATCGGCTGGCAGTACGAGACGCCCGGCAAGCACCAGATAGCGGTGAAGGTGATTGACGTGTTCGGCGTCGACACCACCACCGTGCTGGAAGTGGAGGTGTGACCTATGGCTTTTGAGGTGACCGAGCAGAATATAGAGGCGCTACAACCCCTGTTCCGGCCGTGGGAAGAGCCTACCCAGCATCGCGTGCCCAACCCGGTTCGCGGAGAACCCGCCCTGGTTCAGCCGGGCAGGCGCCCCAGCAAGGTGCCCACGGTGCGAGCCATTCGTGCCCAGGTGGATGCATGGAGACGAGGTGGCTATGCGGGCGTGAGCGATACTACCCGTCGCCTGCTACAACACTGGTTCGAGACCGAACATCTGGTCACCGACAAGGACGGCGAGACGGTGAACTTCCGATACCACTGGGCACAGCGTGAGGCGATAGAGACGTTCATCTACCTGTACGAAGTGCGCGGAGTATGCAACTTAGCGCAACTGCTGACGGAGTTCAGCGACGGGGAGGTAGATGACCTCGTGCTGGGCATCCCCCCTGACCAGGATAGATGGGCGAAGTACTGCGCCAAGGTGGCAACGGGTGCAGGTAAGACCAAAATCATGAGCCTTGCCATCGCGTGGAGCTACTTCCACAGCCTGTACGAACCGCGCTCCGACCTGGCACGGCACTTTGTGATTATCGCCCCTAACCTCACGGTGTACGAACGGCTCAAAGACGACTTCGAGAACTGCGCCATCTTCTACCAGGACCCGCTGATCCCGGAAGAGTGGCTTCACGACTTCCAGGTGCAGGTAGTGCTGCAGGATGAGCCGGGGGGCACCACCACAACAGGCACGGTCTATCTGACAAACATCCATCGTCTCTACCCGCGCGAGAACCAGAAAACTGCTAAAGGGGAAGACTTCGCGGAGAGGCTCTTTGGTCCGCCTGTTGTGCGGGGGCGCGCGCTGGATACAGGCGAGGGGTTGCGCGAGCGCATCACCGCCCACCCGCGCTTGATGGTGCTCAATGACGAGGCGCACCATTTGCACGATCCGGAACTGGCTTGGAACCGAGCCATCGAAGCCCTGCACGACCAGAGCCTGTCGCGAGGCAACGCGGGCGTTTGCCTGCAGCTGGACTTCACCGCCACCCCCAAGCACAACGATGGCACTTACTTTCGCCATATCGTGTGTGACTTTCCGCTGGGAGAGGCGGTCGACGCCGGTATCGTCAAAGTGCCTCTCATCGGGCAGTCGGAGCAGCTGCAGGTACAGGGTGATAAACACACCCCAGCACACGAGCGCTACAGGATGCACCTGAAGCTGGCATACGAGCGGTACGAGAAGACTTACGAGGAACTCGGCAGAGTGCGCAAGCCCATCCTTTTCGTGATGACAGAGGATACCAAGTCGGCGGATGAGATTGCCCATTATCTGGACAGCGAGGAGTTTCCCCTGCTTAAGGGGCACGTGCTCAACATCCATACCCGCTTAAAGGGCAAGATTGTGACGGTGAAGCGAGGCGGACGCGAGGTGAAAGAGTTCGTCGAGGATGAAAGCAAGATGAAGCCGGATGACCTGCGCGAGCTGCGCCGCCTGTCACGCGAGCTGGACAGCAAGGATAGCCCTTACCGTTGCGTGGTGTCGGTGCTGATGCTGCGTGAAGGATGGGATGTTCGCAACGTGACCACTATTGTACCCCTGCGCCCTTATGTGGCAAAATCGGGCATTCTACCAGAGCAGACACTGGGGCGAGGGTTGCGGCGCATGTTCCCTCCGGGTGATCAGCCCGAAACGGTCGTCGTCATCGAACACCCTGCTTTTATCGAGCTGTACGAGGCGGAGCTCGCCCAGGAAGGACTGGACATTGCGGTCTTGCCAGCGCGCGAGGTGTTCAAGCAGACTGTCACTATCTACGTGGATTTCGAGCACAAGCCGGTGGAGTCGCTGGAGATAGAGATACCGCTGGTGTCTGAAGCGATTCAGACTACCGCTAAGTTAGAAGGTCTGGAGTACGAGCAGGTGGTACGCTCCTTCCGTGAACGGTTTCAGAAACTACCGATTGGCACCAGGCGCAACGAAACGATCGCGTATGAAGAAAGACACCTCTTCACCGACGAGGTTGTTGCCAGCATGCAACTGGACGCCGGGCTACTGCAGAAGGGCTGGTCTGCCCCTGCCTACTTTGCCCAGATGCTGGCGCGAGGCTGTCATGTCCCGAATGCACACGCCACCCTCGCTCCACTGATCGAGAGGTTTATCTGCGAGGAGCTGTTTGAACGCCCTGTTGACCTCTACGGCGGTGAGGTCGATCACCGCCTGCGTGACGCGGATGTGATGGAGCATATTCGCGCTGTATTCGCTCCGCTCATCCGTGAACATACCATGACACACCACGAACGCAAGCGCATTAGCAAAGGGCAAAGGCTATCTACCTGGAAACCCTATCAGGCAACCAGTACCGCTGAACGCCCTGCTATTCCTGCTGATCGCACGATGTTCAACCTGGTGCCCTGCGCCAATGAATTGGAGCAAGCGTTTGCGGATTTCGTAGACAAGATGGCTGGTGATGTCGTCGCGTTCGCAAAAAACGCGGGCCCCCAGAAGCTGATGATAGACTACCTGCGCCCCGACGGAGCCAGAGCTTTCTATGTCCCTGACTTTATCGTGCGCACTGCGGAAGGTACATACTATCTGGTGGAATTGAAAGGGCGTGTAGATGAACTCGTTCCGCTGAAGGCTCGAGCGGCGGTAGAGTGGTGTAAGGCTGCCAGCTCGGAACAGGCACAGTGGAAGTATCTTTACGTGCCCTATCTCCTGTTCCAGTCAAGCGCGTTTGCCACGATGGAGCATCTGGCACGTGCCTGCGCCCCCAAACTGAGTGAACTCCTGCGCGAAGGGGAGACGAAGCAGCGACAGCTGCATCTCGAGGAAGCCACTGTCGCAGAGCAACAGGAGGAAGCGGTACGCACCATCCTTAAGGATGCAGGGGTTTCCACCTTACCCGAAGACATTTTGCAGGCGGTCAGGCAGGCAGCGATTTTGCTCGACCACGCGGTGAAGACATCGCTGCAGGATTTCGCCCACGCCTTCCAGCCTCTGCTTCGCCCTCTGGACGATCTGGCGATTCGTATCCTGGAAAAGCGTTTGAAACCTTTTATTCCCTCCAGCGCTAACCAGGTAAAGGCGTTTTTCAATCCATACCCGCAATCGGTGCATGAGAAAGACCAGCTCTTGTTACAGCGCTACCAGAAATATCTCAGTGACAACCTGGTGTACGGACGGTCATTGCAACGGCTTGGCACGCTGCTTTTTTGTCTGGATTACGCCCAAAACTGGTCATACCCACTGGAAGGAATCTGGAAGGCGGTACGGGAGGCTTTCAGCGACAGGGTATTTGCAGAACTGTACAGAGTCCTTGAGGAGGTAAACCGCTTCCGCAACACCCGGGTGGCTCATGTAGAACAGCCCTTGAAGGATGCCTCTGAAGCGCGTCAAGCATTATGCCAGTGGGTAAAATGCCTCGATATGATGGCGCAGATTGCATCCGTAGAATAGAGGGCTGGTTTGTCAAACGTGAATCTGCGCTTTTCCCCTCTGGAGGGCGAACCTACCGGTGAGTCGAAAACCTGTGCGCTGCAACGGCTGGCAGGAGCCTCGCCCTCCAGAAGGTTGAGCCTTGACAAAGTAGTAGTGGTTTGTCAACCCTTTTCCTTAAGGTGCTGGTATTGCCCCAGCGATGGAAAATCGCGGGCAACAGGCAGCGAAACCTGCTCCCGCAGGTTATCCACCCCCGAAGGGGGGGTGTGCACGCTGCCCGTGACTCCCAGTCGCCGGGTGGTCTATCACAACATTCGCGAAGCCATCCCCCACCTGTTGTTGCAGGAGATTGCTTCGGCACTTCGTGCCTCGCAATGACACCCTCGCATCATGCTCTCACGGCTGAAGCCGTTCCCTCGCAAACCATATTCAGCCAGCGAACGCTGGCTTTGTCTGAAGAGGTGCGGCTTCAGCCGCAAACGCTCACCGATATTCTTCTCTTGCGCTCAGTAGGACAGCGAGGCGAAAGGGCTTCAGCATCATCCTCACATCATATCTGGACAAAGCAGTAGTATCCGCTTTATCTGCCGTTCACCCGTGTGCCATTTCCGAAGAAGATCCACCACCACTCCAATAACTCCTTTGCACCGAGTAGGGTATAATGCTATTAGCCTTTCGGGGAGGATATTCGGATAGCAATGATGCAACTGGACTGGAACTTCATCTTCATGCAGATACTGGCGTTTGTGCTGTGCATCACCGTGCATGAATTCGCACATGCCATCACTGCCTATCGCCTCGGTGACCCGACGCCCAAGCGTCAGGGGCGCGTGACCTTGAACCCACTGGATCACCTGGACCCTCTGGGAACATTGATGCTGATCCTGATGGTCGTCACAGGTGCGCGAGGCATCGGCTGGGGCAAGGCAGTGCAGGTGAACCCCGCGAACTTCGATCATCCCCGCCGGGATATGATGCTGGTTGCGGCGGCGGGTCCATTCTCCAACCTGCTTTTCGCCGTGCTGATTGCTGCCGCCATGCGTCTTTTCCCGCACAGCATGAGTCCGGGGCTGGCTGATTTCCTGACCTTTATGGTGTACATGAACATCGGGCTCATGTTCTTCAACCTGATACCCATCGCCCCGTTGGACGGTTCCAAAATCCTGGCTGGTCTGCTCCCCGCGGACACCGCCTACCGGTATGAGATGGCGATGTTTCGCTTTGGTCCTATCCTATTGCTCGCACTCGTTTTCATCGTGCCCGGTGTGTTGAGCGTGCTGGTTGGCTTGCCCACGGTGATTGTGGTGTCGCGGCTGCTGGGCGTCGCCCTGTAAGTCAGGAAGCACTGATGTGCTGTTGGCGTGCCAGAAGGATGCGCTACCTAGCAGCAACAGCACTCCTGTTGCTCCAGATTGTGAGCGTCCTGCTCGCCCAGGAACTCTCTCCTCCCCCCGAAGAGATAGGAGTTCCTGTCCGATTGGGAGATATCGTTGTTTTTCATTTGAAACACGCTCCGAGAGGAATATCGCTCCAAGAGCGCGCTCGCCTGATCAACTCCCGGCTGGAACGACTGGTGCGCGATCGCAAAGCATCACCAGACGACTTCGAGGTTGGTGTGGACAGCACCACCCAACTGCCCTTTGTCCGACACAAGCGATATCAGGGCGTTTTGTTCACCATTGATGCAGGCGATGCGGGAGAGCGTACCCCCCTTTCGGTAGCGACAGAATACTTGGAGAAACTGCAGGAGGCTCTGCGGCGGATACGCCTGCAGCAGCAACAGGCAGAGCGTATGCAACAGCTGCGTGCCCTGCGTCAGGAGTATATTCGCGGGGCGTTTTGGGCGTTGATATATACCCTGCTTCTACCGCTGCTCTGGCGTGCTCTCAGCACAGTCATACGCGCCGTGGACACACGCCTCCAGTCTGTGGGTTACTGGCATCAGGGCGTGCAGTGGAGGGGGGTGCATCTGCTCTCTGCCGAACGCATGAAATTCTTAGTTCAACGATGGATAGCGCTGGAACATTTCACGGTATATGCCGCCTTGCTCCTGGTGTATCTGCAACTGATGCTCCACGCCTTCCCCGCCACGCGACCACACAGCAACTGGCTATGGCATAACCTCCTCACTGCGCTGACCCAGATTGGCAGCGCAGTGGTCACTTCGTTGCCCGGTTTGTTCAACATTCTGCTGATTGCGGTGATTGCCCGCCTCGTGCTTCGTGGCTTCGAGGCGCTCATGTCCCACGCGGAAGCAGGAACCATCAGCCTGGAACCTTACGTGCCGCAGGAGTTTGTCAAACCCACACGCTCATTAGGTAAGTTCGTCATCGTGCTGGTGGCGCTTTTCTTTATCGCCCCCAACATCCCCGGTGCGGGCACCGACTTCGCTAAGGTCATCACCGTGTTTATCGGTGTCATTGTGTCCTTTAGCTCCACCACGACTGTGGGTAACTTCCTGGCTGGTGTGGTGCTGGCGTATATGCGTCCTTTTCGACGCGGTGATCGCGTGAAAATCGGAGAGGTCATGGGCGATGTGGTGGACTCGAACTTCCTGCATACGCGCCTGCGCACCCCGAAAAACGAAGAGGTGCTGATTCCCAGCATGCAGATACTCAGCGGTGTCGTCGTGAACTACTCCTCCGCACCCGAAGGCGTCATCCTGTATACGACTGTATCTATCGGATACGATGTGCCGCGCAAACAGGTCGAGCAGTTGTTGCTGGAGGCAGCAGGCCGCACCGAAGGGTGCGAACAGCAGCCGCCTCCATTTGTGCTCGTGCGCTCGCTGGACGATTCGTACGTCACCTACGAGCTCAACGTTTATACTCGCAACCCGAACCAGATGCAAGCCATTTACTCTCGCCTGCACCAGAACATCAAGGACGTCTTCGACGCCGCTGGCGTAGAGATTCTGTCGCCCCACTACCTGGCAATACGCGATGGGAACCGGGTGACAATCCCTGAAGCAGAGCCTTGACGCGCCGAGTGAATCTACCTCTGCACCAGCGGCAGCCATACCTTCATCGCAACTGCGCCCCGATTCGCCCACGCATAGTACGGTATCCACCGCACTTTCGCCTCATGCCACTGAGGAGGAGTGTATCGGGCGGCAGGCACATAGAGAGGCTGCACCTCGCGGTCTACACTGTCTACCAGCACCGTTCCCTCGATGGCGACCACCCCACCCAGCAGGGAAGGCTCGCTCTTGTGCTCCAAATGCACAGCAGGGTGTGGCAGGTATGTTTCCAGCAGGCTGATGCCAGGGGCATCCACTTGCTCGATACAGTACACCACGGGACCTCTTCGCACCACAGCGCTGCCGCGGTCCTCTTCGATGCGAGGATTCGCTCGGAGCAGCTCTACCGGCATCGCCAGCGAGAGCTCCACCACATCACCTTCTCGCCAGCTTCCTCCCACGAGCACATAGGAACCCGGAGTCGCCTCCACCCGTGCACCCTGCACACGCAGGTCCGCCTCAGGCGTCCAGCCCGGTATGCGCAGCGCCAAACGGTAGTTCCCGGCGGAAGGACGAATCTCTATCTCGCCAGACCACGGATAGTCGGTATGCACCTGTATCTTCACCGGTTGCCCGTTCGGCAACTGCGTGTTCAACTCGCTGGATGCGTAGAGGTGCACATACACGGTATCCTCGCTGACGCTGTAGAGGTAGCCGGGCAACGAAGCCAGCGTACGATGCACATTGGGCGGACAACAGGCGCAGCCAAACCACGGCGAACGCTCGTAGCCTCCGCGCGACTCCAGCGGGTTCATATAGAAGTAGCGGGTACCGTCCAGCGAGACCCCCGACAGGATACCGTTATACAGAGCAGTCTCCATCCAGTCGGCGTAACGGGCATCGGCTTCAATCTGCAGCATGCGCCAGTTCCACATAAAGCCTGCAATCGCGGCGCACGTTTCGGCATACGCACGGAGATTGGGCAGTTCGTACGCCTGACCGAAAGCCTCCCCGTCGTAGCGCGCTCCCAGACCGCCCGTGACATACGCTTTTCGGGTGAACACATCTTGCCAGAGGGCGTGCAGAGTATCCAGCAGGGCGCGTTCCCCCGTCTCCATGTACAGGTCAGTCGCTCCTGCATACAGGTAGAGCGCACGCACCGCATGACCAACCGCCTCCCGCTGCTCGCGGAAAGGCGCATGGTCTAGCAGGTAGATAGAACCATCCAGCACGGGCGGCTTCTGTCCGCGTGCGTCGATCATCCGCGACGCCAGTTGCAGATAACGTTGCTCCCCTGTTTCGCGGTACAGCTCGATCAGCGCCATTTCCGCTTCGGGATGCCCACAGGTACCCCACTTGCCTTCCGGTCCGAAAAGGCGGTACAGCAGGTCGGCGAAGCGCCGGGCGACGTTCAGCAATTTGTCCTCGCCGGTCACCCGATGATGAGCGATGGCTGCCTGCGTCAGGTGTCCAAAGCAGTAAATCTCGTGCGCATGGTTCAGGTCGGTAAAGCGCAGCGACTTGCGTTCGCCCATGAAGTGGGTGTTCACATAGCCATCCTCTTCCTGCGCTGCCTCTATCACGTCCACGAACTCATCGATCCATGCCTTGAGTGTGGTATCCTGTGAATGCGCATACGCCCAGCACGCGCCTTCCAGCCACTTATAACCGTCCGAGTCGATATAGCGGGGTCCCTCCACTTTGCCAGGGCGTCTGCCGCTGACTACGTAGAAGTTGGGAATAGTGTAGCTCTGCCACAGCTGTTTCCAGCCTGCCGGAATGCCTGCGGCGATGTTCGTACGATAGCGTTCTGCCAGCAGCCCACCGGTTAACTTCGCCTCGCGTATGCCAACGGGTTTTAGGCGGACGTGAGGGCTTTGCCACGTTTGCACCACAGGTGCCTGAGTTTGAGACGACATCTCAGTGGATAAACCTCCGTATCGCAAAGCGTTGAACAGACAGGCAGAAAGTGCTTTCACCAAAGGAAGCATGAACTCCTTTTGGGGCTCTTTGCACACTGCCTTCTCCTCGCGCGATGGAATCCCGAACCTTGCCAATGGTATAATATCCCCAAACTGAGCTTTGCAAAATATAAGGAGGAAGTTGCTCACGATGACACACTATCCCCTGACCGAGCAACAGGTCGCCTTTTTCCGCGAAAACGGCTTTGTGCAACTGGACAATGTGCTCAGCGCGGAAGAACTGGAGGCTCTGCGCCATGCCGCCGACGAGGCGCTTTCGCAACGTTATGACCCACACATTGAAACCTCTGCCGCCAACCCGGAATATCAAAAAGTCTTTGTGCAAAAAGTGAACCTGTGGCGGGTGCACGAAGGGATAAGGCAATATACCCTTAATGCGCGTATAGCCGAAATCGCGCGCAGACTGATCGGCGCAAAACGGATTCGACTCTGGCACGACCATCTCTTGACCAAGATGCCCGGTGACAGCAAGCCCTCGCCCTGGCATCAGGACCGCCCCTACTGGCCCATGATTGGCTACGACCAGCTCTCCTGCTGGATGGCACTGGACGACGTGGACGAAAACAACGGCTGTATGCAGTTTATCCCCGGCTCACACCTGTGGGGCGAATTGGAGCCGATTAACCTGGTGACCCCACAGGACATTTTCGCACTGGCACCGGAAAAAGAGAGTAAGGTTCCATATATCGCTCGTATGAAGGCGGGTAGCTGCACTTTCCATCACGGATTGACCTTCCACTACGCGGGAGCCAACCATACCGACCGCCCACGCCGTGCGATGGTCACCATCTACATGGCAGACGGCACGGGCTACAGCGGCAAACCACACGTGGTGACCGATGGACTGGGGTTGCGGGTCGGCGAACCGATAGCGGGCGACCTGTTCCCTGTGCTGGCAGAGGGCAGCTAACCTACTCTGCGATGGCAGTCGCCACGCGAGGTCTCAGCTGACTGGGGGCGGGGCTGTCGGGCCCGGAGCCGTAATGGGGCGCATTCACGTAATGCGGGAACTCCCACTCTCCCAGTCCGCGCTTCAGCTCCGCCCGGATCTCCCACAGGGACGGGCGAGGGGGCTGCAGTGGCAACCTCGACGGCATGGCAGGAGACGGAGTGACCACGACCACGGGTGGAGGTACAGCGCGAACGTTGAAGGGCTGTGGATTGGGTAGCGCGATATGGCGTTGTACCAGAGCAGGTTCATGAAGAGTGGGAGTACCGAGAAACCTCCACGCCCATATCAGTGCTCCCAGTACACACGCTATCGTTACCACTGTCCCAAACCGGTGCGGATATTCGAGAGGCGCTGGGGGCATCGGCCCCTGAGCCTGTATCCGGTCGAGGTCATAAACTGTATGTTCCATCCTCGAAGCCCCTTAGCCATGAAGTAACCTGCACACTACCACTCTGTCAAGACTAGCTGTTGTTATAGGTCACCCGGCGTCTGGAAGTCGCGGGCAAAAACCACAAAACCCCCCTTCGGAGGTGGATAACCTGCGTGAGCAGGTTTCGTGCCCCGTTGCCCGCGATTTTCCATCGCTGGGACTACACCAATATCTTCAGAAGCAGGTTTGACAAACTACTACGAGATGGTTATGTTGCTGAACCGTTCAACCCCTTGCTTGGGGAGGGTAGACTTCCCAAAGGATGCGACAGCACAAACCGCTAATAGTGTACTGCATCCGACAAGCGTGAATCAATCACCGCAGATACAGAAACATGAAACCACCTTTAACCGTCTGGACAGCACCTGCGCTGGAAGGCAAAACTCGTCGGTGCATCGCTACGTGCATGCAGCAGGGCGAACGTGTGTGCCTGATAATGCCCTCGGACCTGCAGGCACAGATGGCGCGCGCTATCCTGAAAGCGGAGGGAATGCCTCCCGAGCAGGCTGACAGGGCGGTACAGAGTCTACACTCTTTCGCCTCTGAGGTGGCATCGCCAGCAGCAGCGGTCAGGGTGGTTCCTCAGCATCTGCGTCGCTGGATTTTACGCACAGCCGTTCGCTCCCTGGCTCAGCCCGGAAGCCTTCTGGAGCATGCTGTTCATCGCGACGGGATACTGAGTCTTCTCTCGACATGGGTCCGAGAGATGGCTCGCGAGAGGATTACATCGGAGATGCTATACACCCTGAGCCAGCATTCCTCGGAAAGGGAAAAGGTGGTTGCGCTGGCGCAAGTATGGGGTGCGTATCGCCGCTTACTCGCTCAGCAAGGATGGCAAGAGGAAGAGGATGTATACCTCATTGCCGCTCAGGCACTACGTGCAGCGATTCAGGCTCCCCATATCCCTCACCGTGTGCTGTTCGACGGCTTCGCCCGTTTTTGTGCGAGCGAACTGGAGTTCCTGCGCGCTCTCGCCGAAGCCGGACACGACGTGGTGGTAACGCTCTGCTGGGAGGCAGGGCGAGATGCCCTGTTTGAAAGCACTACCGCGCTCCTGAAATGGCTCCGAGAGCATTTTGAGGTACACCACGAACAGGTGACTTCCTCTCCTGACGAAGAGACCTCTCCAGCCGTCCGCCATATCGCCGCGAATCTGCTCTCCCCCTCACCCGTGGCGGCGCCTGCGCAGGTATCGCCTTCTGTGGAGATATGGGAGGCTCCGTATCTGCTGGCAGAGATAGAGTGGATTGCTCGCGAGATCGCACGTCTCCATCACCACGGCATGGCATGGGGTGAGATAGCCGTGCTGTGTCGTGACCTTCCGGATGTACTGTCGACGATGGAAACGGTATTCGCTCGCTTCGCCATTCCGACGCAGAGTTTTGAAACACGGCTCCTCGGCGAGCATCCCCTGATGCGAACCCTTATCGGTTTCCTGCGCCTCCACGAAAACGACTATCCCCGCGAATCGGTGCTGCAATGGCTCAAAAGTGGCTACCTGCCGATAGATATCCTGGATGCCGACCTCCTGCGCCTGCGGGCGGTTCGCCGGGGAATACGTTCCGGAGCTGCGAACTGGTTGCGACTGGCAAAGGATGTATCCGATGAAAGCAGCCTCGCAGCGCACCTTCTCCATGCAACGATGGAGTGGACACAGGCTTTGTCACAAGCTGCCACCCCCCGCCAATGGCTGGACACGTTCCAAAAAGCACTGGATGCCATGAAGTTCGGCACTCCTCTGGAAGCCGAGACAGATGATGTCTTCGCGCAGGCGATAGAAGTGGCACACCAGGTGGTTGCCTTGCTGGCGAACGAGGAATCGGGCACGCCGCCAGAGTGGACGAAAGCGGTGGAACAGGCGTGGGCGGTCACCCCTCAAAGGCATAGCCAGTCTCCACGCAACGCCGTGTGGCTTCTGGAAGCTGCCCGAAGTCGCCCCCTGCGCCCGCGCGTGGCGTTCGTCATGGGAATGCAGGAAGGACGCTTCCCCAAACGCTTCATGGAGGACGCTTTGCTGCGAGATGACGACCGCCGCTGGCTGAACGAACACGTCGGCTGCTCCCTTCCGCTCAGCACCGACGCCGCCGCTCTGGAAAGGCTTGTTTTCTATCAGGCGGCTACCTGCGCCTCACAGAGGGTGGTTTTCACCTATTCCCGTACCGAGGGTGACCACGATGTCCAGCCCTCGTTCTACCTGCGCTCGCTGCGTGAGATTTTCCCTCCCGAAGGGATCATCCAGCGCAGTTTGCGCTTGAGCGACGTCACCGCTCCCCTCTCCCATACGGTGAACCAGCAAGATACCGAGCGCACCCTGGTGGAATCCCTCTTTGATTGGGACCCGCACACGCGCCGCGTGATGGATGCCACCGAGCGACTGCAGGCGGCGCAGATGCTACACCGCTGGTTGATGGAATACCCCGAAAGATGCAGGCAGTGGTGGCGGTGGCGCTCTTTGCCTGATTTTCCCCGCCTCACCGTTTTCGTGCCACAGCCTGCTCGTCGCGCCTATTCGGCGAGCGAACTGGAAGATTTGCAGCAATGTCCGTTTCGACATTTCCTGCGGTGGGAGATGAAACTGCGCGGAGAGAGAACCCACTATACCGTCGGACAGGGTCGCTGGCTCCATGCGGTGTTGCACCACCATCGCCGCAACCCGGAGCAACCGCTGGACGCTCTGCTTGAGGAGGCAGCTCAACAACATCCGATAGATCGCCCCATCGGAGAGCGACACCTGCTTCTGCAGCAGCTGGAAGATATGGTGCGCTCGGTGCTGGAGCGCGAAGAGCAGATATACACGAGGTTCGGCTTGCAAACCCTGTATACGGAAGCGGTATTCGGTCCTGCCGTGGACGACGAGGAGGAACACCCACAGGATACGGCTCCCCCACTGCGGCTGACCCTGCCTGATGGGGAAAAGATGCTGATATGCGGCAGGATAGACCGCGTGGATATCTGCCCGCAGACAGCCGCGGCAGTGCTCGTAGACTACAAACGCAATCTGAGCGACAGTTGGTGGCAAAAGATACAGACCGGCGACGATTTGCAGACGGTGCTGTATGTGGCTGCCTTGAGACAGGTTTGGAAACTGACCCCTGCTGCCGTCGCTTTGGACGGTGCGCTAGAGGGCAAGCGATGCCGCGTGCTGTTCACCGATACAGCAAGCTCCGACCTCCTGCAAAGATTGGGTAAGCAACCTCAGGAAGAACCCGGCGTGGTACAGCGCGTGCATGGTCAACGTTGGAAAAGCATCGAGCGCACCGCCGCGCAAAAAATCAGAGACTTACTGCATCGTCTGAAAACAGGAGACATCGCCCCGACACCGGGAGACCATTGCAGCCTGTGTGAGTACGGAGGAATCTGCCGTACCGTGAAGGGAACAGAGGCACCCGTGCACGACGGTGAACCGTATCCCACAGACAGGTAAACCTCACCCTACCCCTTGAGGCAGAGAACAACAGACCGACACACCTTGTGAAAAATGCGGGTGATATATGGAACAACCCCTACGAGAACCCTCCTCCCGTAGGATACTGTCCTTTACTCTGGTGTCCGCCGCAGCCAGCGGCGTTGGAATAGGCACAGGCTTCTTGCCTGTGCCATTTGCTTTACGGTTGCCAGTCTACGGAAGGACCTTGCCCGACTATTGGCGTTGCTTCATGGTTGCGCATACCGTTCCTGCCCAGTATAATGATTCCGGTTGCTCTGGCACAAACAGAGCGCTGACACCGCCCCACGGTCACAACACTCTCATCAACGGGGTTCTGAGAGATGAGTCTTTTTGACGGTAAACGGATACCTGCAGACAAGCTGAACCTGGATTGGGAAGGCATCCGACGCGGCGAGTACAGCGACCGCTACTTCTGGAACGGCATGACCATCCTCACGCAACTGGCAAGAGAGGGCTATCGTTTCAGTGGACATTCTACCCTGCTGGAAGCACAGGGTATCCACGAATATCACCACCTGCCCACTGGCGACACGGTGGTGGAGATGCAGTGGTTTCCCCGCCGTAAGCCCTTCACGGTGGTGGCAGGCGTGGACATAGCGATTGCCATCCTGCAACGGTGCAGCGGCGAGTGGGAAGGAGATACCTTCATCCCTACCGGCGATCAGATAGAGATTCTGGCAGTGCAGGATGGCGACCTCGCACCCTACGCAGGCAACCCGATGGAGATCACTCCCGTGCTGAAGGTGCGGGGACGCTACCGCGACTTCGCCATTCTGGAGACCCCCACTCTTGGCGTGCTCACCCGAGCCAGCCGAATCGCCACCAACACCTATTACCTCTTGCAGGCAGCACGAGGCAAACCGGTGCTGTTCTTCCCTGCCCGTTTCGACCTGCCTGCCACGCAGGCAATAGACGGCTATGCCTACACTATCGGCGTGCAGCGATATAATCATGACTTCGGCGGCAACACCGCTCCCTTCGTGTCCACCCCCGCGCAAGCCTCTCTGTGGGGCGGACAGGCTGGAGGAACCGTGGCACATGCCCTGATTGCCTGCTTTCTGGGCGACACGACGGAGCTGATGCTACAGTTTGCCCGCATCCTGCCGCCCAACGTGCCCCGCATCGCGCTGGTGGACTTCCACAACGACTGCGTCCACACCTCCTTGCAGGTAGCACGAGCCTTCTTTGAACGCTACCGAAAGACGGTGGAATCGGGCGACCCGGAAGGGGCGCAGCGATATCAACTGTTTGGCGTCCGACCCGACACAGGCGGCGAGCTGCGTGACCGCAGCCTGCAGCACCTCCCCGATGAACCCTCTTTGTATGGCGTCAGCCCTGCACTGCTCCGCGCCCTGCGAGAAGCACTGGACAACGCCTGGAAGGACTGGGAGTTGCCGAGTGAATGGCGCGATCGTGCCGCCGAATATTGCCGCCTGATCAAAATCGTGGCGACGGGCGGCTTCAACCTGCAGCGCATTCGCCAGTTTGAGGAAGAGGGCATACCGGTGGACATCTACGGCGTCGGTTCTTCCTTCTTCTCCAACAGCTCGGTGGAGGGCACGGTGACCGACTTCACTGCCGATGTGGTGCGGGTGAAAATAGACGACCGCTGGGTGCACATGGCCAAAGAGGGGCGCAAAGCCTGTGACAATCCCAGCCTGCAGCGTATGGAGAAGACACTATGAACGAGATGAGCTTGCCTTCCGCACAGCATATCCAAGCGCATGTGCTGCGCAACCTGCAGTTCTGGGCGGAACATGCGGTGGACCGCGAACAGGGAGGCTTCTGGACGCACCTGAAACGCGATGGTAGCCGCTACGGAGATGGGCAGAAGTTTCTGGTGATGCAGGCGCGGATGACCTACGCCTTCGCAATTGCCGCCCTCTGGAGCGGAGATAGTGCGTGGAAAGAGCTGGTAGAGCATGGCGTACGCTTCTTGCAGGAGAAGATGCATGACCCCAAATGTGGTGGCTGGTTCTGGACGGTCTCGCGCGAAGGCGAGCTCACCAACGGCAGTAAGATGGCTTATGGACACGCCTTTGCGGTGTACGCCCTCGCCTATGCAGGACACGCCCTGCAAGACGATGCCCTCTTGCACGATGCCGAAGAAGGGCTGCACTGGATGCATGAGCACCTGTGGGATACGGACAGAGGCGGTTACGTGCAATCGCTCACACGCTGCCTGTTTCCGCTCGACAACACCAAGCGGCTGGACACGCAGCTGCACAGCATGGAGGCAGCTTCGGCGGTGGCGGCGTTCTGTGGCACGCCTTTCGCGCGAGAGCATCTGCACGAGCTGGCGCAAACCGTCACTACCCGAACACTGCATCCCAACGGCAAGTGCGTCCGTGAGTGGTTCTTGAACGACTGGAGCGAGAACGTAGATGCCACCGGAGGCAACGTGAGCATCGGGCATAATCTGGAAGCAGCGTGGTTCCTGCGTGTGGCAGGGCTGCAGCTGGGTACGGAGCAGTTCACCCCCGTTACCGATACTCTGCTTCGCTTTTGCCTGCAGTACGGCTGGGATGCACAACGCCAGGCATTCATCCAGACCACTACTCCTGACGGTGTGCCAGTGAACCAGCACCTCATCTACTGGACACAAGGCGAGGCGATGGGCGCGTTATCCCTCTGGTGGCGATGGACGGGCAAAGATGAGTTTCGCGAGCGCCTGGCGCAGGTGTGTCACACAGTGCTTCATCGTTTCTACGATGCCGAGTACGGCGAATACTACGAAACACTGGACGAATCTTACCAGCCCACACACACATACAAGGGCAGCGCATGGAAAGCAGCGTACCACCTGACACAAGCATGGTGGCATGTTGCGAGGAATCTGTACGGACAGGGGGTGGAAAGCACACTATAGGTTGTTCTTCGAAGCTTCCTTCGCCAGTGTGAGTGCACTCTGGTAGCGGCGGATGTCTACTTTCCCCTGCTCCACCGCTTCTTTCACCGCGCAATCGGGCTCTGTGTCGTGCTGGCAGTCAGGGAAATAGCACTCGCCCAGATAAGGACGTATTTCGGAAAAGGCTTCCCAAACCGTCTGTGCGTCTACAGCCCACAGTTCGAAGTTGCGCATACCGGGCGTATCGGCAACCCAGCTGTCTTCGCCCAGGCGGATGAGCTGTGCCAAGGTGGTAGTATGCCTGCCCTTATGCGTTACCTCTCCTACTTGTCCCACCTTCAGCCCCAAACCGGGCTGCAGGGCATTGAGGATACTGCTTTTACCCACCCCGGAGGGACCGCACACCGCGGAGATCAGCCCACGTAACCGCTCCCGCAACAGCGGGATGTTATCACCTCGCGTCGCGCTGACGCGAATCACCTCGTAGCCGGCATCGGCATACACCCGCAGATGGCACTCGGTCGGTGGCTCGATGGGCAGATCGCACTTGTTGGCGACAATGATGGGATGTAGCCCGTTCGCATACGCTGCCACCAGAAAGCGGTCCAGTTGCCACGGGTCTAAGCGAGGCTCCAGCACCGAGAAGACCACCAGCAACAGGTCGATGTTTGCCACAATCACCTGCACCTCTTTCGTGCGAGGGATAAAACGCACCACCGCCGAACGACGCGCTTCAACTTCGGTAATCACTCCCTGGTGCGAGGTGGTGTAGTGGAACCAGACGGTGTCACCCACTGCCACGGGGTTGGTTAATCGCTTGCGCTTCGCCTGAATCACTCGCGGGGCGCGGCTGGCGCTCTCGGTCATCACCAGCTCCTTCTTCAGGTTGCCGCGTATCGTACAGAGCACCTCGCGCCCTTCAGAGAAAACCGTATAGTTGCCCGCGCTGGCACGAATGACCAGGCCTTGGAGCTTATGCGGTGCCGTGCTCATCGTGACGCCCTTCACGATACTGTCGCATCGCCTCCGCGTAGACCTCTTTCAGGGTGACATCATGCTCTTCGGCGCGTGCGGCACAATCGGCATACTCCGGAGAGGCGGTCATCTCCCTGCCGTTCCAGAGACCCACCTTGACGCGCACCTCTCCATAGCACGTTTGCACCGTCTCCCAACGACGCTCCATACACAGCCTTTGCCACCGACTGAAACGTGCGCCGAAGGTGGTAGTCTCGCGGAAAAGAGCCTCTAGCAAGGCGATCTCCCTGCCCGGCTCACACAAGACGCAGACCTGTGTTGCAGGGCGCCCACGCTTCATCATTATCGGCACATAATACACATCGAGAGCCCCTGCCTCAAACAGCTTCTGCTGCACATGCGGATAGTACTCCGGGTTCATGTCGTCTATATTGACTTCAATCAGCACCGTATCCTGCACGGGCAGATCCGGCACCGCCTCTCCTACCACCACCCGAAGCAGATTGGGGCGTGCTGCGAACCGCTTCTTGCCCGCGCCGTAGCCCACCTGTTCTATCCTCATGCGGGGAAAGCCGCCGAAGCGCCGCGCTAAGGTCACCATCAGCGCCGCGCCTGTGGGGGTTACCGTTTCACCCTGCACAGCATCGTCGGGAACCACCTCTGCCCCTTGGAGCAGCTCCATCACCGCAGGCGCAGGCACCGGTATGACCCCATGCGCCGCCTCCACGAAACCGCGCGACATCGGCAAGGGCGCACTTTCCACCACATCCGCGCCCAGCACGTCCAGCAACACGCACACTCCCAGAATATCAGCAATGGCATCTACCGCGCCAACTTCATGGAAGTGTACCCGCTCCACGCTCGTACCATGCACACGCGCCTCCGCCTCCGCCAGTCGCCGAAACACCGCACTCGCCCACTCCTTTGCCCTCACCGAGGCAGCACTCTGCTCGATAACCTCCAACACATCAGACAGGTGACGGTGAGGTTGCTTCTCCTCAGAGCGGATGCTCACATCGACCGCCTCGATGCCGTGGATGGTGGTCTTCTCCAGCTGGTAGCTCCAGCCGGAAACAGGCAGACTGCTCCATACCTCTTTTAGAATCCCTTCCGGCGCGCCGGCGGAAAGCAACGCTCCCAGCGCCATGTCGCCTGAAATGCCCGAAAAGCAGTCGAAATAGGCAATTCTCATCCTGTTCCCTGTGTGACTTGCGGTTGTATCGTTGCTCGTTGTATGATACACTTAGCGATGAGAGGATGTTTTCCCTTTTCGGAAGGAGGCGACTGATGAAAGGTTTATGGTGGACATGGATAGTCATGATTGCTATAAACGCGCTTTGTGTAGCCACATCGCCTGCACAGGAGGCAACCCAACAGCCCGCAGAGACAAAAACGCCTCCGTCTTTCACCCGCGCTGCGTCCTCGGACCCCGCGCTCCCGCCTGTATCGATGCTGGTCAGGCTCCTGTCGCTGACGCCAGAGCAGGAGCAGAAAGTACGCCAGTTCTTCACGGAGCATAACAAACGATATGGCGAAGTGCTCCAGCAGAAACTCTCTGCGAAGGAACGACAGGAGAAAATGCGCGAGCTGCGCAGGAGTCTGCAGAAGAAGCTGGAGTCTGTGCTGACACCTCAGCAATTGCAAAAGCTGCGCCGGCTGGAGCCCGAATCGATGCTGGTGGACAGGCTTACGGTGGCACTGAAACTGACAGAAGAGCAGAGCACGCAGCTGCTGGAGGTGATGCGTGAACAGAGCGCAGGCATCCGCGCCATTGAGAAGCAGGCACAGGAGAACAACTGGAGCGAACAGCAAAAGAAACAGAAGCTGGCGGAGCTGCGCAAGCAGATAGATGAGAAGGTGAGCAGGATACTGACGCCGGAGCAACAGCAAAAGCTCCGACAACTTCTGCAGGGTGAAGCGGAAAAACCAGCAACGCCTCCCCAGGAGGGACAGAAGCAGTCTCCATAGCTCTTCCGTCATTTGACGAAATCGCGCAAACTCCCTATAATGATGCCCAGTAAAAGACAAGGAGGATTGCCAGGGAGTATGACGACCCATTTTACGTTGACCCAGGCGGATATTCCGACGCACTGGTACAATATCCTCACCGATTTGCCGGAGCCGCTGCCACCACCCTTGCATCCGGCAACTCAGAAACCTATTCAACCGGATGACATGTTCCCCATCTTTCCGGAAAACCTGGTGATGCAGGAGTTTAGCCCCGAGCGGTGGGTGGAGATTCCCGAACCGGTGCGCGAAGTGTATGCCCTGTGGCGCCCAACTCCTTTGCTGCGTGCAGTCCGATTAGAAAAGGCGCTGCAGACCCCGGCACATATCTATTACAAGTATGAGGGCGTCAGTCCTGCCGGTAGTCACAAACCCAACACCGCCGTCGCTCAGGCTTACTACAACAAGATAGCGGGTATCGAGCGTCTGGCGACCGAAACCGGAGCGGGACAATGGGGGTCTGCTCTGTCACTGGCGTGCCGACTGTTTGGTCTGGAATGCACCGTGTATATGGTGAAAGTAAGCTACTACCAAAAGCCTTACCGCAAGATGATGATGGAAACATGGGGTGCTACCGTCTACCCCAGCCCCAGCGAAAACACCGAGTACGGGCGTAAACTGCTGCGGGAAGACCCCGACTGTCCGGGCAGCCTGGGTATTGCTATCAGCGAGGCGATAGAGGATACGGTACGCTCGAAGAACACCAAGTACTCGTTGGGCAGCGTGTTGAACCACGTCTGCCTGCACCAGACGGTCATCGGTTTGGAAGCCCTCCAGCAGATGGAGATGGCTGGCGAGGAACCCGATGTGATTATCGGTTGCGTGGGGGGCGGCAGCAACTTTGCTGGCTTGGCTTTCCCCTTCGTGCGCAAGAAAATCACGGAAGGCAAGAAGTACCGCGTCGTGGCGGTAGAACCGAGCGCGTGCCCGTCACTGACAAAGGGCGAGCTCCGCTACGATTTCGGAGACACGGCGATGACCACTCCTCTGATGTGGATGTACACGCTGGGTCACGACTTCATGCCACCCCGGATTCATGCCGGAGGCTTGCGCTACCACGGCATGGCACCACTGGTGAGCCATCTGTATCATCTGGGGCTGATTGAGGCGGTTGCCTATCCGCAGACGAAGGTGTTCGAAGCGGCGGTGACCTTTGCTCGCACGGAGGGCATTATCCCCGCACCTGAATCGTCGCACGCCGTCCGAGCGGCGATGGATGAAGCCATCCGGGCGCGCGAAGCAGGCGAAAAGAAGGTCATCCTGTTCAACCTGTCTGGTCACGGGATGCTGGACCTCACCGCCTACGAGGCGTATCTGTCCGGCTCGCTACAAGACGTATAAGGTGTATATTCTGGAGGGGGCAGCTCCGTCTGAGCGGTGAAGAGTGCCCAACTCACTTCAGGACGTACAGCGCGTCTCTGTGAGGAAGCCATCGCACAGCCCGGGGCGCGACCCTCCAGTGCCGTACATCTCTCAGGGAGGCGCAGGAATGGCGGAAATGCAGATGGTGTTGATTGTGTGTGATGCGGGTGTGACAAATCGGGTGAAGGAGATAGTGGACGAAGCCGGAGCACCCGGCTACACGGTACTGCAAGATGCCACAGGAAAAGGTGAAAGCGGTCCACGTGAAAACACGCCGATATGGCCCGGCCTCAACAGCGTGATTCTATGTGCCGCGCCTTCGGAGTGTGTACCCAAGATTCGCGAAGGGCTGGATGCCCTGCGCAAGCAACGCAGTGCCCGGCATCTGCCTCTGAAGATGTTTGTGTGGGACCTGGCAGAGACAGGCTAATCGGTCTTGCACAACACCGTATCGCGTTTGAAATGCACATCGTCCCGCTCGGGGAAGTCCACCAGCGTGTGCAACCCGCGGCTCTCACGACGGCGCAGGGCGCATTGCACCACCAGGTTGCCCACAAGGGCGAGGTTCCAGTCTTCCCACGCTTCTACCCGGTGAGGCTCCTTTTGCATGGCTGTCTGAGCTTGCCGTTCGATGTGTTGCAGCTCTTGCGCCGCCTCCTCCAGCGACGATAGCCGGCGCACAATGCCCACCTTCTGGTGCATCACCGTATGGAGCTGGCGTCGAACGCCCTCGTGCTCCCTCTCGCCCGCGACGCCGCTTGCCCGCGAGAGGGCTCCCAAGGTGGGTACAGGGTTGGTCTGAGGCAGGCTCCACCCAGCCTCCATCGCATGCACCGCCGCGCGGTCGGCAAACACCAGCGCCTCCAGCAGGCTGTTGCTGGCTAGCCGATTTGCTCCGTGCACGCCCGTGCAGGCAACCTCACCTGCTGCATAGAGACGCGGAATCGTGGCTCTGCCGTGCAGGTCGGTCTGGACACCGCCGCACATGTAATGCGCAGCGGGAACAACAGGTATCCACTCTCGCGCCATGTCGATACCCACGCTTTGCAACCTGCTGTAGATAACGGGGAACCGCTGGCGCAGAAACTCTGCAGGGCGATGAGTGATATCCAGATACACGCACGGGATGCCCAGTCGCTTCATCTCCGCATCGATAGCACGTGCCACCACATCGCGAGGTGCGAGGTCTTTCATCGGGTGATACTTCTCCATGAACGGCGTGCCGTCAGGCAGGCGCAATATCGCCCCCTCGCCCCGCACCGCCTCGGAGATGAGGAAACTGCGCGCCTCAGGATGGTACAGGGTGGTGGGATGGAACTGCATGAACTCCATGTTGGCGATGCACGCCCCCGCCCGCCACGCCATGCCGATTCCATCACCGGTGGCAATAGGTGGGTTGGTGGTGTGTGGATAGACCTGTCCGCAGCCCCCCGTTGCCAGTAGCACTGCTCGTGCGAAAAAGGCTTCCGGCTCCTCAGAATGGGTGTTCAGCACCCATACCCCCACACACTCCCCATCACGGAGGATGAGGTCTAACGCGAAGAAGTGCTCGTAGATAGTAATGCGCGGATGGTGGCGCGTGGCTTCCAGCAAGGTGCGTTCTATCTCCCAGCCTGTCTGATCTGCGTAGTGTACGATGCGGTTGCGCGAGTGTCCTCCCTCCCTGCCTAAAGCCAGCACCGGGTGGCCCTGTGCGTCCCGCTCCATGTCGAAGCGGGCTCCAAGCTCTATCAGCCGCTGAATCTGGCGCGGTCCTTCCTGCACCAGCACGCGCACGGCATCTTCATGGCACAGCCCCGCGCCCGCGTTGAGCGTATCCTGAATATGTAGTTCAAAGGTATCCTCCGGCGACAACACCCCCGCGATGCCGCCCTGCGCGTAGTTGGTGTTGGACTCGCTACGCTCCTTCTTGGTGATCACCACCACCTCCGCTTGCTCCGCCGCGCGCAGAGCGAAGGTCAATCCCGCAATCCCACTGCCAATCACCACAAAATCGGTCTGATGGACACTCATCTCTCCACGCCTCTGCTTGGACTAGTAAACTTATTTTACCCCGTAAACCGGTCGGCAGGAGCCTCGCCCTCCACAGGGGGAAGGTAAAATCACATGCTGGACAGACAGTACCCCCGTTTACATTTTTCCCACTCGCGCTTATAATACATTCCAAGATGCCACTGAAGAAGAGGTGCGGTGTATGATGCCTGCAGGACTGCTGGAAGTTTGCTTCATTCTGCTGCTGGCGCTGTTAGCCGTCGAGGCGACAGCACAGCCTCCTCTGCAGTACCCACCCTCCCGTAAGGTGGACGTGGTAGACAACTATCACGGCACGCTCGTGCCGGACCCCTACCGCTGGCTGGAAGATACCGAATCCCCCGAAACGAAGGCTTGGATCGAAGCACAGAACGCACTCACCCTGCCTTATCTGCGTAACCTGCCACACCGCGAGCCACTGCGGCGCATCCTCATCCGTCGCTGGAACTACACGCGCTACGGCATCCCCTTCAAACGGGGCAGACGCTATTTCTACTTCAAGAACGATGGGCTGCAGAATCAGGCGGTGCTCTACTGGCAGCCGACACTGACAGGCAAACCGCGCGTGCTGCTGGACCCCAACCTGCTCTCGTCGGACGGCACGGTGTCGGTCTCTAACGTATCGGTCTCCGAGAACGGACGCTGGCTGGCGTACGGGCTCTCCGACGCCGGCTCCGACTGGCAGCGCATCCGCATACGCTCGGTGGAAACGAGTGAAGACCTGCCCGATGACCTGCAGTGGGTGAAGTTCTCCAGTATCGCATGGACGAAGGATGGCAAAGGCTTTTTCTACTGCCGCTACCCCGAGCCGCCCCAAAATGCCAACCCAATGTGGCATCCCAACCTGAATCAGAAGGTGTACTATCACCGCCTGGGTACGCCGCAGTCGGAGGACCTGCTGATCCTCGAACGACCGGACAAGCCTGAATGGCGGTTCTCTGTGGTGGTGAGCGAGGATGGGCGTTACGCGGTCATCGAGGTCAGCGAAGCCGGACCCAAAAACCTGGTGTACGTTATCGACCTGCAACGCCCCAACCAACCAGCGGTGCAATCGCCGGCACGTCCACTTATAGACCAGTTCGAGGCATCCTATCAGTTCCTGGGCAACGACGGTACGCTTTTTTATTTTCGCACCGACCTCGACGCGCCGCGTGGCAGGGTCATCGCGATAGACCTGCGCCAGCCCGACAGGACGCACTGGAAAACGGTCCTGCCCGAAGGCGAGGACACCCTGCAGGCGGTCACACTGATGGGCAAGCAGATGGCGGTCGTCACCCTGCACAACGCCACCAGTACGGTGCGTGTGTATACACTGCAAGGAGAGTTCGTGAAAGAGATACCTCTGCCCACTCTGGGCACGTGCAGCGGGTTCATGGGCAGGCGCCATCAGCAGGAGTTTTTCTACGGCTTCACCTCGTTCGTGTACCCATACACCATCTACCGCTACAACGCTCGCACGGGCGAAAGCACCCTCTTCCACGCTCCTCAAATAGAGGGGTTAGACCCCTCGCAATACCAGACCAAACAGGTCTGGTATCGCAGCAAAGACGGCACGCGCGTGCCGATGTTCATTACCCATCGCAAAGGATTGCCACTGGACGGCGAGAACCCGACCCTGCTCACCGGCTACGGAGGCTTCAACATCTCCATCACGCCCTACTTCTCCGTCAGCAACCTGGTCTGGCTGGAACAAGGGGGCGTGCTGGCAGTGCCTAACCTGCGCGGCGGAGGCGAGTTCGGCGAGCAGTGGCATCAGGCGGGCACGAAGGAACGCAAGCAGAACGTTTTCGACGACTTCATCGCCGCTGCGGAGTACCTGATAGACCATCGCTACACCAGCCCGCGCAAGCTGGCGATTCGTGGCGGCTCCAACGGCGGTTTGCTGGTGGGAGCAGTGATGTGCCAGCGTCCAGACCTGTTCGCCGTCGCCTTGCCTGCAGTAGGCGTGATGGATATGCTGCGTTACCACAAGTTTACCATCGGCTCGGCGTGGAAGGAGGACTATGGCACCAGCGACGACCCGCAGATGTTCCGGGCGCTGTACGCCTACTCGCCCCTGCATAATCTGAAACCCGGCGTACGCTACCCAGCCACGCTGGTCACCACCGGCGACCACGACGACCGCGTGATGCCTGCACACTCTTTCAAGTTCGCCGCGCGTTTGCAGGAGGTGCAGGCAGGAGATGCCCCTGTGCTCATTCGAATCCAGACCCGTGCCGGACACGGAGCAGGCAAGCCCACTTTGCTGGTTATCGAAGAGGAAGCTGACGTGCTGGCGTTCACCATGTATCATCTCGGCATGGAGGTGCCCAAAGAGTGATTATCGACATGCACACCCACATTGGTGACCTGCGCTCGTTGGGTGGTATGCACCGCAAACCCATCCTGATAGAAGACCTGATCGCTCGTCTGGACGATGAGGGAATCGACAGGGCGGTACTGCTTCCCTGGCCCGCCTCACCCGATGGCGTACAGTTTCCTGGGCTGTTTCAGCCGCAGGCGGACATTGTATCCCAAATCCGTGAAGGGCAGCGCTATCCCGACCGCATCATCCTCTTCGGCAACGCCGACCCTCGCTGGGGTGGCAATAGCGCTAAGACCGACTTCTCCTGGCTGTTCGAGCGGTTTGTGGAGTTGGGCTGTGTAGGCATCGGCGAAATCAGTGCGAACTTGCCTTATGACGACCCTCGCGTGGTGAACCTGTTCCGCCAGTGTGGCGAGTGGCAGTTCCCCGTGACCATCCACGCTACCGGCGTCGGCGAGGGACAGTACGGGCTGATAGACGAACCGGGCTCCCCGCACCTGCTGAACCTGCTGCAACAGGCTCCGAATACGGTCATTATCGGGCACGGACCCGGCTTCTGGGCGCAAATCAGCGCGGACGCGACGCCTGAAGACCTGCTGGGCTACCCCAAAGGACCCATCCGGGGCGAGGGCATGGTGCAGAAGCTGCTGCGCGACTTTCCCAACATGTATGCTGACATCTCGGCACACAGCGGCTACAACGCACTCACCCGAGACCCCGAATACGGCATACGCTTCCTGAACGAGTTTCAGGATAAGCTGATGTTCGGCACGGACGTGTGTTTCGCAGACGAAGAGGGGCGAATGCCCCACTTGAACTACCTGAAGGAGCGCCTCGCTGCTGGAGAGGTCTCGCAAGAGGTGTACGAGAAAATCACGCACAGAAACGCCCTGAAAGTGTTGAGACGGTGGAAACCACCGTCACACGGATAGAATCTCCGCAGCCACAGTGAGATCTGCAGGGGTTCTCTTCCAGCGCCGTACACCCCAGCGGTCTCGGTGAAAGAATCGGCAAGAGAGCGAAAAGCGGCACCGGTGCGGGGGGGCGCACCGGCTCTCCTCCTAGGGCTCAGGGTCTGGGTAACGCCCGTTCCACCAGCGGTTATCCTCATCCAGCTCGGCGGTTTTCATCCACTTGGCGTGACCGTCTACAAAGGCGATATTTGCCCCTCCACTGTGGCGTGGGTGTAGAGGTGTGCGCACGCCCGGCGTTCCCCCTGTGCCATATCGATTCGGACCACCTCCGCTCCGGCATGGAGGGAGCAGCGGCGGATCGATGGTATAGCCGTGATTGCCCAAACAGTCCAGATTGCGATAGTCCGGGTCTGTGGGCTCATCGTTGTCGCAGATGCGTGTACCAGAGCCCTGGCTGTCACCGACAAGAATGGTGTGAGCAGGGGTGAGTATCTCCGCATCACTGACCGGTACGTTGGAACAGTTGCTTCGTGAGTTTCCCAAATACTGATAGTTGTATCCGTAGGCAGTGTTTCGCCCGAACTTGAGGTGCGGTACCGATGGGCAAGAGTGGAGTTGCTGGTTGCGAACGTAAGGCACAACCTGGTCAAACCACCGGTACTCGACACCCCCTTCCACTTTGGCGTACAGGGGGAACCCCTCGTAGTCTTGCACGTACATTGCCGTCGCCAGACCTACCTGCTTGAGGTTGCTCAGACAAGTTGTTTGCCGTGCCTTCTCGCGCGCCTGCGCGAAGACAGGAAACAGTATCGCCGCCA
Organism: Armatimonadota bacterium; assembly: GCA_026003195.1. Taxonomy (NCBI): domain Bacteria; kingdom Bacillati; phylum Armatimonadota; species Armatimonadota bacterium. The sequence goes on from BPGU01000002.1 coordinate 78,860, forward strand.
GTATTGCGATAATCGCGATCACGACGAGTAGCTCGATAAGCGTAAACGCGAGCCTGTTTGCATCGCGTGTGGTTTGCATCGTGAACCTCCTTTTAGGGATGATTTACAGTGGGATTATACAAAAAGATAAAATAATATTTCAATACTCTGAATAAAAATTTTTATGATATTTAAAAATTGATAATGAATCTTATTCTCGCTAAATAATCTGTCGCGTTGGACCGCAAGGGTAGGCTCGTGTATACTGAAAGCGGGAGGATATGCCGTGGGCGGACAGGATATTCGCTGGATACAGCGGCTCCATCACTTCTCCAAAGCTCTCGCGCAGCTCGACAGGTTTGTCGAGAAAGGCGAGCGTAATGAGTTCGAGAAGCAGGGACTCATTAAGGCATTTGAATACACCTAATGATCTGGCGTGGAACGTGCTCAAAGACTATCTGGGGTCGCAAGGCGAAACAGACTATTCACGGCAGCCGCAATGCCTTCCGTTTGGCGTTCCAGCGTGGTATCCCTGGCTATCCTGAGCCACATCCGCAATCCCGAGGTGCCGGAGCACATCCAGCGCGTCGGCGTAACCTTCTATGAGCGAGCAGAGGCTCACGAAGGGGAGTGAGCCTCTGCCCAAAGGGCTACAGGTCAACCATCCACCTCCGGGAGCCGTCCGGGCGTGCGACCCGAAGACGCAATCGGGTTTGTTCTACCTGCTGGTTCTTTAGTTCCCGGAGTGTTAGGAAGGTCATCCGCTCCGAGTTGGGCGACCAGGCTACATCTACCAGGATCTCATCGCTCTGAACGCTGAGCACCCTTACCGACCGCCCGCCGGACATGGGCAACACGAAAACCTTCTGGTAGAGAGGCAGTTCCTTCTCTTCATAGCTTGCTGCAACCATCAGGACGACCGCCTTACCGTCCGGTGAGAACTGCACCCTGACAAAGGTTTTCGCACCGCGAGGCAAGGTCGCACGCGCTAAGTCGCGCACCGACACCTGCAAGGGAAGCTTTTGCACGCTTCGGGTGTCCAGGTCGTAGGCAAAGGTGGTCACGGTAGCGTTCGTGTCGTATCCTGTCTGCCGTGCCCAGAGTAGCCGCTTGCCGTCCGGTGATAGCCCCAAGCCTATCACATCACCGGTGGTGCTGATGCGGTACACCTTGCCTGCCTCTACCGTATACACATCTATACCTCTTTTTTCTTCCTGTGCCATGAAGGCAACCCCGTATCGGTCAGGCAACCAGTGTAGTCGGGTGTTTTGTGGGGTCACTGGACAGGCTACTTCGAGCAATCTGTCACCAGCGGGCACATCGAACCACACCAGGCACGCTTTCTCCTTATCCCATGCCACCACCTGCCTGCCGTCATCGCTGAAGGTGTATGGTATGGAGAGATGCCCAGGCAAAGCGCGGGCGGATTTGGTGTGCAGGTCGTAGAGGAACACTGCCGAGCAGTTGCTCATCCAGTCGGTGCGTTCGTACAGGATATAACGCCCATCCGGACTCCAGAGGGCATACGCCGCACCCTTCGTGTTTGGCAGAAGCTGGCTGCCGGAACCGTCTGCGTTCACCAGCACAAGCCCTTTCTCGCCTCCGCTGACCAGCAGCGTCTTGCCGTCGGGGGAGAACTCTACGTGAATGCCACATCCCGACAGCATGGTTACCGCCATGAGAGCCACCATTGCCCTCATTGTTCGAGCAAGCATAGTAATCGCCTCCTTGCATTGAGAAGACGAAACGCGCTTTACTCTATAAACTCAACCTCCCCCACGGGAGGGATGACCCCTGCCTCTGCCCCCCTCTGGAGGAACAGCCGTATCGCCTCTTTGCCCGCCTCACCCATGTCCACCGTCCACTCGTTCACGTACATGCCCACAAAGCGGTCGGCGACATCCTGCCCGATACCGCGCCCGAAATCCAGCGCGTACTGCAGGGCATCCTGCCGGTGTTGCAGCGAGTACTCAATGCTCTGTCGTAGAATGCGGGCAATGGCTTTCTGAGTGTCCGCAGGCAGGTCCCGCCGCACCGCATTCACCCCCAGCGGCAACGGCAACCCTGTCTGCTGTTTCCACCACGCGCCCAGGTCTGCGACGCTATGCACCCCTGCCTCGCGGTGTGTGAGCTGTCCTTCATGAATCAATAGACCCGCTAGCACCTGCTTGTGTTGCACCGCAGGCAGAATCTGGTCGAAGGGCATCGCTATCGTGCGCGCTTCTGGCTGGAACAGCTTCAGCGCAAGATACGCGCTGGTGAGCAAACCGGGCACCGCGATGGTCACGTGGCGCAGGTGATCGAGCGACATTGGCTCTGCGCTGACGATGAGCGGTCCATAGCCGTCGCCCATACTGGCGCCGGAGGTGAGGATGGCGTATTTATCGCGCACATAGGCGTAGGCGTGCACGGAGATGGCAGTCACCTCCATCCTGCCTTCGCGCGCCCATTCGTTGAGCGTCTGGATGTCGCGCAGCACATGCTCGAAGCGCAGTCCTTCGGTGTCTATCAGCTCTTTAGCGAGCGCGTAGAACATGAAAGCGTCGTCCGCATCGGGGCTGTGGGCAAGATGGATAGTCATGCCTGCAACCCCTCCAGCACCTCATGCACAGGCGGTCTTTCGTCACCGAGCAGCCACTCTGCACGCAGATGGATGTGAGGTATCACCGCACACTCTATCGCTCCCTCGCGGAACTCCAGCTCCTCGTAGCGGTCGTCACTTTTGCGTAGCACACGCACGCGCCCGCGAGGACGATCCACCAGCCATATCTCCTGTACGCCTATCGTGCGGTAGTCCGCCTCGCGCTGGATGATATCCGAGCGGCGGTCGCTGGGGGAGATAATCTCTATCACCATGTCGGGCGCGCCCTCAATCGCTTCCTGCTGCACGATATGCACCCGTTCTGCGCTAACGAACAGTAGGTCAGGCAAGCGACCACGAAATTCACTGATGCGCACCGCCGAGCGCGAACCAAGCACAATGCCCAGATGGTGCTGTTCTGTGTGTATCGTGAGCAGGGTGAGTAACCACGCGAAGAGCCTCTCATGGTCCAACTGCACTGCCATTCTCTCTACTGCCACTCCGTCAATGAGTTCATAGTCGTCATCCTTGCCGAAGATGTCCAGATACTGCTCAAAGGTGATCGGCGCGGTATCCGCCAGCACCTCCATGCACTCCTGCAAACGCTGCAGTTTCTCGAGAGCCACTACCATTCTGTTCACCTCCAGCCTATTTTACCCCAGCAGACTGGTCACACGCCGACGGTGTGCGCTGGGCGGCACAGCAAACGCCACCGCATACTGGCAGCCGATTTCCGCGCCACGCACCCGCGCCAGCGCCTTGTAGTATTCCACGTAGGGGAAGCGCGACACCCCGCCCCGAAACAGCTCCAGCTTCTCCGCCGCCGTCTGCCACAATGCCATATCCTCTTCGGTGACCTCCAGAAAGATTTCGGGCAGGAAGCCGTCCTGGTCTTCCCAGTTTTCGGCAAAGTAGAGACGCGGCACCCAGTGCGGCGGGTCTTTGCGCACGAAGCCCTTAATCGCCGCGTAGAAAATGGCGTGAGGGATGTTGAGGGCGCAGGCGGTGTGGTCTTTATGGATACTGCCCTGCCAGTGCGTGAGGATGGCTTGCGGGCGACAGGCGCGAATCACGTCGCAAATCTGGAACTGCACCTCGTCGTTGACGGGCAACTCGCCGTCGCGGTAGTCCAGGAAGTAGACCTGTGCCCCATACACCGCCGCCGCCTCACGCGCTTCGGCGATTTTCTGCTTCGCATACTCTTCAGGCAGCAGGGTCGGGTGTCCCTTCTCGCCGGGTGTCAGATGCAGTATGGCTACCTTCTTGCCCTGGCGCACATGCGCCGCCAGAGCCATCCCGCAGGCGATTTCCACGTCACCGATGTGCGCCCCGATTGCCAGAATGTCTACACTCTCAGCCATCTCACAGCTCCTTTCGCAGCAGTGCAAAGCGTCTCGTTTCCACAAAACCAGCGGCGTTATATAGCCTCTCCGCTGTGCGGTCGTCCGACCAGAGGAAGAAGGCGTTATGCAGTCCCTGCAGGCGCATGGCTTGCAGGGTTTTGTATATCAGCACCTGCCCGATGCCCCTTCCGCGTTGCGATTGCGCAACACCGATGGGTCCGAACCGTTCGCCCTCGAAGTGACTGTAGCCCAACACCTCGCCTCTCTCGTGGGCAATCCACAGTCTGGTGGGAGTGTCTCCCTGTTCGATGCGGGCAATGGCGTCGCGCGCGAATCGCTGCCAGTCGCCGGGGAACTCCGTCCTCAGGAAACGGAAGAGCGCAGTTATCAGCTGCGGGCGGTAGTGTTCCACCGCCAGCCCCTCCTGCGCCAGAGCCTCTTCGCGTTGTTGCACCCACTCCGGCACACGCAGGTTCAGCAGGTTGCAGTCCATCGAGATAGGGCGATACACCTCCTGGTAACCATGCTTGAGGAAAAACCGCAGTCCGCCTGCGTAGGCGTTCACATCCACGCCGGGCGTGAAGTAGTTGGGTGCATAGGGAGAGACGAGCACCTGTTTCCTCTCACGTGAGCGCAGGTAATCTTCCATCCTCTGTAGCAGTTGTGAACCGATGCCCTGCCGTTGATACCGAGGATGCACCGCCAGCAAGGTGATGTAGCCTCTGTCCCAGTCTGGAGGGGCGTCCTCCAGAGGCAGACGGCGGGCGATACTCAACCCGAAACCGACCACCTGTCCATCCGCCAGCGCAATCGGCGCACCTTCTGGCTCGAAGTTGGGGTCAATGAGTACTTTGCGCACGAAAAGGCTACGCGAAATGGGGTCGGCGTGCAGCGTTTGCTGTAGCAACTGCACCACATCGTCTAGCAGATCACCTTCCAACGGGATAATGTGTACGCTGTGCATGGCTCTATTGTATAGGCTGGGTACGGTGGAGTCAAGCTGCTGCGAGGGTATCTGAAAACATACCTCTGGAGGGCGAGGCTCCTGCCGAGCTGTCAGCCCCCCTGTAGTCCCCCCGCAGGCAGGGGGACACTTTCTCTTCCCGCGTGCGGGGAGGTCGGGTGGGGCTACATGTTTCGGCTCACCCGGAGGTTCGCCCTCCAGAACTGTTCATCGCACCATCCCCCTGGAGAGCGAGGCTCCCGCCAAGCCGTTGGGGGACGTGATGTTCGGCTCACAGCCTGAGCGGTTACTGTGCTTTTGCATCGGCAGGCGGTATCAGTTCAGGAACTTCGTTTTTGATAGGCGGAAGCGACTTGAGGTACGCCAGAATCGCCTTCAGGTCGTCGTCAGTCATCTGGGCGTAGTTGTGCCAGGGCATGATGCGAGCGATGTCGCGCCCGGCGCCCCAGTGCTTGCCTGTGCGGATGGCGTTGATGAACATCTGTTCGTCCCAGATGCCAATGCCGGTTTCCTCATCGGGGGTGAGGTTGGCTGCAAAAGCGACGCCCCACGGACCAAAGAAGGCGGTGTTGGTGCGCCACGCCAGGATCGTCCAGTTCTGGGGCGTGCCAGCTGGCGGCGTCACCTTCTCATCTTGCGGATGCCCGGAGAGGAGACGTGTCTCATCGGGTTCCGGTCCTTTCGGTCCCATCTTATGGGGGGTATGGCACTCTCCACAGCCAGCAACGGTGACCAGATACTTCCCGCGTTGTATCACATCCTCCGAGGAGGCAGCGGCGGCTGGTGCTGGTTGCTCTTTCTGTTCCGTCCTCTGCTGCGGCTGACATCCTGCTACCCAGATAGCGCACACTGTTGCCGCTGTGGTGAGCGTAAGCCCAATGAGCCTTTTTGCCGTCATGCTGACTTCAAAACCTCCTGTGGTTAGATGTTTAGCTGTACGAACTCTGGTGTTAGTATACCAGAAACGGAGGCAACGACGTCTCGCCGAGTGGGGGAGATAGTCCCCTGTTCGGGTCATCGTAGGGCAACAGCGGCTTCAGCAGAGCGATACGTTCCTGCAGCTGCTCTCGCCACCGTTGCAGGTGTTGAGGGGTGGGGGTGAAAGGTGCGTCCACGTGGCAGTTGAAGAGCATGTCGGGCTGCAGCTCCAGCAGCAGCTGCAAACAGAAGTCGTAGCCCACCCCTTCACCCAGCAGGTTGCGGTTGAAGGCGCAATAGTCGTCCAGACCGGTTGGGGTGAACGAATCGCCGCAGAAAAAGAGGCGCAGCCCACGCCCCTCCACCAGCAAACCGCTATGGTACAGGCTCTGCCCCGGGAAATGGTAAGCGGTAAGCGTGAACTCCTGCCACTGCCACGTCTCACCGTGCTGCACCACGCGGTCTACCGGTATCGCCCATGGGGAAAGACAGGGTAGTCGCCACGCACTGGGCTGGGAGATGACCTGTGCCACCGATTCTTCCGCGATGACCGGGCAATGGAACCGCTGGCGAAACGGCAGAATAGCATCCACGTGGTCGTCGTGGTAGTGGGTAATCCAGAGGGCATCTACCGCCTTCCCCTCGCCGGAAGCCATCCACTGCTCAACATGATGTATTACCTCCTCGCTGCCGCAATCCATCACCAGCAGATGACCGCTCTGGCTCTGCATCATCCAGCTGGTTCCGACGTGCCGCAGAAAGGGCGGAGTGGGTAGAGAGGGAGCGACTGCAACCGGGTTGGCAGTAGGTGATTGCTCGCGCAGCAGTTCGGGGAAGTAGTACCACAGCGCGGAGGTGGAGAGGTAGTTCTCATACAGCTGGTGCAAGCGGGCTTCCAGCAGATCTATCGCCCTTTGGGGGTCGCGGATGATGTTGCCGTGCGAGGGGACGAGCACAGTCGCTCCGGTCGATTCGATGCGTCGCAGGCTGGCAACCACCTCGCGCCACGCGCTCATGAAGCCGTGATAATCGGTCAGTCCCCCGAAGCCTTTTTGCAGGCTGTACAAATCCAGAATCTGCCCTTCATCGTATATCAGGTCACCACAGAAGGCGATGCGCTGTCCGTCTACGTCCACCAGATAGGTCATGCTACCGTCGGTGTGTCCGGGAGTGTGCAGGGCAGTGATGCGGGCTGGCGACCAGTGGAGCGTATCGCCGTCGACAAAAGTACGGTGTATCGGCACAGGCTCGGTGAGCACATGGTGAGGACGGAAGTGATACACATGCCAGCGGTTTCTGGGGTCGCTCCAGTAGGTGTCCGCCTCCTCGAACAGCGTGCGTTCCGCCTCTGGTGCACCCGTCCAGCCTCCCCCAGCCAGCACACGAGGTGCTCCTAATGCCTGATCGCGGTGATGGTGGGTGAACAGCACGCCGTCCACCCAGCGAATGCCACAACCCTCCAGCGCATCCACCACGGAGCCGTCGCCGACATCGATAAGTAACGCCTCCTCGCCCCGGTAGACAACGCCAACGTTCACCTCGCCTCGATAGACGAACAGATGCTGGCTGATAGCGGTCAATGTGGTAGACATGGTGATTCCCTTCTTATCTGCCTGTGTCCAGCACATCATAGCGAGAAGAAGGGGTCAGAGTCAAGGCGAACAGAGGGGAAAACGGAAAAGGGTGCTCCTGCCGGACGTGTGCCAGCAGGAACACCCCCGGTGCGACAGGTGTTACGCACGTCGGCGGAGTTTCCACATCAGGGACGCCAGTCCCCCACCCAGTACCAGCAAGCCGCTCGGTTCGGGCACAGGGCGGAGCATCTGCCAGTCGTTGATGCTGATCACAGCGTCGCCGATGTACACCGCGTCGTTCAGGTAGAGCTTCGCTGTAATATACGAGGTGGGAGAGGGGTTGCCAATCACCTCATACGCACGTGCACCATACGCACCGACTACCAGCGGATTGATGCCGGTTACCTCACCTTCCAGATGGACAGTCAGGTCACGCACCCAGATATTGCTGCCCGCGTCGTAATGAGTGGGGTCCACAACGTGAGCAGTAAGGTGTGTGCCCGATACCACACCCGGCACGGTGATGGGGAAACCAGAAATCGTCAAGGGCATCACGATATCGGTGGCACTGCTCTGGGTGATGGTAAGTGGCTGATTGTCTACATTCACCGGGTCGCTGCCAAGAGGCGTGGTGAGTGTGCCATGCAAGCTAAAAAGCCAGTCGCTGCCTTCAAAGGTGTAGGCATGTGCCGCCTGAGCGAGACAAACACTGACGACAAAAACTGCTGCAAGCAACAAACGTTTCATGCTGTAGATGTACCTCCTTTCGGTAAGATGAGATATCGTGACAGCATCATGCTAAGCCAGGCAGACCATTCTGTCTATACGGTAAACGAAACCGTGCTTACAAGACAGGTATAAAACTGGTACTTTTGCTAGGTGAATGGCAGGTATCCATTATACCCTGCGTCTCCTAGGATCCCACATATCGCGCAAGCCGTCGCCCAGGAAGTTGAGCGCCATCACCGTTAGCGAGAGCATCACCGCCGGATAGACCAGCAACATGGGATGACTGCGCATCAGCTGACGGGCGTCGTCGATCATGCGTCCCCACGAGGGCAGGGGTGGTTGCGCTCCCAGCCCCAAGAAGCTGAGCGCACTCTCTGCCAGCACGATGCCTGCCGCGTCCACAGTGGCCGCTACCACAATGGTAGGCAACAGGTTAGGCAGTATATGGCGCAGCAGGATGCGCGCATGGCTGAGACCTATCGCCCGCGCCGCTTCCACAAACTCCCGCTCGCGCAGCGCCAGAGCCTGCGAACGCACTACCCGCGCCATGCTGGGCCACCCTGTGAGCGCGAGGGCGATAAACACGTTATGCAAACCCGGTCCCAGTATCGCCACAATCAGTATCGCCAGCAGGATGTCGGGGAAAGCGAACATCATATCGGTCCATCGCATGATGAGCGCGTCCCACCTGCCCCGAAAATATCCTGCCAGCAAGCCCAGCGTCACGCCAATCAGCACCTCCAGCAGCTCCACCTGCAGTACCACTGTCAGCGATACCCTGGCTCCGTACACCAGCCTGCTGAACACATCCCGTCCCAGCTCATCGGTGCCCAGCAGGTGTTTGGCGGATGGTGGCTGTAGCACTGCGGAGGCATCCTGTGCATCGTAGCGATAGGGAGCGATGACAGGAGCAAACAGGGCTACCGTCGCCACCAGACACAGATAAACCAGCGACGCCAGCGCCAGTGGATGCTCCTTCCAGGTATGCCACATCAGGCAGAATCACCCCACGGGTAAAGCAGTACTTTTCCGCAGTTTCCCGTTAGCTGCAGTTCCCAGGCATCCTGCACCCGACTCAACGGGAAACGATGGGTGATCATCTTGTCCAGCAGGTGCCCCATCGCGCGGATGGTCTGCATCATGCGTGGTGCATCCGCCAGATTCCAGTGCCAGATTCCATGCACCTCCAGTCCTTTGCGCAGCAGGTCGTTGCTCACGTGTACGGTGAACTCGCCTGCCTCTGCTACGAACGCCACACGCCCACGCCGGCGGACGGCGTTGATCATGAACCGCTGTGCTTCTGGAGTGCCTGCACATTCCACCGCCTTATCCACGCCTGTGCCTCCCGTGAGGCTCAGAATTTGCTGCATGGCGGTGGGGTCGTTGGGGTCTATTGCCGCGATGGCTCCCAGCTCCAGCGCGAGGTTCCTGCGGTAGGGATGGGGTTCTACCGCAATCACCTTCGCCCCCCGGTACACCGCATTCACCACCCCGCCCAGCCCCACCGGACCCATGCCGGTAATCAGCACAGTGTCGTAGGCGTCTACCTCCAGACGCTGCATCGCGCCAAAGGTGGGTCCCAGACCGCAACACGCCATGCTCGCATGCTCAGAGGAAATGTCGTCGGGTATGGGAATCAGCAGCCAGTCCTGCTTGAGGATGTACTGCGCGTAGGTTGCCGTGCCTGCGCTGTTGCCGGTGAGGCGAAGGATGTCCAGATTGTTGAGGCAATACACGTAGTCCCCCGCGAGGCAGTATCTGCAAATTCCACACGGGTACTGAGGCATCACCACCACTCGATCGCCGACCTTCACCCTGCCCGGTTGGGCGACCTCCACCACTTCCCCCGCCGCCTCGTGCCCCAGCACATCGGTCACATGCCCATCGCGGTACAGTTTGTACTCGGTGCACATCGGCGTCACGTGGATTTTCACCACCGCCACATCGCCCCACGCATGGGGCGTTTCACGTTCCACCAGCTGTGCCTGTCTTTTGCCGGTAACAGTTGCGACTTGCATGGAATGTTCCTCCTTTTACCCACGAAATCGCACTCTGGGGTCTAACCTCGTGTACAAAATATCCACCACCAGATTGACCATGATAAACAGGAACGCGAACAGAAGGGTGGTCGCCTGAATGACGGGATAGTCACGGCGCAGGATGGCTTCTATCGATTTATAGCCCACCCCGGGCACCGCAAACACCGTCTCCACAATGAACGAACCCGTGAGCAGATAGCCGAAGGCGTTGCCGATAACGGTAACCACCGGCAGCAGCGCGTTGGGCAGGGCGTGCTTCAGGATGACCGCACGTTCGGGCACGCCCTTCGCGCGGGCGGTGCGGATGTAGTCTTGTTGGAGCACTTCCAGCATCGAGGTGCGGGTGAACCGCGCGATACTTGCCGATGGACGCGCCGCCAGCACCAGCACGGGCAACACCAGATACTCCGGCGCGCCCCAGCCTGCCACAGGCAACCATCCCAGCCGCACCGACACCAGCAAGATGAGCAACGTCGCCAGCACGAAGTTGGGCACGGAGATCCCCAGCACCACACCCACCATGCTGAGCCTGTCGGGTAGCCGATTATGCCATACCGCCGCCACGATGCCCGCCGGGATGCCAACCGCTATTGCCAGCAGAATCGCCAGCACCGCCAGCGTGGCGGTTGCCGGAAAAGATTCCTGAAGGATGTCCCCCACTGGACGCCGGTTATACAGGGAGATCCCGAAGTCGCCCTTCAGCGCGTTCCACACGAAACGTCCATACTGCACGTACCAGGGCTGATCCAATCCCAGTTCGCGACGCACTTGCGCCACCGCTTGCGGGTCAGAATGTTCGCCCAAAATCATGCGGATGGGGTCGCCCGGCGCCAGCAAGCCCATGAGGAAGGTGAGGAAGGAGATGAGCAACAAGGTGGGTATCGCCTGCAGCAAACGGGATGCCACGTAGCGTGTCATACTATATCCACCCCTTGCGCTTGAAGATATACCACTCGATCACTCCTACCAGCACCATCATTGCCCCCGCGAACGGATAACCCGCTTTCCACTGCAGTTCGGGCATGTGCGCGAAGTTCATACCGTAGATTCCTGCAATCAGCGCGGCAGACATGAGGATCGTCGAGATAACCGTGAGGATGCGCATCACCTCATTGAGACGGTTGGATACAACGGACAGGTGGGCATCCAGCACGCCTGCCAGAATATCGCGGTTGAGGTCGGCGAGCTCGGCGATGCGCAGCGTGTGGTCGTACACGTCCTGCAAGTAGGGCACCACTTCGTCGGGAATAAGCTCCACATCTCGGCGCAGCAAGGCGTTCAGGATGTCCCGCAAAGGGGTGATATGCTGGCGCAGCTCCAGCAGCCTGCGCTTCACCTGCAAGATGTCTGCCACCTGCACCGCGCTGCTGCCGGTGAAGATGGCATCCTCCAGGTCGTCCGCTTTCTCCTCCAGTGTATCTCCAATGGGGAAATACTCATCCACCACCGCATCCAAAAGCAGATGCAACAGATGCGCGGGGGTCTTCCCTACCCGTTCCGGCTGAACGGTCCAGCGTTCGAGCCAGTGGTCGATCAGCGGCACGGGTTCAGTATGAACGGTCACCAGAAAGTGACCTCCTAGGAAAAAACCGATTTCGCGGTACACCTCCTCACCGTCCTGCTGCAGCACCGCATGAGCCGCCAGAAAGAGCACCCCATCGTAGCGCTGCAAAGCGGGGCGTTCGTAAGGACTGAGCGCATCTTCCACAGCCAGTGGATGGAATCGAAAACGTTCCGTCAACAGAGGGAACACGGCTTTCGGTTGGCACGCTTCCACATCTACCCACAGCATCCCCTCGCCGCGCGAAAAAGCATCCAGTGCACCCGCCTCATCCAGCAGAACGGGCGCACCGGGCGGTAGCCACCATGCAGCGCGAAGGTGATAGAGAGTGTTTTTCATGCGAGTACCCTGCGAGATCACGCGACGGAACGCCCCGCGTCTGTCTTATTCTTTGCGCTTCCGGTGTTTCTTTCCCCCACGCCTGCGCCGTTTCTTGCCGGTCGCACCTGATGTCGTTTCCTGCACCGCTTCCCCGCTCCGCTCAGGAACAGGTATACCCAGTGTAACGAGCTGTTCGTAGGAGCCGACGGCATAGAGGGCGCTTTGCCCCATGCGCATGTTGAGACGCAGGTTTCCCGCATCGTCTGCAAGCAGACGTCCCTGTACGAGGTCATACACCATCTGCTTTTGTGGGAACTGCAGGTATACCACGCCATCGCCCACCGAGTGCACCGCAAGGAACGGCGGAGCGACACGAACCACATCGCTGCTCTGCGACCACACGTGTACGCCTGCAAATCGGCACAAGCCTCGCAGCAGATCGACGTTCAGCTGGCGTTCGCCAATAAACACGGAACGCCACGTTCCCATGTCCTTGACCGCGATGGAAGGCAAGCCCGTCTGAATGTACTCTCCCAACACCACAACCTTCTCGTCCAGCACGTAGAAAGAGGGGTTCACCCGTTCCCGAGTGCCTATCTGCTTGTTGCGCAGCCGCTCTGAAATGGGGTGACGGTCGTTGCTGATGATCGAACCCGTTTCACTGTTCCACGGTTGCGCTTTGATTGCTATCCCGGCGACGTCACGCGGTCCGTCGGGCGTGTAGCCGTTTTCATCGAACAGCGCTACCGCATAGAGCCATACCAGCGTTTTGCCGTCACGCTGGAGCCTCTCCCGAATCACCTCGCGTACTTCGGAGTCTATCTCTATCGGGTTGAGGAAAAGGTACATTTTGGCGTCGGGGAACGCCTTGCGCACGAGGTCGCTCTGCAGATAGATGCCGTAGTGGATGCCTGCACGCGCCAGCACCTCCTGTTGCCCGATAACAAGAGGCTCCAGCAGCGCTTTGGGTGACTGGATGCGGGTGAGGCTTCGCTCGTCGACGATGACAGCGACCTCGGGTGTTTCGGGAAGCCTTTGTCGAATGTGAGCCAGATACAGGGTGGACAGGTTCTCCGCTTGCCGCCAGACCTCGCTGTCGCTGACCCAGCCCTCGCCCCACAGGTCCATCCACGAGACGCCAGCGTGATGTAGCAAAGCGGTGGTTGCATTGCGCAGGCGCACCTGCCGGGTGGACTCGGCATCGGAACAGCGAGGGTTATAGTCATCCGGCGTGTTGTTCTGCGCGGTGTGAGGTTTGGTATCGTCTTCCAGCACGAATAGTTTGCCGTGCAGACGCACCGACGCAACCGGAACCGGCACGCTGCCCGGCTGAGCGGAGCATCGGTCGCGGTATGATACCGGCGCGCATATCAGGTCAATACTCTGCGCCGACAGCACCTCCGAAAGTGCCAGATGCCCACTGTGAGGTACTGGAAAATCCAGAACGTAGCCGTACGATACCGCAACCAGACGACGATCCTCGCAGTTCTTCTTCACGGTTCGCGAGAGGGTCACAATACGACGCGCAATGATTTCAGAAGCAAAGCACAGGTAGTCCACATACCTCTGTCCTTTACGGCTCTCGTAAAGCACTGTCGCAGGAACAGTATCTCCCCGGTAAGTGGGTATGCTGGCACTGGTAAAGGTTACTGAACCATCATGCCATGCTGCGCGCAGTCGCACCACGTCGTTTTTGTATCGCCCACGCAGCCATTGCCGGAAAGCCTCCTGCGCCGCCGGGCTGTAATCGTAGCCTCGCTGATACTCGTAGAACCACTCCCTGCAGTCCAGATGATAACCGAGAATGTAGCGCGACTCCTCGGTCACTTCCAGCTGACGCACCAGCAGGGTTAAAGCAGCTTCTGCCTCCTGCCAGTATCGCTCGGAGGCAAACGAAGGTTCACCGGTAGAACCATCGGCGTAGGTGGTCATCGCCTCAGGATACAGCTTTTGCCAATCCGGCGGCGGGGAGAATACGACCCGAAACATCACGTAACCCTGCGGGTCGTGCTGGCGTACCAGGTGCAGAAGGCGCAGCGCCTCGTTCACGCTATAGGAAACCATCGGGACCGACACAGGCAGGTCCAGCAACAGCGCGTGCAGGTGCACCCCAGCCGACGCCGCTTGCCGAATCTGCTCACACACCCTGCGCTCTGACGCTGCCGAATCGATATTGCCGAAAAAGAAGAGAGGTACGACAGGCTCACCGTCGATAATAATCTCCGGATGCCCCTGCCGTATCCCCAGGCGCACGCCCTCGCGTTTGCGTCTGCGCAGCTCCGTTGCCTTCTCCTCGGCGACAGCCTCCGCCGATGGCAACTCCTCTGCCTCTGCCTTTGTCGTGCGTCGTGAGCGTCTTCTACGTCGAGCAGGAGGAGCTGCCACCTCCGTCGGTGCTTCTGGTATACTTTCCGGCTCGGCAACCTCTTCGGTCGGCAGAGCTGCTTCCAGAGAGGGCTCCCCCTGCTCCACGAGTGATACCGGCACAGGCGGTTCTTCAGCAGGTGTCTCTTCCACAAACTCCTGCGCGGTGAAGGCGGGCGCCTCTTCGGGAGCGGGTACTGTTTCCTCTGGCGTCTCCTCAACAATCTGTGGGGAAATCTCTGCTGGCGCTTCTTCAGCCGTCACCCGGCTTTTGGCTCGCTGGCGTGTAGACCTGCGCCGCTTGCGAGTGGCAGGGGTCGTCTCGCTCACAGCCGAGACAGCCTCCTGCGCTTCGCTCACGCTTTCGGTGGACTGTTCGACCGCCGGTACGACCTCTGCGATTTCGACAGCAGGAACAGATTCCGCGCTCTCCGTGCCCTCCTCAGAAATGGCGGCGGATTGCGCTTCCGTTTTGGCGGTTTTTGTGGACCGACGACGTGTGCGTCGTTTCGGCGCAGGAGCAGGTTCGTGCGGCGTTCCTTCTTGCTGAGAACCAACCTCACCCTCCTGCGACGGACTGGCAGCCTCTGCTGTTTCAGGTGATGCAACAAGCGGCTCCCCGCTCTCCGGCGCGGAGCGACGTCGACGTGATGGCATCTTCTTGAACAGCCTCCTTTATCTCACGGCTAACTGCTTGCCGTGGGGATGCCGACACGCGCCATCTCTTCGTCTGCACGCCGCGCCAGCGACCGGAAAAACTCTCGAAGCTGGGCAGGCTCCTCCAAGAGCCAGTCGGGCGATTCCGCACGCAGAACTTCCACGGGATGCGCGCCCCAGCCGACGGCTATCACCCGCACGCCAGCTTCACGAGCACACTGGATATCGTACACCGTGTCGCCGACAAACACAGATTCCTGCGGACGCGCCTCTAACCTTTGCAGTGCCAGCAGCACCGAGTCGGGCGCGGGTTTCGGACGAGTCACGTCAGAGGAACTCACCACCGCGTCTACCCATCCGTTGACACCCAGACGCGGAAGAAACATCTCCAGTTCCAGCCTGTTCTTGGAGGTGACCAGCGCCGTACGCAAACCTGCTCGCTTCGCCTCTTTCAAAGCATCCACCGCCTCGGGAAGAATACGCTCCAGATGCTTGTGCGACTCGTAATAGTCGATCTCATCCGCTTCCATAGCGCGGTGGTCCGGCGTAAAGTCCACCAGATGGTCGAACAGGCGTACTTGCTTGTGCAGAGGTAGCCCGATCGTTCGACGCAACTCGTCTCGCGAAATTTGCACTCCCAAATGCTTGCGGAAAGTATGGTCTAAAGCGCGGACGATTAACTCCACGGTGTCGACCAGAGTACCGTCTATATCGAACAGCGCGCAACGAAAAGGTGGCTGTGTCGTTGTCAATGCACTCCCCATCTACCAAGTGATATTACTGCGGATAGTCTTTCCCTTGTGCATTATACGGGCAAAGAGGGGATATTGTCAACGGCGTGTTTGACAACGTCGTGCTTATCGGGATAGAATAACCTACGAACCTTTGTGCAGGAGGTTGGTGCGTTGGTCACAACAAGCGTTTCCGTCGAACAGCTGGAGCGAACGGCACGCAAGCTGCGTCGCCACATTGTGAAGATGCTGGCAATCGCAGGAAGTGGGCATCCTGGCGGTTCCCTTTCTGCCATTGACATTCTCACCGCGCTTTTCTTTGGCAACGTCATGCGCTACGACCCGAAGAACCCACGCTGGGTAGAGCGCGACCGGTTTATCCTCAGCAAGGGACATGCTGTTCCCGCGCTGTACGCGGTGCTCGCCGAAGCCGGTTTCATCCCCGAAGATTGGCTATGGCAACTGCGCAAAATCGACACCCCGATGCAAGGGCACCCTTCCGTGAAGGACATTCCGGCGGTGGAGGCATCTACCGGTAGCCTGGGACAGGGACTGAGCATCGGTCTGGGCATGGCGCTGGCAGCGCGGCTGGACGACAAGCCGTACCGCGTGTACGTGATGATCGGCGATGGCGAGTCCGAAGAGGGACAGGTCTGGGAAGCGGCGATGGCCGCTTCGCACTTCCGCGTCGGCAATCTGACGGCTATTCTGGACTACAATCGGTATCAACTGGACGGCGCGATTGGAGAAATCATGAGCATCGAACCGGTCGTCGCCAAATGGGAAGCCTTTGGATGGGCAGTGCGCGAGATAGACGGGCACAACATGAAGCAGATTCTGGAAGCCCTGCACTGGGCAAAAGAGCCGCGCGAGCAACCGTCCATCATTATAGCCCATACGGTCAAAGGCAAAGGCGTCTCGTTTATGGAGAACAACAACGAGTTTCACGGCAAAGCGCCCACGCAAGCTGAACTGGAACAGGCGCTGGCGGAACTCGCTGACTGAACACCAGGGTGTAACAGGAGGGACAAGCAATGGCAAGACCACTGGGTGAAGCCACCCGTGAAGCATACGGTAAGGCGTTGGCAGAACTCGGACGTGAAAATCCGAACATCGTGGTGCTGGACGGCGACCTGTCTAAGTCCACGATGACCAAATACTTTGCTCAGGAGTTTCCCGACCGCTTCTTCAACGTGGGTATTGCTGAGGCGAACATGGTGGGCATGGCGGCAGGGCTGGCGGCATCAGGCAAAATCGCTTTCGCATCTAGCTTCGCCTGCTTCGTCATGTGTAAGGCGTTCGACCAGATGCGCCTGGCGGTGGCTTACAGCGGGAACAACGTGAAGATTGTGGGAACGCACGGCGGCATCTCCATCGGCGAGGACGGCGTATCGCAGATGGGACACGAAGACATTGGTCTGGCGTTATCCTTGCCCGGCTTTGTGGTG
The DNA here is from genome assembly GCA_026003195.1 of Armatimonadota bacterium. Classification (NCBI taxonomy): domain Bacteria; kingdom Bacillati; phylum Armatimonadota; species Armatimonadota bacterium. Next base: position 96,069 of record BPGU01000002.1, read on the forward strand.
CTGGTTCCCGCAGATGGCGCGGAGACACGGGAGGCAGTGCGGGCAGCGGCAGAACATGTGGGACCGGTTTATATCCGCGTGGGACGCCCGAAAGCACCCGTCGTGTACGAAAATGGGTGCCCACACTTCCGCATAGGCAAAGCCATTACCCTGCGTGACGGAGACGATGTGACCCTGATCGCTAACGGTCTGATGGTAGCAGCTGCCCTGGACGCTGCGGAGACTCTGGCGCAACAGGGCATCTCGGCGCGAGTACTGGATATGCATACCGTGCGCCCGCTGGATGAGGAGGCGGTGGAGAAGGCGGCACGCGAAACTGGAGCCATTGTGGTTGCGGAAGAGCACTTGCTGTACACCGGCTTGGCTTCGCAAGTAGCCATGGCGGTAGCAAAGCGTTATCCTGTGCCGATGCGTTTTGTCGGGCTGTACGACTACGCCGAGTCCGGTGCACCGGATGCATTGATGCGCAAATATGGCTTAACCGCCGAAGACATCGCACGAGAAGCTGTGGAGCTGGTACACATGCGCCAGGAAGCTGTCGTATAGGCACGAAGACCAGTTTGCAGGGCAATCCACAGGCTCGGATTGCCCTGTGCTTTTCGATGTGATGAAAACCGCTAACATTACCAGTTCGAACCTCTTGCGAAAATTGCGCAAACATGCGAAAATGAGATACCCGTGAATATCGGGCGGAAGGGAGAGTGGGAGATGCGCCGCGATATAGCGATATTCTCTCTGGCGATTTGGCTGCTGAGCGTGGAAGCGTACGCCCAGAGTGTGGGGAGACAACCTGTGCCTCAGCCAGTACCGAGGCACCGCATCCTCTGGATAGTGCTGAAAGAACAGCCGATGGCAGAGGCAGCAGAGCGCTGGCAGCCCGCGCTGCGCCAGCGGCTAGAAGAGATAGACCTGGCGCGGCGTGCGCTTGCGGGAAACCCTGCAGTGTCCCCCGACATGCTTGCCGGGGCACATATCGCCGCTCAAATACAAAGTGCAGAAGCTCTGAACACCTATCGCCTGGCAGTGTACGTGGACTCGGCGCACCCTTTGATGCTGTCACGAGCGAGACTGATCTCACGGGTGGCACTGCTGGGGGGAAAGGTGCTGACGCATATTCCCTTCTTAAACGCATTCGCCGTCAGTATTCCTGCACAGCGCGTACGCGACCTGCAGAAGATACCGGAGGTCGCTCTGGTATGGAATCCCCCGGTGCTGCGTGCCCAGCTGGATGTCTCCACTCCCACTCTGCTCGCACCAGCGGTCTGGGACGAGGGGTACACCGCCCCTACCTGGGCGGTAGCTATCATGGATACGGGAGTCAACTACGTACACACTGCCCTGAACTCCCATACATGGATCATCCCCAATCGCACGGTGTCGGGGTTGGGAAGCGGTATCCAGGCATTTCACGATTATGGCAGGCTGGACACCGATTCCAGCGGCAATCCCATTTATAACGACAACTATATGAGTGCGCGTGACCTGCAAGGGCACGGCACAGCGGTAGCGGGATGTGCTTTAGCCAACAGCACGACCAGAAAAGGGGTGGCACCTTTTGCGGGCTACGGTGTGATTCTCAAGGCGGGCTATCGCACCACCAGCGGCGGCGGGTCTATGAATGCAGCGGATGCGCTGATCGCTCTGGACTGGGCTGCGCGCGAAGCTCCCCTTCCGCAAGGCGTAGGGATTGCGGGCATTAACTTCAGCTTCGGAGGTCCGACCAGCCTCGACGACGACATTTTGACGCAGGCGTTCGATGCGTTTATCTACACGTATCAAATACCGCTTTCTATTGCAGCGGGCAATGGTGGAGGGACGACCAGGACCCTGTTTACACCTGCGCCCGCCTACAATGGTATCGCCGTCGCCGCCTCGGACGACAAAAACACCCTCTCCCGCGCCGACGATGTGATTGCCAGCTTCAGCAGCAAAGGTCCGACCATCGCCGGGCGCAAAAAGCCAGATGTCACAGTGCCGGGAGCAAACATCTCCACCACTACTGGTTCGTCCAGTAGCTTCAGCTCGGCGAGCGGCACCAGTTTGGCGGCGCCCCATCTGGCGGGCGCACTGGCGTTGCTGCACGACGTGGGCATCCACGACCCGTTACTGCTGAAAGCAGTGCTCATCAACAGCGCGGAAGATAGGGGTACCGCTGGCTGGGATAAGGAATGGGGCTGGGGCTACGTGGACCTGCGCTCCGCGATGCAACATGTGATCAACCGACAGTACGCCACCGGTTCGGTGAAGCCGGCGGGCATGTCGGGCAGCATTGCCTACTTCCGAACGAGGCTTCCCGCAGGAGGGAAGGTGACACTGGTGTGGCATCGTCACGCCGGTTTTTCGCCGACACAGGGATATACTTACCTGCGTAGCCTGGCAAACTTGAAGCTCACACTGATTGACGAAAGCACGGGCAACGTCATCGGCACCTCCGCTTCAACCATTGACAACGTGCAGCAGGTGGTGGTGCCTGTAGCGTACGCGCGCGTACTGGTCAAGGTAGAAGCAACCAGTGCTTTTGACCAGTACCTGAACGAGCCGTTTGCTGTCGCAAGCAGCGGCGTTCTGGTGCCCGTGAGCAGCCCTTAGGGCGTTACATGCAGTGATAACGGGGAGATACAGACACAGCGGATACCCCGACAAAGGAGGAAAGATGAGAGTATGAGAACATGGTGGTTCGCAATGCTCCTGCTTACCGTGAGCGCGTTGGCTCTGTGTGCCGACGACTATCGGATACAGCGCGACGACGTGTTGCAGATTACGGTGGTGGAGGACCCTGCCCTGAGCAGGGAGACGGTAGTGGCTCAAGATGGTACCATCAACCTGCCTGTGGTGGGCACCATTACCGTGCGCGGCATGACAACAGGCGAGCTGGCAGAAAAGATTCGCACCGCGCTCATCGAAGCGCAGTATCTGCGAGACCCGCATGTCAGCATCAGCCTGAAAGTGATCAACCGACCGCGCGTTGCCGTGCTGGGAATGGTGCAGCGCCCGGGCACCTACGATTTTAAGGAAGGGGAAACGGTGATGCACGCCATCTCGATGGCTGGCAGCTTTGACCCCGACCGCGCACGTTTGCAGGATGCAGTGCTTCGCCGCAAACGCCCTGATGGCACCGAAGAGACTATTCCCCTGGACCTGGAGAAGCTCTTCTTCAAGGGCGACATGAGCCAGAATTATCGGCTGCAGCCCGACGACGTGATATTCATCCCGGAAGATGTAGTCAACCGCGTCTATGTTCTGGGCAAGGTGGTTCGTCCGGGTCTCTATCCGTGGAAGAGTAGCACGACGGTGCTGGAAGCTATCAACCGAGCAGGAGGTCAGCAGGAGAAGGGCACCCTGAGCAGGGTGTACATCATCCGCCCCAATCCGAACGCCCCGGACAAGCCGCAGCGTATTGAGGTCAACCTGCTCAGACTCATCGACAAAGGAGATACCTCTCAGGATATCGCTTTGCAGCCGGGCGATACGGTGTACGTGCCCGAAGTCAAGAAGCCCGACTGGAACCAGATATACAGTATTGTCGCAACTATCGCTCTCACACGAAATCTCATTCGTGATAGAGCATTCTATCGGTACTAAAGGAGGCGAGCCACAGGTGGAGTTTTGGCGTCAATATCTGATCCTGAAACGGCGATGGCGCATCATCGCACTGGTGGTGGTGTTGTGCACCGGTGCGGTGCTAGTGTGGTCACGCAACAGCCCTCAGCAGTACGAAGCCGTCGCCGTCCTGCGCGAACAACGCCCGATTGGTGAAACAAGCACCGAGATTTACCCTGTTCGCGCCCTGATTAACGACCCGGTGCTGCGTCAGCAGAACCTGCTTCAGCTGGTGTCCAGCAACACCGTTATCGGGAAGACGATTAGCGACCTGCAGGTTATCCGTCCCAGCATGCTGGAAGGGGAAACACCAGCCGAGCAGATTCTGACCTTCGGCGGCAAGCTTCGCGTCGAGCCGATACCGAACACCGAATACCTGCGCGTGCGATTACGCGATACCGACCCTCAAAGCGCGCTGACCGGTTTGAGCGTTCTGGTCGCCAAAGCCACCGAGCGCTATGATGAGCTGTACCAGGGTTCGGTGCGCGCGGAGCGCGAGCGTATCGAGAATGAACTGCTGCCCGCTGCGAAGGCGGACCTGGAAGCCAAACGCAAGGCACTGGCAGACTACAAGCTGGCGAACCGCATTAGCGGCGACCTCACCTTCCAGACCCAGGTGCTGGTGCAGCGCGCGGCGCAGTACCGTGCCAACTACGACCAGGCGATGGTCGAGATGGAAGAGGCGAAAGCGCGGCGTATCGCAGCGGAGCAAGAGCTCCGGAGCCGGTACGCGCGCAACGAATACGAAGAGATGCAGCGCGTAATGGCGACCAACCCGGTACTACAGCAGTTGCGCATTGACCTGGCAAGGGCACAGGCAGAGCTGCAAAAGGAGCTGCAGACCAAAGCAGAACGCCATCCTGACGTCGTTGCGCTCAAAGCGCAGATTGCGGAAATCGAGGCACGCATGCGCACGGAAAGCGAGCAGATTCTGAACTCACAGACGCGCTCGCGCAACCCGATTCGTGATGCTGCCCTGGAGGCGTATATCTCCGCGCGCGTGACCGAAGAAGCGGCTGCAAAGCGCGCTCAGGCATATTACGAGCCTCTACAGCGAGCGATGGCGGACCTCGCCGACATGCCCCGCAAAGAGGCCGGTCTTGCCCGCCATGAACTGGCAGCGCGTACCGCTGAACAAGTGTACAATCTGTACCTGCAGAAACTGGAAGAGGCGCGCGCTAAGGAGAGAGGCGCACAGGCAGCAACACTGATGCTGCTTGATCCCCCGCAGGTTTTTGCCGTTCCCAAGCAGACAGGACTGAAGGTCGCGCTGGCGCTGCTGTTGTCGTTGCTGCTGGCAAGCAGTGTTGCGCTGCTGCTCGGGCAGCTGGATACCTCAGTACGCACCCCGGAGGAAGCCGAGCGGCTGCTCCAGCTGCCTGTTTTTGCGGTGATACCGTTGATGAAGCCGAATGCCCTCGACAAACAGGATGGCTTCACGCCGGTTGGTGCGTCGTACCAGATACTCTCCACCAACCTGTGGTATGCCAGTCGCCAGATGCAAGGTTCTGCAGTGGTGATTGCCAGCGCAGAGCCTAACGTAGGGCGAAGCTCCACCGCTGCGAACCTTGCCATCACGCTTGCTCGGGATGGAGCCAGAGTGCTGCTGGTGGATGGCGATATGCGTCAGCCCATCCTGCATACCCGTTTCGGCGTGGATAACTCGCTGGGACTGTCGGACATATTGGCAGGCGAGAAGTCCATCGAAGATGTCGCCGTGCCGACCATGATTGAAGGGCTCGTACTGATACCCGCAGGTTCGTCGGCGAATAACCCGGTGCGTCTGTTGCGCTCGCCGGCTATGGAGCAGTTTATCGAGCGTACCACACGTCTGGCGGACTTCGTCATTTTCGACTCGCCAGCAGGCGCGATATTCGCCGACAGCACCCTGATCGCTGCACACGTGAAGAACGTGATTATCGTACATGCAGCGGGGCAACCCTCCCGAGGTGCAGAAGCCGAATTTCATGCGCGCCTCGAGCAGGTGGGAGCAAACCTGATTGGCGCGGTGTTGAACAAGGTACGCCCTGAGGACAGCCGCGGCGTCTACTATTACCGTCGCGCCTATCGAGAGCTGGCGCTGCGGCAACCCACGTCGCGCGCCCTACCCCGAGGATAGGAATGGTGAACTCGGTTCGCCTCGGTTTGCGTAAAAGGAATAGAGGCGTACGAACTCGACACACTGGTTTGGGTTTATTTGGGAGAAGGGAGTTTGAGAGACGATGGCACATGCGCAAGCGCCTTTGCCGGGCGTGGTGCCTCCCGCCGTGGGAGAGGCAGAAATGCCACGTTTGCAGATAAACGTGCCGGTGCTTGAACTGCCGAGGGTCTACCGCCTCGCCAAGCGCGCCCTGGACATCGTGGTAGCGAGTGTGGCACTGGTGCTGCTGGCACCGCTGATGCTTCTCATCGCCATCGCGATCAAGGTGGACTCGCCGGGACCTGTGCTCTTCCGACAGGTGCGTATCGGCAGAGGAGGCAAGCCGTTCTGGTTCATCAAGTTTCGCTCGATGGTGAAAAACGCTGAGCAGATGAAGAAAGACCTGATGAATCACAATGAGGTGAAGGGCGGTCCGGTTTTCAAAATGCGCAACGACCCGCGCATTACGCGAGTGGGCAGGTTCCTGCGTCGCTACAGCCTGGATGAACTGCCTCAGCTCATCCATGTGTTGCACGGCGAGATGAGCCTGGTGGGTCCGCGCCCTCCTCTGCCCTCTGAGGTGGCAAATTACGGCGAGTGGGAGATGCGCAGGCTCAGCGTCACACCGGGCTTAACTTGCTTGTGGCAAATCAGCGGGCGCAGTGATATCGGCTTCCGCGAATGGATAGAGCTGGACCACATCTATATCGATACCATGAGTTTCTGGACCGACCTGAAGATTTTGTTGTTCACTGTTCCCGCGGTGATTACCGGTAAAGGAGCCTGTTAACAAAGTAGCGGTGGATGGGACAGTGGGATGAAAGGGTTCCAGCAGGCTGAGGTTTCACTACAGCGGTCGCATCCTCTGGAGTGGTTCAAATGGAGCCTTGTGGCGATGCGACCTCGCCAGTGGAGCAAAAATCTATTGCTGTTCGCTGGACTGCTTTTCGCCGAGAAGCTGGGAGATACCACCAGAGTATGGCTCAACCTGCTGGCGTTCCTCAGCTTCTGCCTGATTTCGGGTGCGGTGTATATCTACAACGACCTTCGGGACGTCGAGGAGGACCGCCTGCACCCACAGAAGCGGCTGCGCCCCATCGCCTCGGGTAGATTGCCCGCTACGGTTGCAGGTTGGTGGATGACGGGTGCGATGTTGGCCGGGCTGTTGCTGGCTTTCTGGATACGCCCAGCTTTCGGCTGGCTGGCGGTGCTCTATGTGGTGCTTTCGCTGGCTTATTCGCTCGGTGCGAAGCACATCGTGATCCTGGACGTGTTTTTGATTGCGGCGGGATTTGTGTTGCGCGCGCTGGCGGGAGCAGTGGCCATCGACGTGAATATTTCGGGATGGTTACTGGCGTGCACCACCCTGCTCGCGCTCTTCCTGGGCTTCTGCAAACGCAGGCAGGAGATTATCACGCTGGGCGAGGAGGCAGTCAACCATCGAGTAACTCTGGGAGAATATAGCGTTGGGCTGCTGGACCAGTTCATTTCCATAGTCAGCTCGGCAACCATCATCACCTACGCGCTTTACACTATCCAGAGCACGACCGCGGCGCAGCACGAAAACCTGAAGTATACTATTCCACTGGTCATGTACGGTATCTTTAGATACCTGTATCTGGTGCATCGGAAGGACCTGGGAGGCGCACCCGAACAGGTGCTCCTCGAGGATAGAGGTATTCAAGCCACTATATTCTTGTGGATAGTGGTGGCGGTGTGGGCAATCTTGCGATAGGAGATGTGCATGAACGGTATCTGGCTCCACAATTGGGTATCAGGACAACTGCAGAGGAAAGGTGTCCGGCAGTTCATCAAGTTCTGCATCGTGGGCACGAGCAGCACGCTTATCGATTTCGCTGTGGCGAACGTGGCGTACTACCTGTTGAACGTGCGCCCCGCTGCGCTGGCGAGTGTGATGGGGTTCTGTGTGGCAGTGGTCAACGGTTACATCTGGAACAGCCACTGGACGTTCCGCGACCGCGTACGCGGTGCGGTACATGAGGAGTTCTTCCGTTTTGTGGCGGTGAATATCGTGGGGGCGACGCTGAACTATACTATCGTCAGCGCCGTGCTCCTGCTCGATCATCACGACCCCCATCCCAAGTGGGTATTCAATGGAGCAAAGATGCTGGCTACAGGCATCGTGGTTTTCTGGAACTTTTTCGCCAACAGGCACTGGACGTTTGGCAGTCGGAAAGGAGCAGTGAAGACACCATGAACGAAGCGCGAACGGGAAAACTGCTGGGTGTTCCTGCGGGACGCCTTCTTCAGAACCCGCTGGTGTGGGCTGGAGCGGGTGTACTTGTTGCACTCGCAGTGGTCTACTACTCGGTGTTTGACTACTGGCAGTACAACTGGTTTCGCTCGAACGGTTATTATTCACACGGTATACTGGTGCCGTTCCTGGCGTTATATATGGTCTGGATGCGACGCGAAGAGCTGCGTCAAGCAGAGGCTCGCCCCAGCTCAGGGGGGCTGGTAGTGGTGCTCATCGCCCTGGCGTTGCGTGTTCTGGGGCATTTGACGCAATCCTCTACTCTCTCTTCACTGTCGTTCCTGCTGCTGGTATACGGTGTGGTGGCATCGTTGCTGGGATGGCACATCGTGCGCCTGGTATGGTTCCCTATTTTGTTCCTGGGCTTTATGATGCCTCTGCCATCCACCATCTTTGACGAGATCTCTCAACCCGCTCAGGAATGGTCCACCATCATCGCCAATGTCATACTCAAAACGATAGGCTATGAAACCCATCGCGTGGGCAACGTGATCTACATTCCCGGTGGATTTGACCTGGACGTCGGCGTTCCTTGCAGCGGCTTCAAGATGCTGGTCTCGATGGCAACCTTCGCCTTCTTCTTTGCGTATTATATCCGCGTCGAGCTCTGGCGACAGGTGTTGCTAGTGGTGCTGGCACTGCCTCTTGCACTGGTGATTAACGGCTTGCGTATCGCGCTCATCGGCATTGTGGGCACCAAATTTGGCGAAGCGGCAGGTTACGACTTCCACGACTGGAGTGGCTATCTGGTGCTGGTGGTGGCGTTCGCCGTACTCTTTCAACTGGGGAGGTGGCTGGGATGGCAACGATAGTCTCTTCGGAACAATTGCGCAACCCTGCTCTGCGTCGGAATCTGTGGGTGATCCTCGTGCTGAGCACAGTGGTAGCAGTGCTCGTACTGACCCTTCCCCCTCTCAGGGGCAAGGTGCTTCGCGATATCGACGATGCTTTGATCCCCTTCCAGCTGGGCGGATGGGTTGGTCAACGCTACGACATGGGCGCGCAAGTCTTTGAGGCGCTGCGTCCCGATGCCATTGTATCCAGGCACTATTTCAACGAAAAGGGACAACAACTGGATTTTGTTCTGCTGGCAGGCACGCACGCAGAAACCTTCCATAACCCCCACGCCTGCTTCCCCAGCCAGGGCTGGAAGCTGGAAAAAGAGCGAAAGATAGAGTTCAGTGTGCCCGGCGTGGATAAACCTTTTCACGCTCGCCTTTTCAGTGTAGACAACAACGGCAGGAAAGCAACGGTCATCTACTGGTTCCGTACGCCTTTCGGCACTACCGGCTCGATGGGACTGGCTCGCGTTTCCACCTACACGGCACGCCTCATCGGGATGGAACGTCAGCAGACGTTCTTCTTCCGGTTTATTGTTCCGTCTTCAGGAGACACCCAGCAGGATGTAGAGACTATCCGGCAGTTCGCCGCCGAGCTGTTTGGTGCGCTGAAGCAGACACTGCCAGAGGTGGTATAGACAAGGAGGGCGCCGGGTTGTTGCTCCACCCATTACGCCCTCCGAATCCTTAGCGATTGGTTCTCGTCATGCCCTACCCCTTTACCTCCATCTCTACCCTGTCCACATGCAAGCCCCCTATCTGTATCTGTCGGGGATCACAGGGCTCGGGGCAGGTGAAATCTACCGTGCGAGGCTCACTGGGCAACAGGAACAGATAGTTATCGCTCACCTGCACAGCGTCCTGCGGAAACACCAGATGCACGAAGTGCGCATATTGATCCGAGCGCAGTGTGCACTCCCACTCGCACCCCTCCTGTCCCTTCAAGGTAAACACCGCCTGCACCGTCGCCTTCGGCATCTGCAGGTGCTTCCACTCCGTGAAGAAGTGCACGTTGTCGGGAGCAGTGTGACCGCGCTTCACCTGCACCACCAGAAACTCATTATTGGGGTCTTTCGCGGGCGCAAGCCGTAACAGCTGCTGGCTGCTATTGGCTGGCACATGCGCAGTATGCTCTTGTTCCTCTATCATGCCACCATCCAAACGCAGCCTGCGGATGCGCAACACGCTGCATGCCTTCTGCAACCGGTCGTTCACGCCCCACAAGGTCACCGAGCCGTCCTCCTCCTGTCGGAAGGTGTACAACAACGGTGCGAAGGCTCGGGTCACGTAGTGATAGGAGCCTTTCGGGTTCAGGTAGTAGTCGATCACGCTCCACGAGATGCCAGGCCAGCAGTCGTTCAGCTGCCAGAAGAGCGCACCACTGCACTCGAACTTGCGCCTGCGGTAATGCTCGATGCCGAACTTTAGCCCCTCCGCCTGCACGAGCTGCGACAGCAGCACGAACTCCTGAATGTCCTTTGGCTGCCACACGTGCGCCTCGAACATCTTCTCCTTGCGGGAGGTATCGGGGTCCTTGATGCGGTACAGGAAGCCTTCACTGTCATAGAAGAACTGCTCGGGTGGAATGTTGCGTTGCAGGGTGCGCAGGGCAGGTGCGCCGTGCATCCCGAATTCACTGATAAATCGCCCCTTGTCGTGCGCGTAATGGCGGTAAGAGACGCCCTCCGGTGTGGGGTTCGAACGAGGCTCCTCGCGACTGGTTCGCGGGTAAATCATACCCGCCCATACCTGCCAGTTGTGCTTATCACCCGCCTTGTCGCTGTTGGCGTCGTCGCCGCCCCAGGGACTGCCGTGCCAGTAGAGACGCGAAGGGTCATGCTGGGCACAAGCCTGCGGAAGTACCTCGTCGTAAATGCGCTTGCCAAAGAAGGGAAACTCGGGCTCGTTCCAGTGAATCATGCTGTCAATCCACTGGTTCTCATTGTTGCCGCACCACAGGGCGATGCACGGGTGGTTGCGCAGCTGCTTCAACACCACCCCCGCCTCGCGCTGCACCTCTTGGACGAAACCCTCGTCATTGTCAGGATAGGCGGCGCAGCTGAACATGAAGTCCTGCCAGACCAGCAAGCCCATCTCGTCACAGGCGTTGTAGAACTCGGGCGACTCGTAGATGCCCCCACCCCACACGCGCAGCATGTTCATCTTGGCGTCGCGCGCCATCTGCACCAGTTTGCGATAGCGTTCGGCGGGGATGGAGCCTATCAGGTTGTCGGCGGGTATCCAGTCTGCCCCCTTCGCAAAGAGCTTCACACCGTTCAGCACGAAGGTAAAGTTCGTGGTGTCCGGTTCTAGCCCGGGCGATTGGTCTACCTCAATGGTGCGCACGCCGAAGCGCACAGAGTCGGAGTGCACCACTTTCGAACCGTCCAGCAGTTCCGCCTCTACGGTATAAAGGTGTGGCGTACCCAGGTCGTGTGTCCACCATAGCTGGGGCGTTTCCATCCACAACGTGGTTTCCGCCTTGCCGTCGATCACTGGCGCGCTCACGCGCCAGTCCTGCCCGTGGTCGCGCACGAAAAAGTTGACCACCAGCGGACGATCGTCTTCGCCGATGCGTTCTATCTCTGCGCTCAGACGCACCTCTGCCCCATTTTCAGTGAGGCGCGTGGTGTACGCAAACAGATGGGCGATTCGCGCCACCGAGTGCGCCTCCAGCCAAACCGGCCGCCACACGCCGACGGTGACGAAACGAGGTCCCCAGTCCCAGCCCCAGTTCATCTGCGCTTTGCGCACCCACACGCGCGGCTTGTAAAACGCCGCCCAGTAGCGCGAGACGTCCTTCTTCTCCGCCTCCAGCACCACCGGGTGGAAGCAGATTGCCAGCGTGTTCTCCTCGCCACGGCGCAGGTGTGGGGTGACATCGAAGCGATACGGCGTAAACATGTTCTGCGCGGAGCCCACCTTCTCGCCGTTCAGGTAGACGTCCGCCAGGGTATCCAGCCCCTCGAAAACGAGGTCCAATCGCTCGCCCTGCATGTCTGCGGGCACGGCGAAGCGGGTGCGATACCACCACTCATAGTCCTCCACCCAACCACAGGCTTCGGGGTTCTCGTCGTAGTAGGGGTCGGGCAAGATACCCGCGCGAATCAGTGCGGTATGAACATCACCGGGTACATCCACTGCGATGGCATCACGCTCGGGGAAGTCTTCGCGATGCGCCCCTCTTTGTATGCCTTGTCCGGGCTCAAAGTAGAAAAGATTCCAGACGCCGTTGAGAGATAACTGCATATCCCTACCTCCTTGCCTACTGCATAGTTATACAGGAGCTGGGGCAAGTTCGTCAAGACTGTGCGGATTACGAGGGCGAGGCTCCCGCCGAGTAGACAAGGGCGTGCAAATGCTTCGCGGCACTTGTATGTGCTTCAATCGCTGGCGGCGAGCACAGACATCTGTAGCAGGCATAGCAGACATCAAGGACGAATATGGTGCTATCCTTACTGCAGGACGGAGGTCATCGAAGCACAGGATGAAGTGGCTGATTCGGTTTACTGCGTTTGCCGGGGTGGTTCTCTTTCTGGCAACTCACTGCACTGCCCAGACCGCTGTCCGCTTCGCACGCTACCCTGCTCCCTCGCCCGATGGCAAACAGATTGCGTTCTCGTGGCAGGGTGACCTGTGGCTGGTGAGCAGTACGGGCGGAGAAGCGAAACGGTTGACCGTTCATGAAGGCTACGATTTCGCCCCTGTCTGGTCGCCCGATGGCACCAGGATTGCTTTCACCTCCGACCGCTTCGGCAACGACGACGTGTTCGTGCTGAACCTGCGCGACGGCACGATACAGCGACTGACTTACTGGTCGGGGCGCGACCGCGCGCTCGGCTGGACGCCCGACGGCAAAGCGGTCATTTTCGATTCCACACGCGATTGGGAACCGTACGGCGCGGAACCGTGCGTGTACGTGGCGCCGCTGTCAGGGGGAACACCCTACCGCCTGCACTACGCTACGGGTACACCCGCCGCCCTCTCGCCTGACGGGGAGAAGCTTGCCTTCGTACGACGCGACTCCAGCTGGTGGCGTAAGGGATACCGGGGTAGCGCCACAGGAGACATCTGGCTGCACGACCTGAAGACGGATCAGTTCGTCCGACTCACGCAGACGGACACCCCCGACACCTTCCCGCTCTGGTCGCCAGACGGCAAAACGCTCTACTTCCTCTCCGAGCGCGACGGTACTTATAACCTGTGGGCGATGGATATCGCTATCCGCAGTGTGAAGCAGCTCACGCGCTACAAAGGTGACGGTGTGCGCTTCCCGCAGATAGCACGCAACGGTAGCCTGATTGCCTACGAACAGGGTATGGACCTGTGCACCCTCAGCCCTGCTACGGGTGAAATGCGCATCCTGAACATCACTGCTCCCGCTGCCGACGCACGCAGACCGCAGGGGTTCTGGCAGCAGGTGCGCAGCGGCGATGTCTCGGAGTTTGCCATTGCCCCCAACGGCAAAGAGGTAGCGTTCGTGGTGCGCGGGGAGGTATTCGTCACGCGCTATCCCGAAGGAGGCGCAGCACGCCGCCTGACCGAGACGGTGGAGCCCGAGTACGACCTCGCCTGGTCACCGGATAGCAAGTCGCTGGTGTTCGCCTCCGAGCGCGGCGGTACTACCAGCCTGTATCGGGTCACCTCCGACGATCCCGAGGAGCCTCGCCTGCGCCGCACCACGAAGCTGAAGACCGAGCGGCTGACCAGCTCCTCCTTGCCTGATACCTCCCCTGTCTTCTCGCCGGACGGCAAAAAGATCGCCTTCCGCCGCGGCAACGGCGACCTGATGTTGCTGGACATGGAAACGAAGCAAGAACGCGCCCTGTTGCGCCACTGGAATCTGGGGCGGTTCGCGTGGTCGCCCGACAGCCGGTGGATAGCATACGAGATGGAGGACAACGAGTACAACAGCGACATCTACATCCTCTCGGTGGAAGACGGCAAAAGCGTGAACATCAGCCGCCACCCCAACAACGACATCAACCCTTCGTGGTCGGCGGACGGGCGTGCGCTGGCGTTTCTCTCCCAGCGCGATGGGCGCAACTTCAACATCTGCTACCTGTTCCTGCGCAAGGCGGACGACGAAAAGAGCAAAGCCGACTGGCAGGATGAAGAGGACGCGAAGTACGACGCCCCCAGGAAGCCTGAGGAGAAGCCCAAAGACTCTAAAGAAAGGGAGCCGGTGCAGATCGATTTCGAAGACATCCACGACCGCGTGCGCCAGGTGACCCGATATGTGGGAGGGGTGCAGGAGGTTGCCCTCTCACCCGACGGCAAGAAGATAGCTTTCCGCAGCAGCTATCAGGGGCAGAGCGACCTGTACGTGATAGACTGGGACGGAAGCAACGAGCGACGCCTGACGACGGGTGGAGCGTCGCCGAGTGACATCCGCTGGAGCAGTGATGGCAACCAGATTACCTTCCTCAGCCGTGGGCGCATCTCACGACTGCCTGCCGCAGGGGGCAACGTGCAGACGACCGACTTCAACGCGCAGATGCGGGTAGACCTCGCCGCTGAGCGTGAGTATATCTATGATGCGGTCTGGCGCACCCTGAACCAGGTCTTCTACGACGAACGCTTCCACGGCACCGACTGGGCGGCAATGCGCGTCAAGTACCGCACTTATCTGCCGCACGCCACCGAAGAGCGCGACTTCACCGCCGTCATCTACATGCTACTGGGCGAGCTGAACTCGTCGCATGTGGGCTTTACGCCGCGACAGTCCAGCAACCCCGAGTCGACGGAGACGGGAATGCTGGGCGTGGTGTGGGCAAACACGCGCGACGGTGAAGGGTTACTGATCGAAGCGGTCATCCCGAACACGCCTGCCGCGCGCGTAGATGTCAACCTTCAGCCCGGCGAGCGCGTGATAGCCCTCAACGGCAAACGCATTACGCCGACAGTCAACGTCTGGCAGCTGCTGAACGGCACCGTCGGCGAAAAGACGGAGTTGCTGGTGCGTTCGACGGACGGCAAGGAGCGCATCGTGACCCTGCGCCCGATCTCCCCCTCCGATTTCCGTCGCGCCCACTACGAACACTGGGTGAAGCGCAATCGCCAGTGGGTGGAGGAGCAATCCGGTGGAACGCTGGGCTACGTGCACATTCAAGGCATGGGCGAGATGAACGTATACGAGTTTATCCGTCAGCTGCACGCGGTGGCTTACGGCAAGAAAGGGTTGCTGATAGACGTACGATTCAACGGCGGCGGCTGGACGACCGACTACCTGCTGGCGATTCTGATGGCAAAGCGCCACGCCTATACCCTTTCGCGTGGAGGCGAGCCGGGCTACCCGCAAGACCGCCTGCCGTTGTACGTGTGGACGAAGCCCATCGCCGTGCTGTGCAACGAACGCAGCTTCAGCAACGCCGAAATCTTTACGCACGCCATCCAGACCCTGAAGCGCGGACCTGTAGTCGGGATGCCGACCGCCGGCGGTGTGATTAGCACGGGCAGGCGCACGCTCATCGACGGCAGCTCCGTTTCCACTCCGGGGCGAGGTTGGTTCACCATCGATAAAGGCGTGAATATGGAGCGCAACGGCGCTGTGCCCGACTACGTGGTGGAGGACATGCCCAACGACCTCGCTGCAGGGCGTGACCGCCAGCTGCAGAAGGCGGTGGAGGTGCTGATGAACCTCGTGCGGGAGGCACCGCCGGAGTTCCCACAACGGACACGGTAGACACGATTGGAAACACCGCTGAGAACGCTGAGGCCGCAGGGAGAGTTTTCAAATTTACTTCGCGTCCACTGCGCTCCCTGCGGTAGAATGCTTTTCTTATCTTGATAAAACATTCTCCCATCTGCTATACTGAAAGAGTCATCAACCTACAAACCCGGAAAGGAGCTAACGAGATGTCAGTGGAACGCCCTGGTGCGGTCACGTTTAAAGGACAACCGTTGACGCTTGTCGGACCGGAGCTGAAACCCGGAGACAAGGCGCCCGATTTCACCATTATAGACCAGTCGTTGCAGCCTGCATCACTGAAAGATTACGCGGGAAAGGTCATCCTGCTGAGCGTCGTGCCCTCTCTGGATACCGGCATCTGTTCGGCGCAAACGAAACGGTTCAACGAAGAGGCGGCCAATCTACCGGAAGACGTGGCTATCCTCACCGTGAGCATGGACCTGCCCTTTGCGCAAGCCCGCTTCTGCGGCGCGGAGAACATCGACCGCGTGAAGGTGCTTTCCGACCACCGAGACGGCTCCTTCGCGCAGGCTTACGGCACGCTGGTGAAAGAACTACGGCTGGAGTCTCGCGCGATTTTCGTGATAGACCGTGATGGGGTCGTCCGCTACGTGGAGTACGTGCCTGAAATCGCCAGCCATCCCAACTACGACGCCGCGCTGCAGGCGGTGAAGAGTTTGCTGTAGTGCGCGGGCGCCCCTCGGGCGCCCCGACTGTCTGCTACCTTTTGCCACATCTTGCCTTCCCTGTACAAAACAGCCGCAACAGTGTGAACCTTTATCTACCACCCTCCTTTACTGGGAGAAATACCTCCTCCGGGCGAGCCTGCCAACCTGCAAACAGACGGGGATGGAATGAAGCACTTCCGCTCGTCGTCTGCACACACAGGTAACCCTCCGGTGTCCACTGGTACTCTTCGACCACCAGCGTCTCCTGGTCTACCAACCACACCCAGGGCACACCCGCGCGCCGATAAGCGTCGAACTTCTCCACCCTGTCGTAGGCAGCAGTACTGGGAGAAAGAATCTCCACCACCAGGTCCGGTGTGCCCACGATATACCCTTTCGCCTCGTCGTAACTGGACAGATGTTCCTTGCGCAGATACACGATGTCCGGGCTCAGCACATCTCCTGTTGGCAACTCGACGTTGATGTCCACCCACACCTCTCCCAGTTTTGCCTGGCGCACAAATTGCCATAACGATGACGCCAGCCACACGACCAGCTGCTGATGGCGTCCAGAAGGTCTGTTCACCTCTATAGCCTCTCCCCCGATATAGTCGTAGTAAGGAGGACCGGGAGGCAGCTGTTCAAACTCCTGCCTCGTCATCCGCACTCGCCGCGATGGGGCAACGATCGCCATCTGTCATCACCTCATGTACTCAGTATACATCGACGCACCAACAGGAATCCACCACTTTTGCCACGAAACCTTCCAGTGACATGAAGGGCGCACGTTCGCGAACATCCCCCCTGATAACGATTTTACCCGTTGCCCTGCCGGTTATCGCGCTGGGGATGGGCTGCTTTTGGGGGTTGAGCGCAGCCGGGCTGTTCGACCTCGACGAAGGACTGTACGCCACCGCCGCGCGTCAGATGGTGGAGTCGGGCGACTGGCTGGTGCCTCGCGTGGGCACAGGCGTCTTCTTCGATAAGCCTCCCCTCACCTACTGGTTGCAGGCGCTGTGTATGAAGGTCTTCGGGTTCACCCCGCTGGCGGCGCGGTTACCATCGGCAGTAGCAGCCCTGCTCACCGCGTGGCTGATATGGCAGTGGGCAAAGCGTCGCGGGATAGAGCGCGTCGGCTGGCTCGCTTTGATGATCTACCCTCTTTGCCCGCTGACCATGGGCTTAGCACGCCAGGCGATTATGGACAGCCTGCTGACCCTGTGGTTCACGCTGGCGGTGGTCGGCTGGGTGGAGGGCTATACAGGCGATCGCCGAGGCTATCTGCTCATGGCGCTGGGGGCTGGACTGGCGACGATGACCAAGGGCTTGATCGGTCTGCTGTTGCCGGGCGCCGCGCTGGTGCTCTGGATCCTGCTCCGGCGCGATTGGGCGGAGCTGAAACGCATTCCGTGGTTATCTGCGTTCGGTATCTACCTGCTGATCGTGCTACCCTGGCACCTGGCGGTGTGGCGTGCTGCAGGCGACCTGTTTGTGCGCGAATATATCATCCATCACCATATCCAGCGGTTCCTGGGTAAAGATTTCGGACATGTTGCCCCGTTCTGGTTCTACATCCCAATACTGCTGGTGGGAATGTACCCCTGGAGCGCGTTCGTGCCCGTCATCGGCTGGCAGGCGATGAGCGGATGGAGATGTGAAAGGGACAAGTTATGCTGCGCGTGGGCGATGTGGGCGTTCTGGGCGGTGGTGGTGGTGGTCTTCTTCTCCCTGAGTAAATCCAAGCTGCCGGGCTATGTCTTGCCTGCAGTGCCAGCTCTCACATTGCTCACCGCCTTGCGCTTGCACTCCCTCTGGAAGGTGCCCAACGGCTTGCGCGCGGGCGAAGCGGCTCTGATGGGCTTCACCGGGCTGATTCTGAGCGGGGTGTTTGCGCTGGCAGGGGTGCTTGGGTGGCAATGGAGGGGTCAGCAGAGCATAGAGCTGATGGGCAAGAGCGTGCCAACCGATGTGGCTCAGGCAGTAGCACACATGTCGCCGTTCGCGCTGATGCTGGCAGCGCTGTTCCTGTTGAGCGTGTTCGTTCTCTTCGCCCGATGGTCCTCCACCCCGCGCGTGACCGGCGCGGCGATACTCTTTGCGCTGCTGTTCGTCTTTCTGGTAGGACACGACGGCTTGCCGCGTTGGAACGCATACGACATCGAGCCGCTACACCAAGTGGGGCGTTCGCTGGTTCCCGCCTTGGAACAGGGCCAATCGGTGGCCATCTACGCTTTCGAGCCAAGCCGTCCCAGCCTGCGCTTCATCATGGGGCATCCTGCGCAGATATCCGAACCGGGCACCCCAGAGGAGCTGAAACGAACATTGCACAGCCTATCGGGCGAGGGCTATATCCTGACCGAGAAGCGTCACGCCCTGCCCGCAGACCTTCCCTGCCACCCTGTGCTCGAGCGTGAGGCAGGACGGTGGGTGCTGTACCGATGCGAGCCATCCGTAAAATAGTGATCGCGCCAACTGCCTTCAAGGGGAGCCTAACACCGGTGGAAGCCGCCCGGGCGATGGAGCGCGGCGTGCGTCGCGCCCTGCCCGAAGCAGAGGTGGTAGCACTGCCACTGGCGGACGGCGGAGACGGCATGTTACAGTGTCTGGCGCACGCCGGAGTGTGTACCTTGCACCGGCACACTGTTTCGGATGCGTTCGCGCGACCGCAACAGTCTGTTTACGGACTGAGCACAGATGGGCATACCGGCTTTATCGAGATGGCGCAAATCTGCGGTCTAGCTCAGCTGCGTCCCGAAGAGCGTGACCCACGTCGCACTACCACTCTGGGCGTTGGCGAGATGATTGCCCACCTGCTGGCGCAAGGGGTCAGGAAGCTGGTCATCGGTCTGGGCGGTAGCGCAACCAACGATGGAGGTTCCGGTGCGCTGATGGCGTTGGGCTGGCAACTGCTGGACAAAATGGACAAACCGATACCTCCTGGCAACTCGGGGCTGCTTCGCCTGCACCGTGTGGTGCCTCCCTCTCCGCCCGATGAACAGGTGGAGGTCGTGCTGGCGGCGGATGTACGCAACCCTCTGCTGGGCAAGCATGGAGCGGCTGCCGTCTTCGCACCGCAGAAAGGGGCGACGCCCGAGATGCTGCCCGAATTGGAACGCGCCATGCGCCGCTGGGCGATGGCAGTACACAGAGCGATTGGCAGAAAGATTTCGCGCGTGCCGGGTACAGGCGCGGCAGGAGGACTGGCATTCGGTCTGCTCGCGCATTTTCCGCGAGCGCAGATTGTCTCAGGAGCGGAGTTCGTGATGCAAGCGGTCGGCTTCACGGATGCCCTGAGCGACGCCGACCTGGTGTTGACCGGTGAGGGACAAGTGGATGCCACCACTCTGCACGGCAAACTGCTGATGCGGTTGCTCCGGGCAGCAAGAAAGCAGAAGGTGCCCGTTGCAGTGATATGCGGGGATATGCGCGGCGACCACGCGATGCTGACTGCTTATGGTGCGATAGCGTGTCAAACGCTGGTTTCCCCAAACATCCCCCGTGAGGAAGCGATGCGCAGAGCAAACTTCTTGATAGAGGAAAAAACGGTGAAACTACTGGGGGGATGAACCAGTCTTTTAGTTAGCCGAGCACGCAGGAATCTTGCATTGCCTGCGCGAAATGGCTATAATACAAACAACCTGTTCATCTTACGAGGAGGTGTTTCGCATGAAACGAGTTTGGTTCGCGTTCGCAGCGGCAGTGGTGCTGGCGGCGTGGACGGTGCCAGCGTTTGCGCAGTGGGGCGAGGAAACGACGGGCAACAACCTCCGCGTGCGCATCGGCGCGTTCTTCCCCAGCAAGTCCATCTCCCGCGATGAAGCCAGTGCCTGGTTCGGAGCCGGTGTAGATTACGTATTGCAGCGTGACGTCGTCTTGAGCGAGGGCTACGCCGCGGACCTGGGCGTGAGCGTCGACTACTACGGCTCCGGTGACGTGTACAACGTGCCGGTACTGCTCAACTACTGGGGCAAGATTGGCAGTGGCTTGAGCTACACCGCCGGCGTCGGCGTTGGCTTCTCGAAGCGACCGGTGAGCGGCGACACCAAGACGGGCTTTGCCTACACCATCGGTGTCGGCTATGACTTCACCGTCGGTCAGGAAGGGGGAACGAAGCTGTTCATCGACCTGCGCTACAACGGGTTGACTGGCACCGACAACGAGCATAATGGTTTCGCGGTTTACCTTGGTGCGAGGTTCTAGAAGCCGGTTTGTGTCGCGCAACGGCGGGAGCGTGCTCCCGCCGTTGTTTTTTGCCAGCATCAGGTGCTACAATAGTATGAAAACATCGCAGCAGGACAGGCAACCATGTGGCAAATGGAGTATCCCCGACGCAAAACACGCCCTGTGCGTGTGGGCGCCATCACGATCGGCGGTGGACACCCCATCGTGGTGCAATCGATGATTACTGCGGAGACCTGGGATGTGCAGCGCGCCGCGCAGCAGGTGATGCAGTTGTGGGATGCGGGCGCAGAGATTGTCCGCATCACCGCCCCCAATCTGCGCGAAGCGCAGTGCATCGGTGAAATCCGCAATATACTGGTGCAAAAAGGTTACCGCGTGCCGCTGGTAGCGGACGTGCATCATCAGGGCACGGACATCGCGGTGGAGGTTGCACAGTATGTAGACAAGATACGCATCAACCCGGGGCTGTTTGTCTACCGCAAGCCGCGCGGTCGTGCCGACGATTACACTCCAGAGGAGCACGAGCAGGAACGACAGGCGATTGAAGAGGCACTGGTGCCGGTTATCGAGGCGTGCAAGAAATACGGCATTGCCCTGCGTATCGGCGTTAACCACGGCAGCCTGGCGGAGCGGATGCTGGTGACCTATGGCGATACGCCGGAGGGCATGGTGCAGTCGGCACTGGAGTACATCGAGATATGCGAGAAGTACGATTTCCGCGACATCGTGATATCGATGAAGGCGAGTCGCGTACCCATCATGCTGGCGGCGAACCGCCTGCTGGCGAAACGGCTGGACGAAACCGGGCGCGATTACCCCATTCACCTGGGCGTGACGGAAGCGGGTGACGGCACGTATGCCCGCATCAAGAGCACCGCTGGCATCGCCACCTTGCTGGCGGAAGGCATCGGCGACACCATCCGCGTCTCACTGGCTGAGGACCCGGTGAACGAAATCCCCGTCTGTTACGACATCCTGCAGGCGCTGGGCTTGCGCAAAACGCAGGTGGAGTATATCGCCTGTCCCTCCTGCGGCAGAACGAAGTTTGACCTACCTACCGTCTTGAATCAGGTCAGAAGTGTTACAAAACATCTGAAAGGTTTAGACATTGCCGTGATGGGATGTATTGTCAATGGACCTGGCGAAATGGCAGACGCGGACTATGGCTACGTGGGCAGAGCGGCAGGCAAAATCGCGCTGTATCGCGGGCGTCAGCTGGTGAAGGATAACATCCCCCAAGAGCGCGGGGTGGAGGAGCTGATTAACCTGCTGAAGCAGGACGGCAAGTGGGTGGAACCTTAGTCCACCATGACCCTTTGCACCCTTGCCGAAAGCAGAGTGGTGACCTCATGCGGTGTGGTATCCAGCCAGTGGGCAACCTCGTTGACCGTCATCTCCTGCCCATTCTGCGCGCCGATGAGGGTCACCACGTCGCCGATTTCCGCACCGGTGTCGGTGGCGTCGATCATCATCTGGTCCATGCACACCCGCCCGATGACCGGCACGCGCCTGCCTCTCAACAATACCTGCGCACGGTTACCCAGCGCGCGGAGATAGCCATCACCGTAACCGACAGGCACGGTCGCGACGAGCGTCTCTCTCCGCGCCACAAAGGTCGCTCCATAGCCTACTGCTGTTCCCGTGGGGATACGGCGCAGTGCGGTGATTCTGGTGTGCAGGGAAAGAACCGGCTGCAGCCCCAGATCTGCAGAGCGATAACCTGACGGCGCGACACCGTACACCAGCAGCCCACAGCGCACCATGTCTGCAGTGGCTTCCGGCACATTCAGCACTGCCGCGCTGGCAGCCGCATGGCGCACCAACGGTCTGCCCAATCGGCGCGACACCTGCTCGGCAGTGCGTGCGAACAGATCCCACTGGGCGCGGGTTTGTTCGGGGTCGGAGTCCGCGCAGGGGAAATGGGTAGCGATACCCGTTAAGCGCACGCCGGGGATGCTTTCTATAGCCTCGGCGACCTCCGCAGCGCGGTCAGGCGAGACCCCGAAACGACTCATGCCCACATCTACCTTCAGATGCACCACTGCGCTTTGCCCGCGTTTCGCCGCCGCCTGCGAAAGATGATTCACGAAATCCACATCCTGCACCAGACAAATCACCTGATTCGCCAGAACCGCTTCCACCTCCTCAGGCAGCACGGGGCTAAGCAGATAGATGGGCAAGGTCACACCGGCATCACGCAGTTCCTGCGCCTCCGCCGTCGCCGCCACGCCAAGGGCGTCCACGCCTATCCGTTGCAGGTCGGGCGCGACGAATGTCGCTCCATGCCCATAGGCGTTGGCTTTCACCACCGCCATGATTCGCGTACCCACCGGAAGACGCTCACGAAGCCACCGGATGTTATGCACCAGCGCGGAACGACGAAGGACAGCGGTGGTTCGTGAGGAAAGCGGCAACTGCTTTGTTCTCATGTCTGTCCCGTGCATAACAGTATCTTGCTCTTCACCAGCTCCGTCACTGCCTGCATGGCTGGCGGGAAAACCTGCCGGATATCGATGCTCTCCGAGCCGGTGAGTGCCTCGCGCAGTCCAGCCATAAACGTATCCTTGATCTCGGTAGCGAAGTTCACCTTCACGATGCCGCTTCGCACTGCCTCACGCCACTGGTCATCCGGTATCCCCGATGCGCCATGCAACACCAGAAACGCCTCCACGCGCTTCCGAATAGCCTTCAACCGCTCGATATCCAGACGAGGTGGGCGCTTGTAAAAACCGTGCGCATTGCCGATGGCAACTGCCAGCAAATCCACACCCGTCTCCCACACAAAGCGCTCCGCTTGTTCGGGCGAAGTCATCTCCAACTCCTGCGCCTCGCGCTCACCCAGCTTCGGCACATACCCCAGCTCCGCTTCCACCAGAACACCTTGCGGACGCGCCAGTGCCACCACCTCGCGGGTGAGACGCACGTTGGTCTCAAAGTTCTTCTCGCTGGCGTCTATCATCACCGAGTCGTAACCAGCCTCCACACACCGCCGCACCAGTTCCGTATCGCGTGCGTGGTCCAGGTGCAGCCATGTCGTCACGCCCACCTCGCGGCTGGCGGCGCGAGCCATCGCTACAGTCGTCTCCAGCCCCAGGTAACCCACAGTAGCGGGCGATGTTTGCAGAATCAACACAGAGCCGGTCTCGCGGGCAGCACGCAACACCGCCAGCAGCGTCTCGGCGTTGTAAAAGTTGGTCGCGAGAACAGCCTCCCCACGCCGTCGATGAGATTGCAAAGCCTCTTTCAGGTGCACCTCTTTCCGTTCCTCCTACATGGACGACAAGAACGACTCCACCTGCGCAAGCGTAGGCAAACCCTCCATCGGTCCCTGCTGGGTAACCGCCAGTGCTCCGATAGCGCTGGCGAACCGCGCCGCTTCCGTCACCGACATCCCGCGCAGCATCGCCACCACGAAACCGCCGGCAAAGGCATCGCCTGCTCCTGTGGGGTCTACCTCCGTCACCGGGTAGGCGGGTATCTCCACCCTGTGCTGGTCAGTGAAGACAACGCATCCTTTTGCTCCGCGTTTCAGCACCACGATGGGAACGCCTCTTGCTACCAGATTACGGCACGCGGACTCCTCATCGGCATCGCCCGTGAGCATGGTCGCTTCCGCACCACTGGGCAGCAGGATGTCGCACGACTGCAGAACGGGTTCGCACAGCATCCGAACCACGTCCACCCCAAGCAGTTCGGGGCGGATATTCGGGTCGAAGCTCACCAGTGCTCCATGTTGTTTGCACAGCCTGACTGCGCGATAACACGCCTCACGCGCGCTTTCGCTGATACTCAACGCCGAACCGGTGATGTGTAGTGCCCGCACATCATGCAAATAATCCTCGCGGACGTCCTCCGGGCTCAGCAGCGCCGCCGCAGACTGCGGCAGATGGAACAGGAACTGCCGCGAGCCGTCCGAGCGATAGCTCACGAAAGCGATGCCGGTGATGCGTTGCGACACCACCCGCACCTGTCGTGTATCTACGCCGTCCGCCTTCAGTCTGCGCAGCACACACCTGCCGAATGGGTCATCACCCACCACGCCGAGGAAGCCACAGGACACTCCCAATCGCGCCACCGTATCGATAAAAATCGCCGGTGCACCGCTGGGAAACGGTCCCACAAACTGCCCCGGTTCGTCCAGCGGCTGGTCCACAGCAGGGCGCATCACCTCCACCAGAAGCTCACCCAGAGAAAGCACCTGTGGCATGAGTGATCACCTCAACAGGATATAGCCATGTCTTGATTCCCCATATCCTTACCGCATCCTTCCCGACAAGCCCCCTCCAGCAGGATTCCGCAAAAGGGTTCGGGAAAGAAGCTTCCAAAGCGTGCAGGAGGTAGGACGATGCCGAACGGACTGAAAAAAGCACTGGTGCTTTCCATGCTGCCCGGTAATCTCAGCTATGTGGAGCGGTTCAACCTGGCAAAAGAGGTGGGATTCGACGGCATTGAAGCTCCCCCTATCAGCGACCCAGAAGAGATCAAGAAAGTTCGCGCGGCGTCAGAAGTGAGTGGTATCCCCGTTCATTCCATCATCTACGGGGGATGGCACGCTCCCCTCTCCAGCGCAGACCCGCGCACGGTGGAAAAGGGCATTCAAGACGTGCAGGCAGCTCTGCACTGTGCCAAAGAGCTGGGGGCGGATACGGTGCTGCTGGTGCCTGCCATTGTGAACGAAAGCACGCGCTATGCAGATGCGTACACCCGCTCTCAGCAAAACATCCGCAAGCTCATCCCGCTCGCAGAGAAGCTGAAGGTAGTGATTGCTGTGGAAAACGTATGGAATAACTTCCTGCTCAGCCCGCTGGAGTTTGCCCGCTATGTGGACGAGTTCCGCAGTCCCTTCGTGAAAGCGTACTTCGATGTGGGCAACGTGCTGGCGTTCGGCTGGTCAGAGGACTGGATACGCACACTGGGCAAACGCATCCAGCGTATCCATCTGAAAGACTTCAAGCGCTCCACACGCCAGTTTGTGAACCTGCTGGAGGGCGATGTGAACTGGCGCGAGGTGCGCAAGGCGTTAGATGAGGTAGGGTACCGGGGCTTTATGACCGCCGAGCTGGGCGGTGGCGATGCAGGTTATCTGCGTGACGTAGCGCAACGCATCGAGCGCATCATCGCCGGTGTATGAACGCACAGGGGCGAGGGTACCTCGCCCCTGTATAACCTGCATAAAGGGGTTCCTCCCGCGACCTTAACTGCGCCTGCGCAAGAAGGTTGGGATGTCGTAATCGGTTTCGTTGACCGGTGCTTGCTGGGGCTGGCGTTCCGGTGCACCCGGGGGCGCCGCCGGGGTACGCTCAGCGGGGCGGGTCGGTGTGCCTCCCATGCGTTCCGCGAGGGGTTCGGTTCGTCGCAAAGGCTCCGGGCGCTGTGCTGGACGCTCCGCCAGGGGTCCCTGCGAAGAAGCAGGCAAGCCCGCTGCCAGCACCGTAATCTTCACTTCGCCCTCCATCTTCGGGTCTACGACGTGTCCGTAAATAATGTGCGCCGTTTCCAGATCGGAAAGGCTATGGATGACCGCTGCTGCTTCGTTCAACTCCTGCAGAGTCATATCCGGACCGCTGGTGACATTAATCAGAACCCGCTGTGCACCATCGATGGAGGTCTCCAGCAGAGGACTGTTCGTCGCGCCTTCTGCTGCCTCTCGCGCGCGGTGTTCGCCGCTACCGTGTCCGATGCCCATGAGCGCAGGACCCGCGTTGGACATGATAGTCTTCACGTCCGCGAAGTCCACGTTAATTAAGCCCGGAATGGTAATAATGTCGGAGATGCCCTGTACGCCCTGACGCAGGATATCGTCGGCGGCGCGGAAGGCTTCCACTAAAGTAGTGCGTTTTTCGACGACGTTTAATAAACGCTCGTTGGGAATAACGATCAGCGTGTCTACGTGCTCGCGCAGATTGGCAATGCCTTCCTCAGCAATCTGCATCCGGCGCGGTCCTTCAAAATTAAACGGCTTGGTGACCACCGCGACAGTAAGCGCGCCCATCTCTTTTGCCAGCTGCGCCACTACAGGCGCTGCGCCCGTGCCCGTGCCGCCTCCCATGCCGGCGGTGATGAACACCATGTCCGCACCTTCCAGTGCTTTCACGATTTCGTTCTTGCTTTCCTCCGCGGCGCTGCGCCCAATCTGCGGATTACCACCGGCACCCAGACCGCGCGTCAGGTTTTCACCGAGTTGAACCTTCTTCTCTGCTGCCGAAATCTCCAGTACCTGGACATCGGTGTTCATGGCACAGAAGTCTACCCCGACCAACCCCGCTTCGATCATGCGGTTCACGGCGTTGGTGCCACCACCACCGATGCCGATGACCTTGATTTGAGCATACTGTCGTACGCCAGCCATGGTGTTTAGCCCCCTATGATCAAATTGAGATTACTGTGCAAAACGTGACAGCAGATGGCGGAACCACTCCGCCGCACCCTGCCAGAAAGAACGATGACGGGTATGACCGAGCATGTAAGAACGTTCCAGCCCGTACAGTAGAAGCCCTACGCCCGTTGCAAATATCGGGCTGTCTACCTTATCGACCAGTCCCCCCACGTTCATGGGCTTCCCCACCCGCACAGGCATGTCGGTCACCTCTCGTGCCAGTTCCACCACCCCACGCATCAAGCTGCCCCCTCCGCTCAACACCAGTCCGCCGGGCAACATACCCGCCGTACCCGACTTCTTGATTTCCTCGTACACCAGCTCAAACAGCTCCCGCATGCGAGGCTCTACAATCTCTGCCAGCACTCGCGCTGGCACTTTCCGCTCCTCGTTGCTGCCCATCGGGCGATGGGGCACCATCTCGTTCTCTCCAACCAGATCCTTCAGCGCGCACGCATACTGGAGCTTGATTCGTTCGCTCTCCTCTGGCGGTGTGCGCAACCCCATCGAGATGTCGTTGGTCACATGGTTGCCACCGACAGGAATGACACCTGTATAGTATATCTCCCCGTTGGTGAAAACCGCCACGTCCGTCGTACCGCCTCCGATGTCCGCCAGTGCGACCCCCAAATCCCGTTCAGCCTCCGTCAGCACCGCCGCGGCTGTGGCTATCGGCTCCACCACCAGCTCCTCAACCTGTAACCGAGCCCGCTGCACACACTTGGTAATGTTCTGCAGGAAGGTACTGCTGCCGTGAATGATATGAGTCTCCACCTCCAGACGAGACCCACTCATGCCTTCGGGATGGCGGATGCCGTCCTGACCATCCACCGTATAACCCCTCGGAATGGCATGGATGATTTCGCGGTCGGGTGTGAGCACCACCGTTCGCGAGCTTTCCATCACTCGCTCGACATCCTCCCGCGAAATCTCGTGCGTGGGGGAAGTGACCGCAATCATTCCCTTGGAGTTCAGGGAGCGGATGTGCTCACCGGTCACCCCGACAAAGACCGACTCGATGCGTCGTCCGGACATGTGCTGTGCTTGCTCCACCGCTTGCTCGATGGACTGGGTCGCTTGTTCGATATCCACGACCGCTCCCTTGCGCAGACCTCTGGAGGGAGCCACCCCAACCCCGATGATATTGACGCGCATGTCGTCGGTGACTTCTGCGATTAAGGCAGCTATTTTGGTTGTGCCGATATCCAGTCCGGCAATCATCGATGTGAACTCCCGTTTCAGGTTCTTTCAGTATCCCGCTGTCGGGATATGCTCCACTGAGTCAAATAGTACCGGCGGATAAGCGACAGGTTCAAAAACATTCGTCCGCCCAGTGTGACCACCGCCGCTAGAAACAAGTCCACCCCAATCTGGTCGCCCAAATAAGCCAGCAGTGCCGCCAGCAGGGTGTTGAAGATAAACCCCGATATGAATACATCTACGTGAAACTTGCCCTCAATACCTGCACGAATCCCTCCCAAAATCGAGTCCAACCCGGACAAAGTCGCCAGGCTCAGGTAGGGCGCATAATCGCTGGGCAACTGCAAAGGTACAAAGTAAAAGACAACGAACCCCAGCAGCAAAGCAATGACCGGCAACCAGTTCATCGGGCACTATCCCTCTCTTCCTGCGATGCGTTACTGGAAGTGCTCACCACCGGCTTGGCGTAGCGGAAGACCAGACTACCCGTGTATGCCGGTATCTGAATGTTGTTTTTCTTGGTCACCTTCACCATATTCGGGTCTATCGCCTGAATATCCGCCAGCACCCCCTGAGGCAGATTCAATGCCCCCATCAGCGTCTCCGGGTCGCCGATCGCCTGAATCACATACGGCGAGGACAGCGCAATGCCGTTCACCTGTATCGTTGGCCCCACGCAACGGATGGCAGTGTTTGCGATGATACGCTGTCCGTTGATGGATACTGCCTCTGCCCCCGCTGCGTGCAGCTCATTGACCACCCTCTGCAAATCCGAGTCATGAATGATATAGTTTTCAATGTCTATCGGTGAATTCGCCGGCGGTCGCTTCTTGCTATCCTGCAAGACCACCTCGATGCCGGGCCCCTCCACCGGCGTGAGACCAGCCAGGAATTTCGCCTCCTGCAAGGCGTTATTCAATAATCTTGTTTTCTCCGACGCGCTTGCCATTTCATTCTCATACTGCGTCGTACGCTCTCGGAGCTTGCTAATCTCCTCGTTTGCCATCTTCAGCTGCTCTTGCTGGTCGCGGTAAGCCGCAGCCAGCCCCGAGAAGCGGTTGGATGGTAACGAGGTTGACCGGATGCTCTGCTGGGTCTTCAAGGAGACCGCAAGCAGCGCTCCCAAAACCAGCGCCATCATCGTTACCGGGGTCACCCAAGGATTATTCCGAATGCTGGAGAGAAACACGTTCAGATTCATTTACAACGCCCCTTTCCCCTTCGCGCGTGGCTTCCAGACCGGTTTATCGATACAGCTCACATCCAGGTACTCAGCCTGCTGGACGATTTGAGGCTGAGTCCATAGTTCCGCGGTTCGAAGCATTTTCTGTGGTAACTCGGCACTATCTCCTATCTTCACTCGCGGCAACCCTCTTCTCATATTTAAACATAGATTGCCCTCCCGGTCAACTACTATTTGAGCCACAGGCAACTGATATTCTGGAACATATCGGTATAAAATTTCCAGAGCAGTTTGTACAGGTTTGTTCTGCACTACTCGCCCCAGAGTGACCTTTAAAGGCGCCTCTACCCGAATGACCGGCAGCTGCCCTGCCCGATTCGTCTTCCAGAAAGGCACACCACGTGCATCTATCCAGATGCTTTCGTCAGCAGTACACAACAACGCCACGGGCTGACGCTCGAAGACCCGCACATACACCTTGCCGGGCAGTCCTCGCGAAACCACCGCTTCTGCAACTGTGGGCACCCTCTGCAACTGTTGAGCAATGCGAGATGCTGGCAGGAAGAACCAGCTGCTCCCCCTACGGATACGCGATTCACGTATCACCTGCTCCGGTCGTGTCAAAAAGATACCCTCTACCTCAACGTGCTTCACACTCCAAGCAGGGCTCGCCCACAATGCCCAACCTATCTCTACGAGCAAAACCAGCAGCAGAAGAGATTTCCACAGAAGCCATGCCCTGCGCTCCGAACGCTGTCCGACAGCACGATGCACGGTATTACTGCGCACGCTCATACGACCTCTTCTCCCCTGGCAAGGCGTACGATGTTCCCAACCAGACGCTCAAAGCTCCAGCCGTATGCCTCCGCCGAACGAGGCAGCAAGCTGGTCGGCGTCATGCCTGGGATAGTGTTCACTTCTAAGGCAACAACTCCCCTGTGTTCCCAGATGAAATCGATGCGCGACATCCCCCGACAGCCTAACGCCCGATGGGCGAGAAGTGCGTAATGCGCACATTGCTGATCGATCTCCTGCGGCACTCGTGCAGGGATGATTTCCTCAGTAGCGCCGGGGGTATATTTCGCCTCATAATCATAAAAACCGCCCGCAGGCACTATTTCAATCATCGGCAGGGCAACAGCACGCCGGTTGCCCACAACGGGCACTGTTAACTCCACCCCGGAGAGAAGCGGCTCTACCAGCACACACTCATCATACCGGAAAGCATCTTCCAGTGCATCCGCCATCTCCCCCTCCCGATGTACCCGGTGCACACCGATGGTAGAACCCTGCGTATTCGGCTTGACGATAACCGGGTAGCCCAGGACCTCGCCCACTTTCTGCGTGATGGATCCCACAGGCTCCTCACGATAACACACCACATCGGGGGCGACCGGTACCCCCAGAAGCCTCGAGCACCCGCTTGGTCATCACCTTGTCCAGTGCCAGAGCGCTCGCCAGTACACCGGAACCTGTATAGGGTATCTGCATCAGATCCAGTACCGCCTGCACACGCCCATCCTCACCCGGCGCGCCGTGAAGCACAATGAACACTACATCTGGTTGGTGCCTAAGGAATCGTTCCACCAGATCAGCAAGCCCCACCGCACGCGATGAGGATGCCTCCAAACCGAGCCTCTCCGCCAGCGAAGGGCTAAAGACCACGTCCATTTCGATGACGTGGTAGCCTGCACGGCGCAACCCGTCTGCCACTCGCCTCCCCGAAGAGAGAGAAACCTCCCGCTCGGTGGAATCCCCTCCCATGAGAACCATCACCCTCTCAGGCACTGCTGACACCTCCCAGCAACTGCATCAGCAATCGCGCAGTGCGGTCCAGCTCGCCTGCTCCCAGTGTCAACACCGTGTCACCCTCTCGTACCATTTGCAGAAGCACCTCCGCCGCCTGCTCCGGAGTATCCGCTAAAGCAACCGGCAGTGCAGCGCGCCGTGAATGTATCTCCTCCGCGAGACGGGCAGAACAGATACCCGGTATAGGTTCCTCTCTCGCTGGATAGATTTCCACCAGTATCAACGCATCACAACCTTCCGCCAGCACATCCGCAAATCGGTCCCAAAAGTCGCGCGTCCGACTATAGAGATGAGGCTGGAACGCGACTACCAGCCTTTTCTTCACTCGCGGGCGCAAGGTGCGTAAGGTCACCTCGATCTCCGTCGGATGGTGGCCGTAATCATCATATATCTCCACCCCCTTCACCCGTCCGATGAACTCCAGGCGACGCTGCACCCCCTCAAAGCTTTCCAGCCCCTCACGCACAGCCCGGAAGGATAATCCGAGCTCCAGACCAACTCCCGCGGCGGCAACAGCGTTCAGTACGTTGTGCGCACCCGGCACCCGAAGATGAATAGCTCCTAGCGTCTCACCGCGTGATTGCACCTCAAAGACTCTCTCATTCTCTGCGGGAAGCACACGGTAATCCGCCCTGCTGCTGGTTCCAAAAGTAACCACCTTCGCGGCGGTGTGCGTAGCGATCTCCAGAGTACGTGGGTCGTCCGCCCACGTGAGCACAAACCCGTCTGAGTGCACCTGCGAGGCGAACCGACGATAGCTTTCCAGCATCCGCTGCTCGGTCTGATAGTAGTCCAGGTGCTCGGCTTCCACGTTGGTAATCACCGCCGCGTACGGAAAAAGGTCCAGGAAGGAGTCGTACGCCTCACACGCCTCCACGACCACATACTCTCCCTGCCCTAATCGCACATTGCCGCCATACCGACGTACCTCTCCGCCAATCAGCACTTGTGGGTCTACCCCCGCTGCCTCCAACACGGAAGCCACCATCGCTGTGGTGGTGGTCTTCCCATGCGTACCGGTGATCGCTATGCCTTTATGCCCTTCCAGAAGCATCCCCAGAGCCTGCGAGCGGCGCAGTACCCGGATGCCTGCACGACGCGCCGCGAGGAGCTCCGGGTTGTGCTCGTGTATCGCCGCTGTATACACGAAAACGTCACAACCCTGTATATGGGCAGGGTCGTGCCCTAACCAGACCGGTATGCCCTGTTCCTGCAGTTTGTGTGTGATGGAGCTCGGCTTGAGGTCACATCCGGTGACCTGCCAGCCGCGTCGGTGCAGTACCTGTGCGATCGCGCTCATGCCGATGCCACCGATGCCCGCAAAATGCACACGGAGTTCTTTCATGGCTGAG
The DNA here is from genome assembly GCA_026003195.1 of Armatimonadota bacterium. Taxonomy (NCBI): domain Bacteria; kingdom Bacillati; phylum Armatimonadota; species Armatimonadota bacterium. The sequence goes on from BPGU01000002.1 coordinate 128,384, forward strand.
CCACGACCTCCATCACCTGCTGAACCACCCGCTCTGCAGCATCTTCCCTGCTCCAGCGACGGTTTGCCTCGCCCATCTGTTGGAGTGTGTGTTCACTGCCCAGAAGCTCCAGCAGCTTTTCGGCAAGCCTCTGCGCATCGATCTCCCTCTCGCGGAACGCCACTGCTCCACCGAGGCGCACCAGTTCCTGGGCATTGTGCCACTGGTGGTCGGCGTACGCGTACGGGTAGGGCACGAACACTGCCGCCTTACCGAACAGCGCGATCTCGTTCAGCGTAGACGCACCTGCCCGCGAAAGCACGAGGTCCGCCGCCGACAAAGCCAACCCCAGCGTGGACGCATCCATGAATCCAAACCACCGATACCCATCGATGAGTGAATACTGCTCAAAATCTGCCACATTGCGCTCGCCCACCTGATGTACCACCTGCACTCCCGCCTGTTGCAGTTTCGGCAGCATCTCCAGCGTCCAGCTGTTCAGCATACGCGCTCCCTGGCTGCCCCCGATCACGAAAAGCACTCGCTCGTCGGGGTTCAGCTTCAACGCATCGCGGGCAGGACGGCTTTGCATCCGTGCTTCCAGCAGCTCCCGGCGCACGGGCAATCCGGTATGTACACAAACCCTCCTGCCAAAGTAACGCGCTGTGCTTTCAAAAGTGATACACACTCGCCGCGCCCACCGTGCCAGCCAGCGATTAGTACGCCCCGGAATGGCGTTTTGCTCATGCAGCACCATTTTCCCGCGTCTGAGCGCCTGAGCCAGTACCACCCCTGCCGCCACATACCCCCCTGTCGCCACCACCACGTCGGGAGCAAACTCGTGCAGAATGCGACGGGCTGTGCGTACCGTATGCCACAAGGCGCCTATCACCGTCGGAGCCAGCGAGCGTCGCAGAGGCAGCGCCTGAATAGCATAAAAACGCCATCCCAGAGGTGGGATCACGCGCCCCTCCAGACCGTCTTCCCGTCCGGCAAACGCGATGTCGCGGATACCAGCGTCACGCAACGCCTCGGCGATACTCACGGCGGGGAACAGATGACCGCCCGTTCCCCCGCCTACCAGCAGCACGCGCATGAGACACCTCTTTGACGCGCTCCAACACAGGATTGCTTGCAATTTTCTGCACTAAACCTATACTAAATAGCAAAGTGACCAGCGACGATCCCCCGTAGCTGATGAAAGGCAAAGGTACACCGGTGGTTGGTACCGCCCCGGTGACCACATAAAGGTTCAACAGGCTCTGGAGCGCGATCATGAGCCCCACACCACTTGCCAGCAAGAGAAGAAACATCGCCTGAGCCCTGTGCGCCACGAGAAATATCCGCCATGATACCAGCGCCAGCAGGGCAATGAGTGCGGTGCTGCCGAACACTCCGGTCTCCTCTGCAACAGTGGCAAACACGAAGTCGGTTTCCGCCGCAGGCAGAAACTCTTTGGCACGTCCCAGCCCCAGCCCCGTTCCCCATATTCCGCCAGAGCCGATACCCATCAGCGAGTGAGCCAGCTGGTAACCGGTAGTGTGCATATAGGCGAACGGCTGGGTAAATGCGACCACACGCCGTATGCGATACTCTTTCTGAAAGATGAAAAGCACACATGCTACAGCGAGCAGAGCCACCAGCAAAGCCACACGCCGAAAAGGTAGCCCCGCCGCGAAAAGCATTCCAACACCAATACCGACGAACACCAGCGCGGTACCCAGGTCCTCTTGCACTGCTACCACCACTCCCGCCGTCGCCAGGATACTGAACAGCGCCCACAGATAGTTTCGCCCCCGGACGTTTTCGCAGGACCCCACCATGTTCGGAGCACACAGTAAACGCGCCAGCAAAACGATCAGGGCGATTTTACCGAGCTCGGAAGGCTGCACCAGTATCTCCAAAGCGCCAATCTGTCCCAGTTTGAGCCAGCGAACTGCCCCGTTGCGTTCAACACCAAGGGGGGTCAACACTGCCAGCATCAGCATCATTGAGACGAACGCAAAAGCTCCTGCGCCTTTGTGGAGCCAGAGTAGTGGAAAACGCCTGCCCACCATATAAGCCACCAGACCAGCTCCCGCCCATATCGTCTGCTTCATCAGTTGCGAGAAGCCCTGCTTAGGGAAACTGGCATCATATACCACAATCAACCCGATAATCACCAGCAGAAGCACTGCTCCAGTAAGCACTCGGTCCTCTTTGGCTGGGCGCATATTAGTCATGGCTTCCCTCCAGCCGATGTACTATGCGGCGAAAGGCATTGCCCCTTTCCTGAAAATTAGCAAACATGTCAAAGCTGGCACATCCGGGCGACAACATGACCCAATCCCCCGGATGAGCAAGATCACGCGCACGCCAAACAGCCTCTTCGAGGCTGTCGCAACGGACAATGTGTTCCCAACCCGCTGCGCGGAGCTGTTTCTCGATGTTTGCTGCATCCGCTCCCATCAGCACCACACTGCGCGCCTTCTGCTGCAAAAGAGGCACCATCTTTCCGAAGGGAGTATCGCTCTTATCCACGCCTCCCATAATCAGTACAACCGGCACGGGCGCCGCTTTGAGGCTCTCTTCCGCCGCCTGCAGGTTCGTACACATGGAGTTGTTGATATACTGCACCCCGTCGATCTCCGCCACCCATTCCATACGATGGGGCGGCGCGCGGAAGGTAGATATGGCTTCCTCCAGGTGCTCTCCTGAGATGTTCCAGGGAAGGCAAGCAGCAACCGCCGCAGCCAGATTACGCCGATTGTGCTCACCATATAAGCGGTACCGTTCCGTGGAAGCAAGAAGAACGGTCTCGTCTCCGTTCCTGAAGTATATCCTATGGGCATCGCTCCAGATTACACAACCCTCTATAGTGTCTATGTTCTGCAGCGAAAAATAGATATATTTTGCCTCTGTTTGCACCAGACTTTGAATGAAGGCGTCGTCGCCGGGAATAACGGCGAAATCCGTTTTCATCTGACGGCGGAAAAGCCTCGCCTTGATACTGCCATACTCCTCCAGCGAGCCATGACGGTCTAGATGGTCCGCCGAAAGGGTTGTCCATACACCGACATGCGGACGGAACTCATGCACCCACTCCAGCTGAAAACTGCTCACTTCAGCCACCAGAATCTCTTCAGGTCGCGACTGGTATGCCGCGTCGGTGAAAGTGCGTTCCATCCCCTCCGCGGCGATATTCCCACACAGCACAGCCCGGTAACCTGCCGTAATCAGGATATGGCTGATCAGTGCAGCAGTAGTGCTCTTGCCGTTGGTACCGGTCACACCGATAATGGGAGCTTGGCTCAGATGGTACGCGAGCTCTACCTCCGACCAGACAGGGATAGCCTCTTGAACCGCTTCCTGCAAAATGGGGCTTTCTGCGGGTACCCCCGGGCTAGTGACCACCAGATCGTAGTCTTCCTGGGGTAGTCCTCCCTGCCAGTTCTTTCGTACACGAACTCCCAGATCTGCCAGGCCGCTTGCCAGAGGCGGAGAACCGGCATCGCAAGCGGTCACTTGTGCCCCGAGCACGTGGAGCACTCGCGCTGCATCATAACCGCTCCGTCCGATACCTACCACCAGTATGCGTTTGTTCTGCCATTGGGTGTTTTTCATATTCATAGGCTCACTCGTGCCATCCAGTAACCCACTGCACCACTGACAATGCCTGCTATCCAGAAGATTATCACGACGTGCGTCTCGTGCATCCCTAGTAACTCGAAGTGGTGATGCAACGGCGACATGCGGAATATCCGCTTCCCTGTCGTTTGAAACGAAACCACCTGCAAGATGACCGACAACATTTCTATCCAGAAAACCAGCAAGACCACCAGCGCGATGATTTCCACTTTCGCAAAGACAGCGATGAGCGCCAGAGCAGCCCCCAGCGCCAGCGAACCAGTATCCCCCATAAACACCCGCGCCGGATAGCGGTTGAAGTTCAAAAAGCCTGCACACGCTCCGCCTAACGCTCCGGCGCCCTGCAACACCCACGAGACGTCTTTCAAGCCAGTGATACTGCCCAGCGCACACGCCGCGATGAGCGATAATCCCGCTGCCAATCCGTCCAGCCCGTCGGCAAGGTTCACCGCGTTGGACAGCGCCACGATGAACAACACCGCCAGAGGATAATACCAGCCGCCCAGGTCCATGCGCCATTCGCCCACCTGCAACGCTGTAGTCACTCCCACCTCGGCGTTTACAAGCAGGTATACTACAAAAGCCAACGCGACAGCAAACTGCATCAGCAACTTCTGACGCGCCTTCAAGCCCAGATTCTTACCACGCCGGATGATGAGGTAGTCATCCAGCAAGCCGATGCCCGCAAACGCCAGCACAGTCGTGCAAAAGACCGCCGGGTCCCACGCTCGGGTGAGCGTTTGCTGAGAGAAAGCAGCCTGTCCCCCCAGTGTGAGCAACACCCCCATGACCAGCCCGGTCACGATTAACACACCGCCCATTGTCGGGGTTCCCGCTTTGGTGCGGTGGCGGTCAGGAGCATCCTCGCGGATAGCCTGCCCCGCCTTAATAGCCACCAGCGCACGCAGAGTGGGTTCACCCATCGCCAGCACTATCCCCAGCGCAAGGATAAACGCCACCCAGAACCAGAGCATCTCAACAATCCTCGCAAATAGCTTTCACGACCAGCTCCATCTGAAGAGCCCGAGACCCTTTCACCAACACGACGTCGCCCGGTTGCAGATAGCGGAGAATGTTTTCTGACGCCGCGCTGCTGTCGCTGAACGTCAGGCATATTGGAGGATTTCCCACCGCTTTGGCGCCTCGCACCACTTCCTCCGCCATTTCGCCCACTGCCATCACCACCTGGGCGCCGATGCGCGCCGCCTCCTGCCCAACCTCACGGTGCAGCCGAGGGGCTTCGTCCCCTAGCTCCAGCATGTCTCCCAGCACCACCACGCGCCTGCAACCATTTGCTATCCGCTCCAGAGTATGTAAAGCCGCTTTGACCGACGCCGGATTGGCATTATAAGTGTCATCCAGCACAGTAACCTGTTTCGGGGTATGACATACCTGCATCCGCTTGTCTAATGCCTGCATCTGCTGCAGACCCTCTGCTGCCTGTGCCAGCGGCACTCCCAGCGCGACCGCCACGGCCAGAGCTGCCAGAGCGTTGCTCAAATGGTGCAAGCCGGGGACCGGAACCTGCAAGGGAGCACTCTCTCGCCTGTAGCGTACGATACAGCGCACCTTCCCCTCGCTGTCCACTTGAATCTTCACCGCCCTCACCATCGCCGCCCGCTGGTACCCGAACGTAAGAACCCTGCAGGGTGCCTGACGACGGCAGAACTCAAAATACTCGTCGTCCGCGTTCAGCACTGCCAATCCGTCTGCGGGCAGGCGATAGAGCAGCTCCGATTTGGCGAGAGCGATGTTCTCTCGCGAGCCGAGAAGCCCCAGGTGCGCCCAGCCGATGTTGGTAATCACGCCAACGGTAGGGCGAGCAATAGCCGCCAGCCAGTCTATCTGCCCCCTGCCGCGCATTGCCAGCTCCAACACCGCCACGGTGTGGTGCTTCTCCAGCTGGGCGATCGCCAGAGGCAAGCCGATTTCGGTATTCAGATTCTGAGGGGACTTGAGCACATGGTGGCGCACACCCAGAGCTGCGGCGGTCATCTCCTTGGTGGTGGTTTTGCCTGCGCTGCCTGTAATGCCTACCACAGGAATAGTAAACAGCCCCCGATACCAGCGAGCAAAACATCCCAACGCCCACACGGTATCCGCGACGTAGAGGAGAGGGAAACCTTCCGGGGCATCCACCGGTCGTGAAACCACTGCGCCCACAGCCCCCTGTTCCGCACTCTTGCGCACATACTGATGCCCATCCGTACGCTCACCGGGTATCGCGAAGAAGAGTTGCCCTGCTTCCAACGTGCGACTGTCCACGCTGACGCCCTTCACCAGGCGCGTGCGCTCTCCGGTGAGCACACCGCCGATCGCTTTGGCGATATCCTCCAGAGCCACCGATTCCATCATGTTCAACCTTCCAGAATCTCACGGGCGACCTGTCTGTCGTCAAAAGGTATCCTCTGGTCGCCGACGATTTGTACAGCCTCATGCCCCTTTCCCGCGATAACCACCATATCTCCCGGCTGAGCGTTTTCTATAGCAAGAGCAATGGCTCGGCGTCGGTCCGGTTCCACCAGCACGACATCCCTTCGGCGAACGCCCTGTAGTATCTCGTCGATAATGGCTTCAGGCGGTTCGTCGCGCGGGTTATCAGAGGTCACCACGCACAGGTCTGCCAGTTCAGAGGCGATAGCCCCCATCTTGGGACGTTTGGAACGGTCGCGGTTGCCGCCACAGCCGAACACAGTAATCAGACGACGCGGCTGCAATGCCCTTGCTGAGCGCAGCAGATTCTCCAGCCCATCGGGTGTATGGGCATAATCCACAATCACCGTGAGACCACGATGATTGGGAACGATCTCAAACCGCCCGGGCACCTGCGGAGCTGCGCGCAACGCTTCGAGCACCTTGTCCGGTGGAAGCGATAGCGCAAACGAAGCAGTGAATGCCGCCAGTATATTGTACACCTGAAATGCCCCTCCGAGAGGAACGTGCACTGGATATTCCCCAGCAGGGGTGGCGACACGCATCTCTACGGCGCTGGGGGACAAGCGCACCTCTAAGGCTCTCACAGAGGCATCTTGACTAGATACCCCATACCCCCACCTGGTATATGTGCTCTCTTCATACCACTTTCTTCCAGTTGGGTCGTCCAGATTAAATACCGCACGGAAAGGCTTTGTGCTGCGCCGAGGGTACTCTACAAACAGCTTGCGTTTGCTCTCCGCATAATTCTCCATCGTCTGGTGATAGTCCAGATGGTCCTGCGTCAGGTTCGTGAACACCGCGAGGTCGAACTCCAGCCCCAGCGTCCGGCGCTGGTCCAGGGCGTGAGAGGAGACTTCCATCGCTACCGCCTGGACGCCGTTCTGCACAGCAGTATGCAGCACATACTGGATGTCGGGGGCTTCCGGCGTCGTGTGGGAGATAGGTACCTCCCCCACACCGTCCAATACGGCTCCTAACGTGCCGATAGTACCTGTCGAGAACCCGCTGGCGCGAAGTAGATGAGCAATGAGATGTGTCGTGGTTGTCTTGCCGTTGGTGCCGGTTACCCCTACCAGCAGCAACGAGCGCGACGGGAAGCCATAAAACCCGTTGGCAAGCAGAGCCAGCGCCTCACGGGCACACGGCACCTGGAGCAGAGGTACCGCAGCACCCTCCACGGGGCGTTCCACGACAACCGCTACCGCTCCGCGTGCGACGGCATCCTGCACGAAATCGTGTCCATCATACCGCTGCCCCGGTATCGCCACAAACAGCGCGCCCGGTTTCACCTTGCGCGAGTCGTAGGCGACATCCGTCACCCATACGTGCACATCGGATGCGCCAGTCAGGCGGACTTCAGGGAGCAACTGGATGAGTTCAGATAATAGAACTTGTAGCACCTCATTCACCTCTCAGCATCGCGAACGCAGCCAGTTCCCGCGTGCTCAAGCACAGGTCAACGATCTTACTGCCAACGTATATCTCCTGACGATACCCTCTTATTATACAGTATCTGCCAGACAGCTCAAAACCCCTCAATGCCGCGACAGCGCAGAGTGCTACTCCTCTTCAGGCGCAGCGGGAACGCCCAGGTACACCAGCACCCGTTCCGTAATGCGAGCAAAGGCAGGCGCGGCGACCATACCTCCGAAATAGCCGTTATGCGGTTCATCCACAGCGACCAGCACCACAACGCGTGGGTTATCCGCCGGAGCCATTCCCACGAAAGAGGCAACATATTTGCCCGGAGCGTACCCGCGCCTGCCGGGTATGACCTTTTGTGCGGTACCGGTCTTGCCGGCTATGTCATATCCCTTCACCCCCGCCAGCTTGCCCGTGCCCTCGTCCACGACCGCTCGGAGATACTCTCGCATCTGGCGCGCCACCTGCGGCGATAAAACAACCCGCGTTTCCACCGGCTCATTCAACAACAGGCGAGGCTTCACATACACTCCGTCATTGGCTATCGCGGCGTAGGCAGCCGCTAGCCCCAAAGGTGTGACCTGCACCCCTTGCCCAAAAGCAATGTTCGCCAGGCGGATTTTCTGCCATCTTTCCGGTGGTTCCAATCTACCGCGCTGGCTACCCACAACAGGTTTTTCCAGCAAACCAAATCGCTGTGTTGCTTCATACAGCACAGATGCCCCCAGTCTCATACCGATCTGCGCCGTGGCGATGTTACAGGAATGAGCGACCACGTCGCGAAGAGTCTGGTGACCATGTGCCCTGGAACCGCCATGTCGGGCACAGCGAATCGTATACTTCCCTATTTTCAGAGAGCCACTACAATAGTACCGGCTATCTCTCCCTACCACGCCTGTCTCTATGGCGGCGGCGATGGTGATAGGCTTGAACGTAGAGCCCGGCTCAAACAGGAATGTCATCGCCATGTTTCGCATAGCGTCCAGGTCCCGTTTTTTCAGCTCCTGCCTCCAGTTGTTTAGGTCGACACGAGGCATATTCGCCACTGCAAGCAGGTCACCGTTGCGTACATCCATCACGATCGCGCAGGCTCCCGCAGGCTGATGTTTCTCCATCACCTCTTGCAGGCAGTCCTCAGCGATGCTCTGGATATTGGCGTCGATAGCAAGCTGCACCTCGCCACCGTTCACCGGCGAGCGTTTGACCACGCGCGTGCCTACGGCTATCTGTCCACCCGCTCCCAGCACTCCCTCCACCTGGCCATGCGTCGCAGCGAGAACCTTATCGTAAAGGTACTCGATGCCCGCCAGCCCTCTCTCATCAGGGTCGGTAAAACCGATAAGCGCAGAAGCAATCGCCCCGTAGGGATACTGGCGGCGTGGCTCCTCTACGACGTCCACTCCCTCTAACCACGAACTCCACCGAACCGCCCGGCGTGAGCGCGCAGAATCCTTCAGGAATGCACTGAGCCGCATCCTTTCCTGAGCCATCGCTTCTTTCAGGCGCTTTGCCTGTTCACCGACCAGTTCCCTCTTCAGAGAGAAGGCGGAAGGAACAGGGATTCTTGTTCCGGTGCCCTGCCCGGAGGCTTTTTTCTTCTCGGCTTCCTCGATGAGCCTTCTCCAATCGAGTATCTGCCTCTCAATTTCCGCAGCCGGTCTGCCCACAAAGGGACTCAGATGGCGCGCTACCTGTTGTACATCGGTGACCGCTTTGGGGCGAATATAAATAGACAGCGACATGACATCCATAGCAAGCACGTTCCCCAGACGGTCCTTGATGGCTCCGCGCACCCCGTACACCATCCACTTCTTTTTGCGTAGCCCTCCGTACTGCTTTGCCTGCGCACGCAGGGCATCCGCTTTGGCGGTCTGCAGGTATAACAAACGCGCCCAGGCACCGAAGAAGAGCACTGTCACCAACCACCCGGTCAGCAGCAATCGCCACCGGGCGTCACTCAGGGTGAACGGACGCCTTCGCCGATACCCCACAGCCATTGACGTCCCTCTGTTCAGCGTCGCTGCGCCAAAACGACCGGTGCAATGGCGATTGCCTGCGGCTCGGTGAGAGGCACCATGCCGTATGCTCGCGCCTGTTTCTGGATGCGTACCGGATTGCGTAGCCCCTCATACTGGCTGAGCAGCAGGAAGTACTCCCTCCGCAGCTCGTTGCGCTGTACCACCATTCTGTGTCTTTCTCGCGAGAGATGGTACACATAGCCACATGCCGCGATGTAAGCCACCGCTCCGGCGATGAGGAGAACGCACCACAGGCGTGTCCCGAAAAGAATGCGGGACCTCACAATAGCTTTCGAGCGTACCCTTACCCCCGTTCGTACTACGTCCAGAAAAACCATTTCACCCTCCTGCATTGAGAGAACTAATCCGCCACTCTCTCTGCCGCACGGCATTGTGCGCTGCGAGAGCGCGGATTGAGAGCGACCTCCTCTGCATCCGGCTTGAGCGCATGAGGCGTGAGCAGGCGTATCAACCGCTCTGCCCCACACCGACACTCAGGAATAGAAGCCGGGCAAAGACACTTGCCGCTGAGCCGCTGAAATGCCTGCTTGACTGCACGCGCCTCCAACGAGTGATAGGTCAGCACCACAATACGCCCCCCCGGAAGCAAACAACGTACCGCCTGTTCTATCGCCTCCTGCAAGCCATCCAGTTCACGGTTGACGGCGATGCGCAATGCCTGAAAAGTGCGTGTTGCCGGATGGATGTGTCCTCTACGGCGTCCAGCTGCTTTCGCCACCAGTGCAGCCAGCTGCTGGGTACTGAACACCGGACGGTTCTGCACGATAGCGCGAGCGATGCGCGCTGCCGCAGGCTCTTCCCCATACTCCTGGATCAGGCGGCGCAAATCCCCCTCGCTCCACCGGTTCACAATATCTGCCGCCGTGATACCTTCCTGGCTCGAATCCATGCGCATGTCCAGCGGCGCGTCGAATCGGAAGCTGAACCCTCGCTCCGCATTGTCCAGTTGCATCGAACTGACGCCGAGGTCGTACAGGATACCGTTTACCCCCTCGAGCCCACGCTCCCTCAACACGTGGGGCAACTCGCGAAAGTCCGCGTGAACCAGTGTGACGCGGATGGCTCCACTGAACTGCTCCAGTCGGCGCGCCGCTATCTGCAGCGCGCTCGGGTCCCGGTCAATGCCAATGAGCCAGCCGCCGGGTACCAGGCGGGGGGCAATCTCCACCGAATGCCCACCCAGTCCCACCGTAGCATCCACAAACACTTCCCCTGGCTGCGGGCGCAGCAGCTGCAACACCTCGCGCACCATGACCGGCGTATGGCTGTGCATGGTCATCATGTCATAGCTCCAGATTCACACCCAGAGTGGTTGCTGCCTCGAAGATAGAGCTGTCCTCAATCTGTGCGTTCACCTCTTTCCACCGTTGCTTGCTCCAGATTTCCAGTCGGTATGGCGCTCCGACAACGACCACCATGCTGGGCGATTCGGAAGTAGGCAAACTGATACCGGCGTATTCGCGCAGATGCGCAGGAATCGCCAGACGCCCCTGCGAATCGATATCTACATCGTCTGCCGGAGAGATAAAAAACCGTTGCAGTCGCACCGCATTCTCGTTCATAAACGGGTAGCGTGCCAGATGCGCCCGTATCCGTTGCCAGGTGTCAGGATGGAAAACGAACAGGCATCGACTCCAGCCCTGCGTGATCACGCAGAGGCGACCAAACAGATCGCGGAAGCGCTGCGGCATGATGATACGCCCCTTATCATCTACCGAGTGCTCCGAGTAGCCCTGCAGCTGAGCCAGCGGGGAGGCGTCGGGTCCGCTCCCCATTGCCTCCACCAGCTGCTCCTGAAACTGCCTGTCTGGCGCCTGTTCCTCCACTATCCTTCCACCTACCATCCACCCAACATCCACTCGGTTGGTGATATTGTAAAAAATGCGGGGCAGGCTTGTCAATGGTTTTTGAGGAATTTTCTCAATATTTTGAGAAAAATTTTGGGGAAACCACTATATGTAGACATTTATGCGTGGAGTATTACTGCATCCCCACCAGCTGGATAACGAGGTTTCTGCCGAGCCGCGGCGATTGCTTACAGCACAAAGTGGAAGAACACGTACGCCGACGGCGTGCGCGAGGACAGTTCGATGCCCACATGCAAAGGGGAAAGCGGACGGAAACCCAACAGCAAGGAGAGATTGCGCGGAGAGGCTTGTAAGGCTACTCCCGCTCTGCCCTCTCGTTCCCACCGCCAGACATCCACGGCGGCACTGACGCGAGCACCCCATGTTCCGCTGTACAGCAAGCCGATTCGGATGGTCGGTTCGTGCAAGGTAGCAGGTAACGCAAAGGGTTCTGAACCTTCTTGCAGACGTGCGCTCAAGAAACGGCTAACAAGATCAAACATCGCCGACCGCACCAGCGCGGGACCGTAATGCCCAGTGTTCAGCCATAAAATGGGACCGTCTCCCAGAGCATCCCGCAAAGCGAGGGCATCCTCACGCGGGATGACCAGGTCGTACCTTCCGTTAACCATCAGCACCCGTTCGCCGTACTGCCCGTGCAAGAAGTGGAGAGGCTCAACAGACGCCATCTCTTTGCGGAGGCTTTCATAGCTGAAGCCCTTGCTTCGTAATTCCCCGCGCACATTCATGGTCAACGGGCTCCGCCACAGAATATGCGCCAGGTTCGCTCCCCCCAACACCAGCACCCCTGCCTGCAAGCGTGTTTCCACCCCCAGCACCAGCGCGCCGATGATGGCTCCCAGGCTGATACCCACGATACCTACTCTGTTCGCTGCCACCTGCGGCTGAGACTGCAACCAGTCTATCAGACGCATACAGTCCAGCGCCGCCTGACGCATGGCGTCTCGCATATGTTGGGTATTGGGAACAATCATCAGCTCGCCACTGAGATACCCACTGGGGGTACGCTGGATATGGTATGGTAAGGTCATTACCGCAACTACAAAACCACGCTTCGCCAGAAAACGCGCCAGCGACAGCTCAATATCGGGCTTTTGCACCCCCCAGGAGTGCAGGATAACCACCGCAGGCATTTTCTGGCTTCGATGCGGGATGAAGACCTCCGCGTACACCGTGCCGTTCTGGGGATAGTCGGTGCTCGGCATCAGGCTGGGGAATCGGACGAGCAGATGGGTGTACTCTCCCGCCTCGCTGAGCAGCTGCACTTCCGCCTGCACCGGCTGGGGCGGATAACGGAACCACTCCTCTGACGCAGGTTGAGCCACCACTCGTATCGCCAGAAGGAACCACATCAGCATGTAAAGCCCTGTTCTCACCGTTTCCCGATGCCTCCATTGCGCTACATGTGCGCTACATGCACTCCTCTGATTCGCAGCCGCGCCGTGCCAATTCCTGCGGGCTGAAAGCAAAAGACCGGTGGATGGCTTCGCGAACACCTGCGAGCACCTCGGCAAACGTGTGTGATTGTGAGACACGAAGTGCCCAAGCGATTTGCTGGAACACACCTGGTACACCCCAATATTTGACAACCTGAAACCATTTTGATACAATATATTGGAAATCTCCTCAGGAAGCCTGTTGAGTTGCGGATTTTTCCGCTCGGAGGTGTGGGAAGGAAACACGCATGGCAAAACCGGGAATATTGACGACACCCCAGACTCCTGACGAACAGTCTTTAGTGACTACGGTGGAACGCGAGTACACTGCGCAGGAGTTTACCGTGCTGGAGGGGCTGGAAGCGGTACGCCGACGCCCCGGTATGTACATCGCCGATACCGGCGTGCGCGGGCTCCATCAGCTCTTCTATGAGGTTATCGACAACAGCATCGACGAGGCTCTGGCAGGTTTCTGTACGCGCATCGACGTCGTTCTCCACGCCGATGGTAGCCTCTCGGTGACGGACAACGGACGCGGTATCCCCGTAGACATCAACAAGGAAACCGGTTTAACCGGTGTGGAACTGGCGATGACGCGCTTGCACGCAGGAAGCAAATTCGGCGGTGGTGGTTATCGCGTCTCCGGTGGCTTGCACGGTGTGGGGGTGTCGTGCGTGAACGCTCTCTCCGAGTGGCTGGTCGTGGAGGTGTGTCGCGACGGCAAACGCTACCGCCAGCGATTCGAGCGGGGAACACCGGTCACGCCTCTGGAAGTGGTGGGCAAAGCCAAAAACACGGGCACAATGGTGCACTGGTTGCCCGACCACCTCATCTTCGAGAAGCGCGACTACGACCCGGAGCGCATCGTGCGACGCATCCGAGAGCTCGCTTTCCTGAACAAGAACGTCACCATCACCTTTACCGATGAACTGCACGGCGAACCCACGCAGACCTTCCACTACAAGAACGGTCTGGCGGAGTTTGTGCAGTGGCTGAACGAGAACAAAGACCCCCTGCACAAGCCGATTCACTTCGCCCGCACGCGCGAAGACACCTACGTGGAAATCGCCATCCAGTACAACGATACCTATCAGGAGAACATCTTCGCCTTCGCCAACAACATCCACAACACCGAAGGCGGCACGCATGTGTCGGGCTTTAAGACCGCTCTGACGCGCGTGATAAACAACTACGCCCGCAAGAACGGCTTGCTCAAGGAGAAGGACCCTAACTTCAGCGGCGACGATGTGCGCGAAGGGCTCACGGCGGTCATCAGCGTACTGCTGCTCAACCCGCAATTTGAGGGACAGACCAAGACCAAGCTGGGCAACAGCGAGATAGAGGGGCTGGTCAACTCCATCGTCGGTGAGGCGTTGTCGCAGTACTTCGAAGAGAACCCCTCGGTCGCTCGCCGTATCATCGAGAAGGCTCTGGTAGCCCAGCGTGCGCGCGAAGCTGCTCGCCGCGCCGCCGACCTGGTCAAACGCCAGAGCGCGCTGGAAAACACCTCTCTGCCGGGCAAACTGGCGGACTGCTCGGAACGCGATCCGCGCCTGTGCGAGTTGTTCCTGGTGGAGGGCGACTCCGCAGGTGGTTCCGCCAAACAGGGACGCGACCGGCGCACGCAGGCGGTACTGCCCCTGCGCGGTAAGATTCTGAACGTGGAGAAAACGCGGCTGGATAAGGCGCTGGAGAACGAGGAGATCCGCGCCCTGATCACCGCGCTGGGCACGGGCATTGCCGGTCCGGGCAACGGCTCCAACGGCAACGGCGAGGAGAAGGACAACGGCGACTTCAAGTTTGACCTCTCCAAGCTGCGCTATCACCGCATCATTATCATGACCGATGCGGATGTAGACGGCGACCATATCCGCACGTTACTGCTGACCTTCTTCTTCCGCTACATGCGCCCGCTCATCGAGGAAGGGCACGTATACATCGCACAGCCGCCGCTGTACGTTATCAAAGCGGGTAAGGATGAGCGATACTACGCCCGCACGGAGAAAGACCGCGACGAAATCCTGAGGAACCTGAAACGCAAGAACGTCACCGTCGGACGGTTTAAAGGGCTGGGAGAGATGAACGCCGAGGAGCTGGCGGAAACCACCATGAACCCGGCTACCCGCCGGCTGGTGCGCGTGGAACTGGAAGATGCGGTTGCCGCCGATGAGATATTCAGCGTGCTGATGGGCGACAAGGTAGAGCCGCGCAAGGAGTACATCGTTCGCCATGCCAAACAGGTGACCAACCTGGACTGGCACGCCTAGCAGGCGACTGCTGTTGAACCTGCGTCGACTTGCGTTCCCCAACCGGAACGCGGTATGATGTGATTGATGGTCTCGGTCACACCCGATTGCTCCTTGACAGTTCAGGTGGTATCACCGACCGCTACAGTTACGACGCCTGGGGCAACCCGATAGAGCAGGTCGGCACCACCTTCAACCCCTTCCGCTGGAACGGGGCAGCGGGTTATGAATGGACGCCCGCCACAGGCTTATACCACGTCGGCGCCCGCGAGTACGACCCGCGCACAGGTAGGTGGCTGCAAAGAGACCCGATTGATGTTGCAGGGGGACATCCCAACCTCTACCTTTATTGCCTGAATAACCCCGTCCACATCGCCGACCCTGATGGAATGTTCGTGCCTGTGCTGGCAGGGGTGAGCGCGGGCGCGGTGTTTGGAGGCATTATAGGCGGGGTGACCGCCTGGGTGTCTGGTGAGAACATCTGGCATGGTGCGTTGCGCGGGGCAGTGATTGGCGCGGCAGGCGTGCTGGGCGGGGTGGCAGGCGCTAGTTTGGCAGGCACTCTGGGCGTTGGGGGCACAGCCGGTGCGGTGTTTGGTGGTGCGTTAGCTGGGGCGGGCAGCGACCTTGCGGTGCAAGGGGTGTCACTGGCGTTTGGCTGGCAAAGTTGTTACCGCCCGTGCGAGACGATAGGGGCTGCAGTGCTTGGGGGGATGGGTGGTTTCATCGGAGGTGCTACGCGCCCTGCCGGTGTGAAGGTGGGGCAGTATCTGATGAAGATAGAGCAGTTCCGCAGCGGCGGTGGCGGCTTGAACGTATATGCCCCACCTTACAAGGTTCGCAACACCATATTTGGGCTGCATTGGCAGGCGTGGTTTGTGAAAGGTCAGCGGATGGGCGGTATCCGAAAGCTACATTACCACCGCCTACCCAACCCGGATTTGCATCGTCCTTGGCAAGGAGGTTGGTAAATTATGGAGGAGCAGAAGCCCGTATATCCATTCACCATCATCTACAGAGACGGTAGTCAGTTTGAGATGAAGGATGAAGAAGTTGTTAGTCTCTGGGGCGAATTCGATCCCTATTTCTACAGTGACGACTTAGAGGAGAGGCAGCGGCTGGGGATTGTCAAGATAGTGGATGCGCTGGGGCGCCCGGTTCGGCTCAGCGTGGAGTTGACGGACGTGGTAGTCTGTGAACTGGCGGAGGAGGGGTATTACGATGTGCCTGCCCAGGAGGAGACGCCAGAACAGGCACGCCTGCGCGACCAGCATATTAGTCGGCACCGTCCTTGGGAGCGCCGTAAGAGTGACCGTCGCTTTTGGGATAGATTTTGAAATAGCGAAATGACGGCTGCGTGGGGGCATAGGGGTACGATCCTCACACAGCCTGCAGTCGTCCAAAAGACCCGACAGACGTCGCCAGTGGCGACCCGAACCTGTATCGGTATTGTGGGAATGACCCCGTCAACCAAGTAGACCCAGACGGCACCGACTGTGACTACCGCAGAGTGCTGGATCTAGCAGGGTTTATCCCTGGGATCGGGGATGTCGCCGATGCCATCAACGCGATTGGCTATGCGTTAGAGGGCGATTGGGTCAACGCAGGCATTTCGGCGGCTTCGGTAGTCGGGGCAGATTGGCTCAAAGCCGGTCGGCTGGCAAAGCGGGTCGTGCAGGAGGTGGTGGAGGAAGGAGCGGAGCAGGTTGCGAAACGGGAAGCTAAGAACGCCCTGCAGCAACAGGGGAAGAAACAGGCGGACAGGAAGAATAGGTCCAAGCCATCTGCTCGCCCTAAAGTTCCTGAAGAGGCTAAAGAAACATTAGAGTACCTAAAGACCCACAACTGGGCTCCCCCTCGGGGCTATAAAGGGGGTAGAGTTTTTCAGAACAGGGAAGGCAAGCTACCTGCTTGTGGGAATTATCGCGAGTATGATATTCACCCTTATGTAAAGGGGCAAAATCGTGGGACTGAGCGTATTGTGGTGGATATAAACACGGGACGCGCATGGTATACTCCCGATCACTACGAAACCTTCATAGAGATCAAGAAGTGAATGGTAGGTGATGTTGGCATGGCTTGCGAAAGCTTTGTTAAGATACTGACAAGTGCCTCGCCTCCTTGGCTTCACTTGGTGGTTTGTCAGGCTCAAACAATAACCGAATGGTTGGCTTACCAAGTTCGCGAGCAAGAAAGTTTTTATCAGATGGTGATACGTATCTTGCACGGGAATAAATGCACAACGAAACGGTCCCTCTTGAGGGAGTTTGCAAGGGTCTTGGAATTTCCACCTTACTTTGGGCATAACTGGGATGCTCTGGATGAATGTTTATCTGATTTGGCAGATTGGCTCCCTGCAAAGGGTTATGTTCTAGTGTTCTTGAATAGCGATCAATTATTAGCAGGTTCAGAGGAAGATTTTAGAATCTTGATTGAAGTCTCACAAACAGCCGCAGGGGAGTGGGCAAGCCGTCAACCACCAGTTCCGTTTCACGCCATTTTGCAATGTCTTCCCAGCGCAAAAGATCGCATGTTAGCTAGGCTGCGAACTACAGGAGTGAGTTTTTCTTTTTGGGATTGTGCCTATGAAAGAATCTAGCTGGTTTTGGTTCCCTTTGGGCTCTTATGTTGCGATGGATTAGCAGGTAGTGAAGGTACCTGAAATCGAGCAGCCATTTCGCTGAAACGGCGCATACGGGTACGCATACATCCCAGCGACAGGTTTATACCATGTCGGCGCCCGGGAGTATGACCCCCGCACGGCAAGGTGGCTGCAGAGAGACCCGATAGACGCTTCTTCAGGCGACCCGAACCTGTATCGGTATGCAGGGAATGACCCGGTCAATATGACAGATGATGGGGGGACCGATTGGTTCAAGAAGACGGAGGATGGAATATGGATAGAGCCTTTCCTCTTCAACAGTGAGGTTGTATCAGAGGGTCTCAAGACTGGATTGGCGGCAGTTGGAAGTGCCTTCACCTTTGGCTGGTGGGATGGAGGGGTTTATAAAGATCAGGTTGGTTTTGAAGCCAGCACTTTCTTCGCTGAGGTGGGTCGTGATTGTTTAATTACCGCGGCGACTTTGGGGCTGGGGGGACGCCTATGCCTCCTGGCGTGCAGGGAGACAGGTTCAGACTGCTGCGAATAGGGCAGTGGCTACTGTTGGTTCAGGGCGTGGTCCTGCACATGGGACACGAGTGCATACTGAGTTCGCAAAGCAGGTGCAGCAAATCTCTAAGGGAAAATTGGAGACAGAAGTCGCCTATAGGAATGGTGTTCGAGTCAATCGAAACACCCCTGGTTCCATCCGTGTTGATGTCGTGAGAGGCAATCCCCAAAAACCAAAGGAAATAGAAGACAGGGAGTGCGCGTTTGACGTCCGAACGGATTGAGCAGATACGACGGCATCTGCCCAAAGGTTGCGAAAATATCCCTATTCGGGAGGTACGACCAAGATGAGAACACGGCATCTAATGCGTTTAGTCAAAGAACAGGTGCTTCCACATCTACCAGGGTTTCGCACCCATCGGTCTTTCGTTTATTCATCCCCTGTTGGAATGGTTTTGCGTGGTTTTGCTTTCACGCCATCTTATATGGATCCAGCTGCTTTCACTGTAGAGGTCTTTGCTCAGCCGTTGTATGTGCCAAGCGATTGTGTCTATTACACCTTTGGGGATCGGCTGTCAGAGCTAAAATATCATAAGGACATCTGGTGGCGCTTGAGAGAGTTTAATCCTTCTGAAGCAAAACAAGATGTTGTAGGGATGCTACGATACATTCGCGAAGACTTTGATTTCGCTGATGTAGAGCATGCCTTCGCGAACATCCTACAGCTGATTCACGAGGTTGGCTTACCTTTCATAGAGCGTCTTTCGACACCAGGGGATTTTGTGGTGCGTGGCGCAAAGATTTCGGGAGTGCCTAATGATCCGTATGTACGAGAAGCGATTGCCTATTCAAGGGTGCTGACGGGCGACTATAAAAAAGCTGCACAGGATATGCAGAGGCTCTACCTTGTGTTGATTCGGGATATGCCTAATTACCCTTGGATGAGGGAGATAGCGGAGCGCGTTAGTCGAATGATGTCGTTACTGGAGCAGTCATCGGAGGCAGCGATGCAGCAACTGTATGAATGGCGCAAGTTTACTTTGACCCAGCTACGCCTGGAGAAGGAGATTTGAAGCGCGTAGGGCAATGGCTATAGAGATGGCAAGCAGTTCTAGTATGCCTTAGCCAACAGACCCTATGTAGGACAGGACTATAGGTTTGTACCATGTCGGCGCCCGGGAGTACGACCCATGCACGGCACGGTGGCTGCAGAGAGATCCGATTGACGCCGCCTCCGGCGACCCGAACCTGTATCGGTATTGCGGGAATGACCCGATTAATGCGGTAGACCCTTCGGGACTGGATTGGCTGGATGACGCCGCGAACTTCTTTGCAGGCTGGGGCAATACTCTCACCTTTGGCTTGACGGGCACTATCCGCCGGTGGCTGGGCGTAGATGATGTGGTAGACCGATGCAGTGGATGGTACCAGGGCGGACAGGTAACAGCAGTGATGCATTCTACCCTGATAGGTGGGGGTTTGAGGGCATGCCCGAAACGCACGGTTGGCAGGACTGGCACGCCCCGACCCTGCCCGTGTATTCGTGTATGGCAGGCTTCGTGGTGTGGAGAAAGTGGAGGTCTCGCACTGGATACCGCAACGATATCGCTGGGTTCCCAAATGGTTCACGGATTCTCCTTTGAATACCAAGTATATGTGGGCAGCGGAACATGCAAAGAACGACCCGTTTCGGTATCGTTTCTTACCTGAGGATTGGAGGAGGCAGAATCCCAAGTATCCCCTATGGAGACAGCAATTGCACAGGATACCGAGTGCCATCAGTGGCGGTGTAGCAGGAACAATCTACGGTTGGCTAGCCGGCTGGTGGAACCATACGGTCTTCGGTGAACGGTCATGTCTCTGAAGAAGTGGTTCTCTGGTTTCCTTAAGCGGGAAGTGGTCGCCCCTCTGGACAAGCGAGTGTTGGATGCAGTGCGATCGCGACTCAGTCCCGATGCCCAAGCGATTTGGGATGAGCAGGTAAGCAGCCTGGGACGGTGCCAGGTCATTCCAGTTCTAGGCATGGAGGTGGACTACTGGTATCGGTCAGGCGAATCGCCGCGTTCTTATCCCCACTATGAGCGAGAAGAACGTCGCTTAGCCACGGTGCGTTTCCGATGCGATGGGATAGAATACAAAGCGCGAGTGTATCTGGTGGAAGGACACCTGTTCAGCATCGAGTATAGCAAGGATGTGCGTCGCATCCGACGACGTGAGGATGTGGAGATACTTTCTGTGCAACTGCACTCGGACCCCATGCAGCCTGCAACCCCGCCTCCCGAACTGCAAGTGGTCACTGACTTGAACTCTTTGGCTCCACTCAAAGGGTGGCTCGCGGATTGGGTGGCTGAGCACGGCGTCATGGAGATAGTCTCTCCTCTGCCCCCCAAAGAGCATGAGGCTCTGCTGCGTCAGCGCCGACTGCGCTTACCCGCTGACTATCTGGAACTGCTCGAGCAATGCGATGGCTTCTCCAGCCATGAGCACGCCGTGCTTGGCGTCGCCTCCATGTATGAGGTAAGTATCGAGGAGGAGGTGTACTGGCTACTTGCCGAGCGTGGTGGCGCATTCCTTGTTGCCAAAGAGGGAGATACCCAGCCCCGCGTCTACTACATCCACCACGAGGATGGAGTGCCTACTGAAGAGTTCACCTCCTTCCGCGAGGCGCTGCAGTACCTGCTGGCACAACCGAACTTGCCCTGATGGTTGTCAGCAGAGATGCCCATACGGTATGATAGAGACAGGGGAGGTGATGATGGTGACCATCCGCGTGCGCTTTCACAAGGGAGTGTTCATTCCCGAAGAGCCTGTTGACGTGCCTGAGGGACAGGCAGGAGTGGTCATGGTAGAAACGCCCACAGAGGAGAAGGTAGATGACGCCACCGAACAGGCTTGGCAAGAGCTGTTGTCGCTGGTGGAGCGGTATGGGCTACAGACAGGGATATCAGATTTAGCCCAGCACCATGACTACTATCTGTACGGAACCCTACGTGACGAGGCGCCTCAGTGAAGGTGTTTGTAGACACAGTAGCGTGGATCGCTCTGGTCAATCGGGACGACAACCTGTGTCCACAACTTGAACGGATATCCCAACGTGTCGGGCTTTTGTAGCGCCAGACTTATCAAAGCACTGCGCACTGCTTGGCTGTGCACCGGTCTGCGACCACTGCGCTTCTTGTCTTGCAGACCTGCCAACCCCCTCCTCGTTGAAGCGTCGCACCCCAAAAACACCCGTGGTCGGGCTGCGAAAGCCGACCCGCTTTGCCGCTTCGCAAGCATACAGTTCCGGATGATCCATCATCAAGGCGATGAGGCGGGCGCGCTGCACCAGGCGGAACGGTTGAATGCGCGAAGCTGCCAATCGTCGGATTTGGGCTCTCTCTTCGGTGGTCAATGGGCGTAGTTTGACTGGTTTTCGCATCTCTTTCTCCTCCTCAAGTATGAGGAGATTATACCAGCTTCTTAACGAGAAAACCACTAAGCGGGGGCGCAGAAACTCCAGATACATGTTATCGCCGTATAGGATTGTATTACCCCACAGTTGCATAAGCGTAGTATACCAGAAGCGGGTTGTCGAGATCGGCGTTCTTAGGCATGAGCGCCGCGGCAGGCATCTCAAGGGCATGGGCGAGGTTAGCCCTCGCCCATTACTGTTTGGAGTCGCCGCTGGGTGCGCGCTTCTAGGTAGCCTTCAATCCAGGCGTAGAGGGTGGGCAGGACGATGAGCGTAAGCAGGGTGCTGGTGATGAGTCCGCCGATGACGACAGTGGCAAGGGGGCGTTGCACCTCGGCGCCCATCCCGTGGGAGGTCGCCATCGGCAGGAACCCGAAGCTGGCGACGGCGGCGGTCATCAACACGGGGCGCATGCGTTGCCGTGCGCCTTCCAGCACCGCCTCACGACAGGTCACCCCACGCTGGCGCAGCTGGTTAATGGCGCTTATCATCACCAGTCCATTCAGCACGGCGATCCCGCCCAGCGCGATGAAACCGACGCCTGCCGACATCGAGAAGGGCATATGGCGCACCAGCAGCGCGAGGATACCCCCCGTCAGCGCGAAGGGAATAGCCGTGAAGACCATCAGCGCATAGCGGAGATTGCCCAGCGCGAGAACGAGCAAGAGCAAGATGGCGCCGAAAGTGGCAGGCACGACAATCCCCAGCCGCGCGCGTCCCGATACCAGATGCTCATACGCGCCGCCGTACTCAATCCAGTAACCGACAGGCAGTTGCAGTTTCTGTAATCGCTTATGCGCGTCTTCCGCCACCGAGCCTAAGTCGCGCCCGCGTGCATTCGCCAGCACCAGTACACGCCGCTGACCGTTCTCACGGTTGATGCGCACCGGTCCTTCCACTACCTGAATTTGCGCCAACAAGCGCAGCGGTACGCGCACGCCGCTGGGCGTGGGGATCAGGAGCCTGCCAATCGCGTCGGGGGTAGCGCGATACTCTTTGCGCAGGCGAAGCGCGACCTCGATCTTCTGGTTGCCCTGCACCACGCTGGTCGCCACTTTGCCAGCCAGCGCCGCCTCCAGCGCGTTCATCACATCTTGCGCATGGACGCCGTAGCGTGCAATCCGCTCGCGGTCTAACACGATTTGTAGCTGGGGCAAGCCCTCCATCGTCTCCATCGATACATCGACCGCGCCCGGAATCTGGCGCAGAATCGCCTCTACCTGTCGCCCGATACGGTTCAGCTCGTCCAAGTCGGGTCCGAAAATCTTCACCGCCAAGTCGGCGCGTACGCCCAGCCCCTCGATCATCTCGTCCATGCGCATCTTAATCGGTTGGGTGAACCCGACCGACAGTCCGGGCATTTGGGCGATGATTTCCGAGAGTTGCTCCACCAGTTGCTCTTTGGTGCGCGCGCGTTTCCAACGTTCGGGCGGGTGGAGTTCGATCATAATATCCACCTGGTTGTTCAGCATCGGGTCGGTGGCGGCTTCGGGGCGACCGATGCGCGTGAAGATATGCGCGATTTCGTGGGGAAACTCCTTTCGGAGCCGTTGTTCCAGCCGACCTGAGAGTTGCACCACTTCCTCCAGCGAGGTGTCTGGGGGGTAGAACCCGGAGATGGCGATATTACCCTCATTCAGTTCGGGTACGAACACGCTTCCCAGTCGCGCGAATAGGCTGAAGCAGACCGCCACGAACACCAGCGCAAGGCTCAGAGTGAAGGCGCGGCGGTCTAAATGCCAGCGCAGGGCGCGTTCATAGAGATGCGCCAATCGTTCCAGCAGGCGGTTCTCGCGTTCCACCTGCGGTTTGAGGAACTGGGCGCAGAGCGCGGGCACGACCGTCAGCGAGAGGAGCATCGCGCCCAGCAACGCAAAAATCACGGTCAGCCCCATCGGGCGGAACATCTTGCCCTCCACCCCTGCCAGCGTCAGGATGGGCACATACGCGCCGATGATAATAAACACGCCGAACAGGGCGGGGCGAATCACCTCCACCGTGCTGTCATGCACTAACCGCTCTAACTCGTCGCGGGTCAGCGGTGTGGAGGCAGCGCGGACCGCCTCCGAGAGGCGTCGCACCGTGTTCTCCACAATAATCACCGCGCCGTCCACAATCAAGCCGAAGTCGATTGCGCCCAAACTCATCAGGTTCGCCGACACATCGAACAGGCGCATTCCCAACACTGCGAACAGCATCGAGAGCGGGATCACGCTGCTCACGATGAGCCCCGCACGCAGTTGCAACAGGAACAGAAACAGCATCACGATGACCAGCAGCCCGCCCTCCGTCAGGTTGCGCAGGACGGTACGGAGTGTGCCGTTCACCAGTTTCGAGCGGTCTAAGTGGGGGACGAGCTTGGTGCCTGCGGGCAGCGATTTTTCGATGGCGAGCAGTTTGTCTTTCACGCGCTGTACCACGACGCGCCCGTTCTCGCCGATGAGCAGCAAACTCAGCACATAGACCTGCTCGCCCACGCTGTTTTGGGTCACTGCGCCGTAGCGCACGGCGGGCGCTTCTTTGACTTGGGCGACCTGTTCCAGCATCACGGGCACGCCGTCTTGAGCTGTAATCACAATCTTGCGGATATCGTCCAGCGAGGTGATTTGTCCGACGCCGCGTACCATCGCCTGCTGTGCGCCGCGCACAATGTACGCTCCGCCGGCGTTCTGGTTGTTGGTCTCCAGCGCTTCCATCACATCGCGCAGGCTCAAACCGTAGGATTCGAGGCGTTTCGGGTCCACCTCCACGAGATACTGGCGCGTTTCACCGCCCCAGCGCGTCACCTCCGCTAAGCCGGGCACGGTGAGCAGTTGCGGTCGGATGACCCAGTCCGCCAAGGCAGCGCGCTCCATCAGGCTCAGGTTCGGGTTGCGTACCTCGATGTGCGCCAGTTCGCCCAGCCCCGTGCTGACGGGTCCCATCTCGGCGCGGACACCAGGCGGGAGTTCTGTTTGGATCGCTTGGAGACGCTCGCTGACTAACTGCCGAGCGAAATAGAGGTTCACCGAGTCTTCGAACACCACGGTCACCTGTGATAGCCCGAACATCGAGGTGGAGCGCGTCTCTTTCAGATACGGCAGCCCTGCCAGTCCCAGCTCGATGGGGAAGGTGATTTGCCGTTCGACCTCTTGTGCGCCCAAGCCGGGCGCGAGCGCGTTGATGACCACCTGCTTGTTGGTGATGTCGGGCACGGCGTCGATCGGCAGTTGCAACGCCTGATAGATGGCTACGCCCACCAAAAAGAGCGTCAGCACCAACACGACCGCGCGATTGCGCACCGAGAAACGAATCAACGATTCTAACATGGTCGGCTCCTTGAATTTGGTTTACACGAACACAATCTCTATATCCCCTATAGACTTAACCGCCTCGAAGTGGCGGTCGGTTGTCAACAGTGGTATACAATATGCTCGAGCAAAAGCGGCAATCCAGACATCGCCTGCCAAAGGGCTTCCACTTCCTCTTCGGAGAGCTGTCCTGCCATCGCATCCCATGCGACGCAGGGATGCCAGCAGGCAAACGCGGCGTTGGGGTCTCGGCGTCATCCAGCACCGTCAGACACACGCGCTTTCCCAGAAACTCGCTTGCGCGGGAGGCAATCTCTTCCCAGGTTCCTTCCAGCATCAGCGAGGCGCGATTATACCGCGCTCCTCGAAGTGATAAGGCTCCAATAGGCATGCTCATTCCTCGCCACCTCCAAAGAGCATCCCGGTAATCAGCGAGGCGTTGCGCACGACAACGCGCTCACCGGCTTTTACACCGTCCCGTATCACAACTTGGTTATTGACGGTTTGTCCCAGTTGCACTGGGCGCAGTGCAAATTCACCCGCGCGCCCTGTCGCCACAAACAGGTACGGTTTGCCCTCGATACGCTGCACGGCTTCTGCAGGCACAATGAGGGCGCTCCGTTCAATGACGATGGGCAGCTCCGCACGCACAAACAGTCCGGGCTTGAGGCGTGAATCGGGGTTGGAGACGACGCAACGCGCTTTCACGACGCGCTTGTTCGGGTCGGCTTCGGGCATAATCTTTTGGATACGCGTTTGAAACACGACGCCGGGCAACGAGTCGGCAGTAAACTGAAGCGTTTGCCCGACCTGTATCGAGGAGAGGTCGTCGGTATAGAGGTCGAAGCTTGCCCAGACGGCGTTCGTGTTCAGGATACGGAAGATAGGTTTATCGGGCGTGACGGTTTCGCCGACGGTCACCTCCAGCGTCGCGATTCGCCCGTCGAAAGGCGCGGTTAGCACGAGTTGGTGTCCGCCCTCGGGTCTGCCGCCGAGTAGGCGCAGTTCGTCCAGCGCGGCTTCGAGGGCGAGTTGCGCCTGACGATAGTTCGCTTCGGCATCGGCGACCTCTCTCGCACTGAGGTACTGACCTTTGAACACCTGTTCTGCGCGTTCGGCTTGTTGCTGTGCGATTCGGAAGGTTTCGCGCGCGGTTTGCAGGCGCGTTGCCGCCGCGTGTTGCGCCGCGCGGGCGGAATCGAGTTGCGCTTGCGCCGACTGCACCTCCGCTTGTGCAATCTCGTGCTGGGCACGGATCGACTCGTACTCTTGCTGCGCAATGAGTTGGGCTTGCAGGAGTCGTTCGGCGCGGGTGAGTTGGGCGTGTATTTGCTGGAGCTGGGCTTGCGTCTTGTTCAGAGCCGATTGGGCGTTTTGCACCGCGTTTTGGGCGGCGCGCGCGTCGGCTTCGGCGGCTTGCAGTTCCGCGCGGGCTTGTGCGAGTTTCGTACGAGCGTCTTCCAGCGCAGGGTTGCTATACGCGCCCAGTTGCGCCAGTCGTTTGCGTCGCTCCAATTCGGCGCGGGCGAACTCCAACTGCCGCTTGGCTTGCGTGTAGGCGACCTCCGCCCGATGAATCTCCTCGCTGTCCAGCACCGCCAACACTTGCCCGCGCTTGACGGCGTCACCCACATGCGCTCGTATCTCCAGCACGCGCCCCGTGACGCGCGCGTTCAAATTCACTAAGTTCTCCGGCAGCGGCTCGATCTGCCCAAACAGGGTTAATGTGCGCGTGAGCGGCTCGTACTGGAGTGTACGAACCTCTAAGCGTGCCAGGTCCAAACTTTCTGGCGCCAGGGTGATGGTTTCAGGCAGGGTGGCCGCAGTGGTCTCGTTGGCAAGCGTCTCTGCAGGAAAGGGGCGATTCAACCACCACAGCAATCCCACCCCGACCGCAACGACGATCATAATACCGACAATTTGCCCCCAACGTCGGGGCGCGACGGTTCGTACCATCGGTTCCGTGTTCATCGGTTCACCTCCATGCGTAGGAACTCCCCTCGGAGTTGCTTGAGTCGCACTTCACTGAGTTTTAGTTCCAGTTCTGCCTGCAACGCTTCCTCTTGAACCATTCGTGTAGCGCGTTGCGCTTCCAGCAGTTGCAAAAGGTTCAGTCCCCCCGTTTCCAACCCCACTTGAGCGGCTTGGGCGAGTTGTTGCGCACGCGGCAGGAGCGTGGTACGATAGGCTTCCATGCGGTTATGCGCGTTTTGATAGGCTTGTTCTGCGACGCGCAGTTCGGTGTCATAGAGTTCACGGGCATGTTGTACGCGCAGTTGTTGTGCCTGCACGAGCGCGTTTTGGGCGCGCAGGCGATTCTGACGCGCTCCATAGTCGAGCAAGGGGAGACTAATGGTCAGCCCGTAGGCGGGGCGTGTCCGCTCGCCGTGAAAACGCTCGATACGCACCTGCACGCCGAGGTCGGGCAGCGCCTCGATACGGATTTGTTGGGCAAGGGCTTGCGCCAGTCGGAGCTGGGCGACGGCGGGGCGCAGCCAGAGCGCATCGACGCTCGGAACGCGGGTCGCCCACTCGAGCGGGGGCAGAGTGCGCGGCGAGGCGTCTTCAGGCGGATTGCCCAGCAGAGCTTTCAGTCGCTCCAACGCGGCACGCGCTTCGGTTTCACGCAAAAGCGCATGCTGACGCACGCGCTCTAATTCAATCTCGGCTTGGGTCAGGTCGATTCCTGCCCGCACGCCTGCGCTTGTCTGCTGTTGGATGGCGTCGCGCGTGCGCTCCGCCAATCGCAGCGCCTCCTCCGCCGCTTGGGCGATACGCTGGCGATAAGTGTACTCATAATACGCCGCGGCGACCTCCGCCAGCAGATTGTTCAACTCCATGAGCGACTGCGCGAGGGTCACCTCGTATTCCGCTTGGGCAACACGGGAACGCGCTCGCCGTATTCCGTTCAACTCGAGCGGCTGATTCAGCAACAGTTCCTCGCCCGCGCCGCCTGTGGTCAGCGCAGGCGCAAGGAACGCATGAGGCGCCGTAAGCACCGATGCGCTCCGTTGTAATCGCGCCGCGCTCTCCATCTCTTGGCGCAACGCCTGAACGCGCGGATTGTAGCACAACGCCAAAGCAAGCGCGCTCTCCACATCGGCAGGTTGCGCCCACGCAATGCATGCCATCCCGATTCCTAAAACTAACGAATATATGCTCCGCATAGTACCTCCTGCTGGATAGTCTTCGTCTCACGGACAGGCTCGTCCGCGCGTTTTGAGTGGATTGGGAGCACGAACCGATTGGTCCGTGCCAAAATGGGGTTATCCAGCAGGTGGGGCGCGGAAAGAGGGGGTTCGAGTGTGAGGATTTTGGGGCGGCGGTGCGAATGCGCCGGAGAAGTAGATGGGGTCAACAAACTCCCAAGCGCACGGCAACCTGGTCAACAACAGCGGCGCGTCGTCCCATGCCACCGTAGCGATCGAGGAAGGCGTACGCGAGGTAAGCGCATCGACCGCAGCAAAATGACAGTCGCAAGAGCGTGTATCGAGTTGATCGCCACGGTTTTGGGGAGCAGGCGGCTGCGCACTCCACGGCGCGCTCACATCCTCGCTGCACACCTTGAGCCAGAAACTACCGCTGCGTACCTGGCCGTGGCACACCCAATACCCTGCCCCCCCACTGTTCAGCAGGGCGACAAGCATCAGGAGCCATAGTTGTACACGCGCTCGCATAGCGACCATAGTGTACCAAAACCGTGAACGGATTTTCAAGGGGGGAAACAAGGATCCCCAAAATTCGGAACGCATAACCCCACCTTCTCTGTTCAGGGGGGTGTTCTTGACGACGCATCTCTGCCCCAAGCATCCACGAGGCACACGCTAACAACCAAACCCGCGTGAGGCGGTGGAACAAAAAACAATACCCCCAACAGACATAACGCGGACAGTAGCGCACCCAGTCCCCCGCTCGCATCTTCGCAGGAAATAGGATTTATCTGAGGTATTCTTATAACTATTAACTATGCAGGTACCCGAAGTGGAAGTACGCGTGCCGTGTTCTAAAGGGGAACATCTGGTGCGTGTGCGCGTTCATAGTTGGGAGCACCAGGAGGTCGTGTGGAGCCCGTGCTTTGATTTGTTGGGGCGTGGGCTGGGTTTGATGGCGCGTTGCAGCAGCTCTGTGTTTGAGCGTGAGGATGAATTGCGGCGCACGGTGGTGGAGGCGTTAGCGCAGATCGGTGTCCCTGCGATCCCCGCCCTCATCCAAGTGCCGGGGAATAGCGATAGGCGTGTGCGTGCAGCGGCGTGTCGGGCGTTAGGCACAGTCGGCGACCCGTCCGCAACGCACGCACTCAGCCAAGCACTGCGGGATAGCGAGTGGCGTGTGCGTGCAGCGGCGTGTGAGGCGTTGGGTGAAATAGGGGATGTGTCTGCGGTGTGGGCATCACCAGATGCTGGGTGCTATGGATGCAGGTGATGACACCACTGCCCTCTGCCTCCGCCACGGGAATGATGGCGCCCGCGTTCAACGGCTTCAGCTCGGGATAGGCATCGTAGCACCACCCCCAACGCGGTGCGCCTTTCAGGATGTATCCTTGCAACGTGCCAGTCCAACATAGCTTACCTCTTTGGCAGCATATCCACCAGCACCGCCCTCGCTCCCTCAATCACCGTCTGCCCGTTCTCCCGACGCAGGGTTCCTTTTACAGTCACTACATCGCCTGTGAGGAAAGGCAAAGGCAATTCACCAGGGATGCGCACAGTGATCTCGCCCATCTGGAAATCGCCATTGGTGCCTGACATGCCCACTGTCACTGCCTGTTCGGCAAGCAACACAGAGGTACCATCTGGCAGGCGAGAGAGTTCGGAGCGGTTCTTCACCCGTTTGGCGTCCGTACGACCTAGCAACAGGTTGCGTGTGGTCACCTTGCCCGCCTGTATCCGCACTTTCGCCTTCAACGGGGAGCCGTTGCGAGGTGTGACCGTCAGCGTGTATTCCCCCGGGGGCAGGTGCGCGAAGCCGAAAAAGCCCGTGCCGTCTACATATTGCTCCCGCTCCTGTCCCGCTCCCTTCAGGGTCACCAGCGTATGGTCGGCGGGAGCCAGGGTATCCGCATAGAGGATGGTACCTTTGAGATGCCCATGGATGGGCTTCTCCTTCCACGGCGCGGGCGGCACAGGAACCCAGGAGCCAAACACCTTGCCCAGCGTCTCGTAGAAAGCCGGGTTATGCTTTTGCTCTTTGCCCTGCGCATCGGTGTTGGTCGTGGCGTAGGAGTAGAAACAGATGCCACGCGGCTTGTTGCCCCGCTCGGTCGGCTGCCAGACCCGCTCTATTTGCTTCAGTGTATCCTCTATCGGGTTCAGGAAATTGCCCAACCCAATGGCGGCGTAGTGCCGGTACTGATGGTCTTTCACAAAGCGCATCCAGTTGTCCAGCCAGCGGGCGTATTTCTGCTCATTGTAGTAGCACATGGGGATATTCCAGTCGAGAATACCCTCCTCCATCCAGCCTCGCCAGTCCTGATACACGCGCGAATAGGCAGCGGAGCGCGTCCACGCTTCATCCTGCTCGGGACCGTTGCCCCAGGTGATGGTCGCAGCGGACACCAGCACTTTGGGATGGACAGTCATCGCATACAGATAGGTCTTTCGCACCAGCGCGGTCACCTGGTCGCGCCGCCACTGCTTGAACCGCTCGCTCTTGAAGAAGGGGAAGCCACCGGGTCGGTTGCGCCGCTCGTTGTAGCGTTGCACACTGACCGGGTTATACCCCCACCTTTCCCCGCCATAACGCACGAAGTCGAAGTGGATGCCGTCCACGTCATAATGTCGGATCACGTCCAGATAGGTTCGGAACGTCCAGTCCGCTGCGCCGGGGTGACCGGGGTCTATCTTGGTGGCTTCGCCGTCGTAGTCCTCGCCCATATCGCTGAGCGAGAGATACTCGGGGAAACGGCTTTGTAGGGAACGCGGATGCCGGTTTCTGCCCACCGCACAGGTGTTCAACCAGGTATGCACCTGGATATAGGGCTTTTCCCCATGCGACTTTTGAATCAGGTACGCCAGCGGGTCAAATCCCTCTGCAATATCAGAGGCGCGCGGCTCGTAGTGCGAGTTGTAGTAAGCGTCCGCGCTCTTGCGCACCTGCACGACCACCGCGTTCAGTCCCGCCTGGCGCACCCGAGCCAGCAGAGTATCTACCTGCTCTGGCGTCTTGATACCCTCATTGAAACCGTCCACCCAGATGGCGCGCAGTTGTGGCTCGCCGCCCGGCGCCGCAAAGGCGGGAAGAAGACACAGAAACAGGGGCATCACTACACGTAACATCCTCTTTCCTCCTCTACCATGCCTCCGCCTCTTCTTTGGCAATCTGCACCCACCGAATGACCCGCTGAGGGTCATGGCGGATGGTATGGCAATCCTTCATAATCATTTCCACCCGGCAGTCGTTCTTACGGAGCGCACGCAATCCCCGTCGCAGCGTCTGTCGCACGAAGTCTTCGTCGAAGGTATCGGCGGCGAGTACACCCGGATGGGGCTTCCAGGAGAAGATATAGCGGTTGCCCAGCCGCTCCGCCATCACCTCCACGTTCACCCACGGCGACATCGAGACCCGACGCAGGCGCGGAAACCTTTCCACGACGTGCCAGCGACTATCCAAAGGCTCGCAACAGCCGTAGCAGTTCAGTCCGAAGCGTTCTAACAACGATAGCTGATAAGGAAAAATGAACTCCTCGAACATCTCCGGAGAGATGCCAACCGTCTCCTGGCTCTCTGCAAAGCCCCACATGTCGATGGTGCGCACGTGCCCGTAGAAATCAGGCTGGGGCAACTCGTGCGTCCAGCCGAAACCACCCGAGCCCACATAAGAGCCATCATTATTGAGATAGAGGAGACCGTTCTTCTCCAGAAAATCTATCCTCGCCGCATGTCCATCGCGCAAAAAAGCCATCAGCCGGTGCACATTGTCAGGACAGTCCACCATGTCGTACATGATTTGCTCCAGCCCGCGCAGGTACACCAGGGTCTGCGTCATGCCGAACGACCACCACCAGGTGGTCTTCAGACGCACGTGCAGGATGTCGCCCAGCGTCTCCTGAGCCAGTTGCAGCAGTTCTTCCGTCGCCTCGTAGTCCACCCTAATCTGTGGGAAACGCAGTTTATCCATGTCATCGTAGCTCCTGAGCGGAGCCTCCCACCGCCACGCGCCTCCGCCTTCGCCACCGATACGGGTTTCGCGCAGCCCCCAGTCGGTCTCGGTATACACATGCCCCACGTTGAAATAAGGTTCAATCACCTTGTCGTCGCGCATCTGCTCGCCCCAGAACAGCTCGCGCCGCAGGTGCCACTCCCAACCGCGCGCCAGTCCGCCTTCGCACTGCAGCTTATCCGGGGTGAGGATTTCGTTCCAACCGTTTTCGGGGTCGCAGAAGACAAGGGGGCGTGTCGGCTCCAGCGCGTTGTGGCGGTACCAGAGTTCGCGTTTCTCCGCTTCCACGGGGCGCGCGGCGAGATCTGCTACCTGCTTCGCCAGTTCGCGCAACACCTGGCGGTCACGCTGGCTCACAGAATACCTTGGTTGCACTGCAGTCTGTTCAGACACTGCACGGTTCCTCCCTCAAGGTGATGTCACTTGCTCCAGCAACTCCGTCGGCGACACAATCTGTATCCCGCAAAAGACACAAAGAGGAAGCAGGAGCCCGTCCTAACTTCTCGGTAGCGTGCGCATAGAGTTCGTCCAGTATCTCTGCACACGTCCACCTACAGATCACGTGAGCCCTTGCTCAAAGTAGACGCCGCAGTGGGTTACCACCCCAGCCCACAGCAGATAAAAGAATGACTACCAGATTATACCTCTTGCGTACGCACAACACTCCGCGAAGGGCGAGGCTCTCGGCGAACCGCACTCCCCAAAACATTCCCCGAACGCCGGGCAGCGTGGGACGGCTCGGCAGGAGCCTCGCCTTCCCGGTTGAACATGTCCTCATCTTATCTACGCATGCGTCTGCGCAACGCCAGCAGTCCCAGACCACTGAGAAGCACCACCCCTGTGGCGGGCTCCGGCACCGGCTGAGCCAGAATCACGCTCCAGTAGCGCACGCCGCCGATGTCCTCGCGAGTCACCCATACCAGCTCACCGCGGTCGTTCAGCGCCACACGAAAGCTGCGCGTGGGGTCCGTGTTATCCGTCAAAGGGATGGTCTGCCCGTTGGCGAACAGCTGCACATCGTACTTGCGGAACAGGATGGACTGCTCGTACAACACCCAGCCCAGGTTGTTGATGGCAGGGAACATGCTGGCAGCGTTGCCCGTGTTGTTCGTCAACGCGACAACCCCTGTCGCCTCTGACCACAGTTCGATATTCCAGTTGCTGCCGTTGTGGTGCATCCACACCGCTTGACCGTTGTCGTTCAGGTCGGGCGAGGAGTAGTCGTCGCCGGCGGTGTTGCCAGTCAGGTCGCGATAGTTCATCATGTCGTCGGCGTGCGCTATGTAAATCTGAGGATTGGCATCGGCATCTACCGCATTCCACACGATCTCGCCCAGGTTGTTAATGCGCGGGTTCTGGCTGTCGAAGTCCGCCCAGTAGGTCAGGTTTTCGGGTTCGGAATAGCCGGGCTTCCAGAGATAGATGTCCTGATAGCCTGTGGTCGCGTTCGTTCCGGTGGCAACTATCCAACCCGAGTCGTTGATGTCAGGTGCACCGAACCCCACGGAACCATCGCTGCGGGTGATGTTCGCAATCACTCCGCTATCCCACAGCACCACGTCGGACACGTTGCCATCATCGTAGCGCCATACTATCTGGTTCAGATTGTTGAGACGCGGATAGGTGTTCAGGCGCCACTGCTCGCCTGCGCTGAGCCTGCGCACACCAAAACCATCGTACAGCCACACATCACTGCGGCTGAAATCCGCTTCCGACCACACGATCCAGCCGTTGTTGTTGATGTGCACCGACTGCACCGAGTTGGTATGGCGATAGATGACCTGTGTACGAAACACCGTTGGCGGCTGCGAGTGTGCCTGCAAACACGCCAGAGACAACAGCAGCAGCAATCCACCTGCCACTGCATCACGCCAGGTGAACATAAGAAACCTCCTTTCGTTTTTTCTCGATAAAGTTTACACCCACTTGATACCGATGTCCGTCCGGTAATGCATATACTCGAAGTGGATACGCCGTACGGCATCGTAAGCTCGTCCACGCGCCTGAGCAAGCGTATCGCCCAGTGCAGTCACCCCCAGCACGCGTCCTCCGGCGGTGACCACCTTATCTCCCTCTCTGCGCGTGCCCGCATGGAAGACCACACATTCCGGTACCTGCGCCGCCTCCTCCAGACCTTCGATGGGCAAACCGGTCTCATACTTGCCCGGGTAGCCACCGGAGGCAATCACCACACATACCGCGTAGCGTGGCTGCCACTGCAGGGTAATCTCGTCGAGACGGCACTCGACCGCCGCCTGCATCACTTCCACGAGATCATTCTTCAGCAGGGGCAAAACTGCCTGCGTCTCAGGGTCACCAAATCGCACATTGAACTCCAGCGTTTGGATACCCTCCTCGGTCACCATCGTCCCGGCATACAGCACCCCACGGAAAGGGATGCCGGCGTCACAGGTGGCACGAATCGCAGGGCGAATAATCTGCTCCATCGCCTGCAGATGAATCTCCGGTGTGACCGCTCGGAGCGGGCAGATACTGCCCATCCCACCGGTATTGGCTCCTCGATCGCCATCCAGAGCGCGCTTGTAGTCCTGAACCGGAGGCATAGGCAGAGCGGTAGCTCCATCGGTAAACGCCATCAGCGAAGCCTCTTCCCCGCTCAGCACCTCCTCCATGACAATGCGCTCCCCCGCATCCCCCAGTACCCGCTCTTCCATGAGAGAGCGGATAACCTCCAGAGCTTCGTCGAGATGGTGCACAATAAACACACCCTTACCAGCCGCCTCGCCATCCGCCTTGATCACCAGCCCGCGCGCTCCCTCATGGAAACGCCGATGCGCATATTCCGCAGCCGCTTGTGGATCGCTGAAAGCGGAAAACTCGGCGGTAGGAATGCGATAGCGGCGCATGACTTCCTTCGCGTACACTTTGCTGCCTTCCAGGCGAGCTGGCTCCTTGCTGGGACCAAATATCGCCAGCCCGCGCGTCTCAAACACGTCTACCACACCCGCAATCAACGGCGACTCGGGTCCGACAACGGTCAGGTCAATACGGTTGCGTTCGGCGAAGTTCGCCAGGCTCTCTATATCGGTGGCTTTTATCGGCACACACTCCGCCAGTTCGGCAATGCCCGCATTACCCGGTGCCGCATAGATTTTGGTTACCTTCGGGCTCTGCGCGATCTTCCACACCAGTGCGTGCTCGCGCCCGCCTCCACCTATCACCAGTACCTTCAATGCTCACTCCTCCCGATGTCGCTCCAGCGGGACAAACCGCGCATAATCGGGTTTGAAGCCGACGCGCACGGTGCCCGTTGGGCCGTTTCGCTGTTTGGCAATGATAATCTCTGCTTCCTCTATCCGCCCCTCTTCACGCGGCATGGTCCCCCCCTCGACCTCTTCGGAAGACACCGCATCCTTCATCGCATAGTACTCGGGGCGATAGATAAACGCCACCACATCTGCCTCTGCCTCGATGGAACCACTCTCTCGCAAATCGGAAAGCATGGGGCGTTTGTTCTCGCGATGCTCCACGGCACGGGAAAGTTGCGACAGGGCAATAATGGGCACATCCATCTCACGCGCCAGACCCTTCAAGGCACGGGCGATGTCTGAAATCTCCTGGGTGCGGTTCTCGGAACGCCGGTGACTGCGCATGAGCTGCAGATAGTCCACAATGACCAGATCCAGGTCGTGCTCGGCACGCAAGCGCCGGCATTTCGCCCGCATCTCCAGCACGGAGATGTCCGGGGTGTCGTCGATGAATATCTTGGCGTTCCAGAGGTCCTGCACCGCTTTGGCGAGCCGTTGCCAGGCGGTATCGGGCAACATACCCAGACGCAGACGGTGGGCATTGACCTCCGCCTGCGAGCAAATCATACGCTGTACCAGCTGCTCTTTGGACATCTCGAGGCTGAAGATAGCCACGGTTTTCCCCTCATGCAGGGCAACATGCTCGCCGATGTTCAGGCATAAACTGGTCTTGCCCATGCTGGGACGCGCCGCAATAATCACCAGATCCGACTTCTGCAGCCCGGCAGTGATATAGTCCAGTTCGCGAAAGCCAGTGCTCAAGCCTGTCACCAGCTTGCGCTCATGGTAGAAGGCATCGAAACGGTCGAAGACCTCGCTGAGCAGAGGACGAATGCTCTCAAACCCCTTGCGCAGGCGCCTTCGTGCTACCCGATAGATGGCACTCTCCGCCATGTCGGTGATATGATTGATGGTGAGAGGCTCCTCTTCGTTGTCGCTAACCGCTGCCAGACGGATAATCTCCTGCGCGGCTTCAATCAACCGCCGGCGGATCGCATACTCCTCCACAATCTCGGCATAGTAGTCCACGTTTGCTGCGCTGGGCACGCTGTCCAGGAGAGTGGTCAGATAGGCGATGCCTCCGACCTCCTCCAGTTTTCCACGTCGTTGCAGCTCCTCGCTGAGGGTGACCAGGTCTACCGGCTCGTTGCGGCTGGAAAGGGCAATCAGAGCATCGTAAATCACCCGGTGCGCTTCCCGATAAAAATCGTCGGGTGCCAGAAACTCACTCACGCGCTCGATGGCTGTGCCGTCTATCATCATCGAGCCCAGCGTGGCTATCTCCGCATCCAGATTGTGCGGCAGGGCACGCAGCAGATCGCTCATGCGTAACTCCTGTCCACCCTGCCGGTCCGAGTTCCTCCTCATCACACAACACCCCGCCCTATGCGGAAGCCTCTTGAGGCACGACCTCCACCTTCAGCGTCAGATGGACATCATGGTGAAGGTGCAGCGCAACCTCATACTCTCCCAGCGACTTGATCGGCTCGATCAAAGCGATTTTGCGCTTGTCTACTTTCACATGATGCTGTTGGGCGATGGCATCTGCAATATGCTGTGCAGTCACCGCACCAAATAGCTTGGTGGTTCCTTTGCCGACATGAGCTTTCACCGTGATCGTCTTCCCCCGCAGCACATCGGCTATCTGCTTCGCTTCCTGAGCCGCTTTCTCAGCGCGCATCGCTTCCTGTCGCTGGCGCAGTTCCACGTTCTTCATCGCGCCTTTGTCCGCCGCAATCGCCAGCCCACGCGGGAACAGGTAGTTCCGCGCATACCCCTCGGAAACATTCACGACCTCGCCCTGCTTACCCAGTGAGGGCACATTCTGCGTGAGTATCACCTTCATCGCCATTGTTGTTTTGCCTCCTGAGATCGTCCTAACGTATCAGTTGCACTCCCAGCACTGGCTGGTTCTGGTCGAACAGGCTGTCGATACCTACCCAGAGACTCCAGTCTGTGCTCAGTGGTACTCTCGCCCGCGCGTTGATCTGCAAATCGTTCGGGTTAAACACATCCGCCCGCAGATGCAGCTTGGGCTGAAACTTCCAGTCTATCCCTACCCCCGGCTTGGAAGCATAGAGCCCATAGCGTAAGTCCAGCGTGGACGTCAGCTGCGAACCATACTGCAGGATGAACTTATTGCTTTCGGTAATATCGTACACGCCAAGATAAAAGAAGCGATTATCGCGATACGGAAAAGATAGCGTCAGGTCGGTACGAAAACTACTATCCCGCAACAAAGCGTACACATCCAGCGAGACATCTAGAGGTCTGATAGACAGCTTGCCCGGCTGGATGAGACGCTCCACAAAACGGTTAATCCTCTCGGTTGCCTGACGTGCCTCCACAAGGGTAGCCCGTGCTTCGGCGACAGTACCTCTCACGTTCTCCCGCAGCTCCTCATCGCCCGTGTATTTGCCGATGTCTTCGGCGATACGATTCAGCTTCACGCTCAGCGTACTCATCTCTCTGGCCACATCGCGCAGATTCTGCTGCAGCTGCTCGTCGCTGACAAATCGGTCGAAGCTCTCGGTGGCGTGCTGAGCGGTGCGCACCAGCTCGCGCGACTGCTCGAGCAGAGCCTCCAGGTCCGCTACGACCTCTGGCAATATCCTGGTGGAACGTCGTGTGTCCTGCACCACCGCATCCAGCGAACCTGCTGCACTGGCTAAAAGACCCCGCGCCTGATCAAGCAATACAGTCAGACGCGCTGACGCCTGTTCTACATTTTTCAGCGTTTGCCGGATTCCCGATCGCATCTCTGGGTCCTCCACCAGCGCATGGACCGAGCGCACCAACTTCTGAACCTCCTGCAGGGTCTCTTGTGCGACAGGTGCCAGGTCGCTAATACCCGGTTCCTTACTGCCCCGCAACAGCGTTCCCTCTCGCGCCGCTACCGGTGATTTGCCCGGAACCAGAGCAATCATCTTATCCACGCCTGCAATACCCGGTGA
The DNA here is from genome assembly GCA_026003195.1 of Armatimonadota bacterium. Lineage (NCBI taxonomy): Bacteria > Bacillati > Armatimonadota > Armatimonadota bacterium. The sequence goes on from BPGU01000002.1 coordinate 166,671, forward strand.
CATCACCACTGCCCGTGAGTCCTCAGGGATTCTTACTTCCTTACGTAAAGCCATCCGCACCCGTGCCTGCAGATCGGGCGTGAGCCACACCTCCTGCACTTCACCGACCGCGACTCCCGCCAGGTATACTCTGGCTTGCTCACGGATGCCCAGAGCGTCGGGGAAGACCGCCTCCACATGGTACACGCGCTGTGCCGCCAGCGTACCGCGCAGATAGACGACCGTCGCCGCCATCCATGCAGCCGCCAGAATAATGGTCAACCCAACCAGAAAAACTGCCTTGCGTGACGTCATCATCGGTTCGGCTCCTGAGCACTTTCGGTTTCGGCGCTTGGTACAATACCGCCCGCTCGCAAGAAGCGACGCACGACCGGATGAGCATCTGCACGCACCTCGTCTGGCGAGCCACAGGTAATAATCCGCCCCTCGTGTAGCATCGCTATCCTGTCTGCGATGTGGAACACGCTGGTCAGGTCATGCGACACCACCAGCGCGGTCACCTGTAGCCTCCGCGTAGTGTCTACTATCAGTGTATCGATGGTCTCCGCCATAATCGGGTCCAAGCCAGCGGTCGGTTCATCATACAGCACAATACTCGGGTTCATTGCTAGCGCACGTGCCAGCCCCACCCGCTTCTGCATTCCGCCCGATAGCTGCGCCGGATACAGATGCTCTGTGCCTGCCATGCCCACCATCGCCAGCTTCTCGCGCACGATCTCCGCCACCTCTCGTTCACGCCGGGTGATATGACGACGCACCCCAAACGCCACGTTATCGTACACTGTCAACGAGTCGAACAGCGCAGCATACTGGAATACCATTCCGACCTGCTTGCGCACAGGGGTCAGCTTCGCTTCCGACAGGCGAGAGATCTCTCTATCGCCAACCCATATCTCTCCTTTTTGCGGACGGAGCAAGCCACCGATCAGCTTCAGCAACGTCGTCTTGCCACAGCCGGAGGGACCCATGATAGCAAACACCTCTCCGGCGTACACCTCCAGAGAAACGCCCTGCAACACCCATCGCGAGTCTACGCCGTACCAGACCTCGTTCACCCGCACCACAGCTGGGGCACCCGGTTGCTCTCTCATCGCCCGCCAAAAAGCAGATATGCCAGGAAGAAGTTGGCTACATAGATCAGCAATACCGCTACCACCACACTGTTCGTTGTTGCCTGCCCCACTGCCGCCGCACCTCCTTCCGTCCTTAGTCCTGCCCGACAGCCGACCAGCGCGATAATCGCTCCAAACACCACCGTCTTCAAAAGCCCTGCGAACACATCATAGGTATCCACCAGTTCCCGAACACCCAGCAAATAAGAGGTCGGCGACACACCGATGGGCACCGCTACCGCGTATCCCCCGAACGTGCCCATCACGAAAGCCAGTATCCCCAGCGCGGGCAGCATGGTCAGACAGGCTATCAGACGCGGTACCACCAGATACTGCACCGGAGGCACAGCAAGCGCGCGCAAAGCGTCCACCTGCTCCGTCACCTTCATGCTACCGATTTCCGCCGCAATCGCCGAGGCAGACCGCGCCGCGACTACCACGCCCGTCACCACGGGACCCAGCTCACGCGCCATCGCCAGCGCCACCGCGCCACCAGCCAGCGACCCTACCCCAAACTGCAGCATGAGCTTCGCCGAGTACAACGCTAGCACCGCACCGGTAAACCCGCTGGTGATGACCACCATAGGCACTGCCTGCGCCCCGATCATCGCCATCTGCGTCACCGTTTCGCGTGCCTCCCAGCGACCACGAAACACAAAACCCAGCGCCTGTGCCAGCAGAATGCCAATATCGCCCACAAACAGCACCAGCTGGGTGGCTTGCTCGGCGAAGATATTCCACGGACGATACACTGGTAGCCGTGTGTGCATCATTTCTGCGTCGCGCTAACAGTATAATCGGTGCATACCGCACTTGTCAACCACAACCCATTTGCGCATGGGCTCCCCCCTTGCCTTTTGCGATACAAAAAGGTTATACTAAATCCAGACATCGCTACCTTAGTTGGCGATGATATGTAAATCACTTGCACAGGAGGATGTGGATGCAACGACGCAACGCTTTTACCCTCATCGAGCTGCTTGTGGTGATCGCGATTATCGCGATACTGGCAGCGATTCTCTTCCCTGTGTTTTCACAAGCAAGGGAGAGCGCGAGGCAAACCAGCTGTACCAGCAACCAGAAACAGTTAGCATTGGGAGTGCTGATGTACGCACAGGACTATGACGAAACTTTCCCGATGAGCGCGTATCTGGCAAACCCCACGACCGTTATCGCAGTGTACGACATGGTCGCTCCGTACCTGAAGAACACGGAGATATTTGTATGCCCCAGCTACCGACCGGGCGTAGACTGGCAGGCGCGCCTGGCAACGCTGGGGTTGAACTACGGAGGCACCTTCCGTTTCACGGGCTATATCCCCAATCTCGGGCTGTTCGGTGAAAGCTTCTGCCCCTACCTCCCGAAGCGCACGCCACCGACCACGCTGGGCGGTATGCCTCTACCTGCTGAAACTATCATGTTCTTCGATGGCTACCTGAAGCAACTCAGCAATGTAGGGCAGCTGGAGTTTTACAGCTTCCTGGGCTACGCGCGGCATAAGGAGGGGCTGGTACTGAACTTCGCCGATGGTCACGCCAAGTGGTTCCGTTACAGCGGTATCCCCACCGGCGGCGCGACACCATCGGGAGCATTGCGCCCCACTTACTATAGCTGGCGCACCACCGAACCACTGCGCAACAGCGAAGCCGCTCTGGAATCTGCACCTAGCACCCGGCAGGACCCGTATAACGACCTGCACGGCGTACCCGGCACCGGCATTACCGACTCGGAAGACACCGGTTGCTAGCAAGAATGAGGGGTGCGGTGCAAAACCGCGCCCCTCAAGAAAAACACACAGCGGGTGTTTGCGCCTGCCGGACACGTGCTCTTCCCACCGGTTGCTCCCAACCACAGCAGCCCTCGCTCACCACTCAGCATCCGCTGAAAAGTATCTGCAGAGCATTGCCCATTGTGCCGATCATATGGTTAACGGAGCTACACGTTGAGGGTAGGCTCCGAATTCCCAACCGTCATGGAGGCGCAACACATGAAGGAAAAAGCGATTTTCATTGTGTCTCTGGCAACGCTGGCTATCGTGACCGGTCTTGCCCTGGCACAAAAAGTGCATCAGCGTATCGAACAGGCTGTACCGTCTGGGGCAGCGAACATGGCAGCCCCCAACAACTCAGCGCGCGGCATCGAGAAGAAGGATATCCGCGTCCTGATCACCTGGTGGGACGAGCAAGAGATTTCCATAGCCCAAAAGATGGCTCAAACATTGAAGCCCGTAGTGGACGCTATCGCCTCCGGCGCCAAATGGACGAAGGCGGATGCGGCGAGAGAAGGCTGTAGCGCTGATGCTTTCGCAGATTGGTTCATCAGCACCCTCAAGGCGGTACCCAATCGCGGTGCAAGCAACGTGAGTGTGTGGACTGCCAAACAAGGGGTGAGGGGTAACTGTGACAAGCCCGGCTGCATTCCGCCAGGTGGACCTAACTGCTTCTGCTATGAGCTGCTGGATTACCCTAAAGTAACCCTTTCGTTTTTTCCGGACAATGACCCAGGGTTCACACTTGGTAGCTTCGGAGGCTCTGGCGGGGGGTCTGCTGGCTCTGGTGGTAGCGGTGGCTCCGGCAGCTCAGGAGGTGCAGGAGGAGGCGGTAGTGCCGGCGGTTCTGGTGGCTCCGGTGGTAGCGGTGGCTCCGGCGGTTCTGGTGGCTCCGGCGGTGGTGGAGGCGGGCGCATGATGTCGCCATCACGCCCCTCCGCGATACCTGAACCGCATCTGATGATTGTGGTCATCAACGGCGAGCAGAGGACAAAGCAGCAGCTGCAACAGCTGGTGTCTGAAGCGCTCGCCATGGCGACAAAGACATCCTCCGAGAACCGAATAGTCATCAAGATCAAGTCCAGCCCACGATAGGCGATCGCCCTGACCACTGGTACGGCAGGCAGGAGTATCACTGGAGAAGACATTGCCGTCTGGCAGGAGTTGCGGACAGTATTTGCCTCACGAAACGTCCACGCCCCAGAGATATCACCTGCCTGCACAATGCAAGCCGCCGAGGTTCAGACCCTTGACAACACGCCAAATTGGGAGTAGAATTAAAAGTGCGATACGGCGGCGTAGCTCAGTCGGTCAGAGCACACGGCTCATACCCGTGGAGTCGGCGGTTCGAGTCCGCCCGCCGCTACCATGTTACCTAACAGCGACACCCGCTATCGCGGTGTCGCTGTTTTATTGCGGAGGTGGAGAATGCGGTACCAGCGCCCGCGCGGCACCAACGACATCCTGCCCGATGAAACCCCACTCTGGAACCGTGTGGAGGAGACCTTCCGCACGCTGTGCCGACGCTACGGATACCACGAAATCCGTACCCCTATCTTTGAGGATACCGACCTGTTCACCCGAAGCATGGGCGAGCATACCGACGTGGTGAGCAAAGAGATGTACACCTTCACCGACCGCGGCGGGCGCAGCGTCACCTTGAAGCCAGAAGGAACTGCTCCGGTGGTGCGGGCGTACGTGGAGAACAACCTCGCCGCGCAGGGCGGGGTCAGCAAGCTTTACTATATCACCCCTATCTTTCGCTACGAGCGTCCCCAGGCAGGGCGCTACCGCCAGGCGCACCAGCTGGGCGTGGAAGCCATCGGCTCGCAACATCCCGCGCTCGATGCGGAGATTATCGCGCTGGCAATGCATTTCTATCAGGAGCTGGGCATCTCGCGCCTGTCACTGGTGCTCAACTCGGTGGGATGCCCGGTGTGCCGCCCGGTGTACCGCGAACGGCTGCGTGAGTTCGCTCGTCCCTTTGTGCACGAGCTCTGCGAGGCATGCCAGACACGCTACGAGCTGAACCCCCTGCGGATGCTGGACTGCAAGCGCGAAAAGTGCCGCACCCTGCTGCACGACGCGCCCGACATCCTCGACAGCCTGTGTGAGGAGTGCCGAACGCACTTTGACGCCTTACGCCCCTATCTGGATGCGCTGGGCATCCGTTACGTGGTGGATAAGCATCTGGTGCGCGGCTTTGACTACTACACCAAAACCGCCTTCGAAATCGTCAGCGATGCACTGGGCGCACAGAACGCGCTGGGTGGCGGCGGGCGTTATGATGGGCTGGTGGAGGAAATAGGCGGTCCTCCTACCCCCGGCATCGGCTTCGCGCTCGGTATTGAGCGAGCAATCATCGTGCTGAAAGAGCTGGGGCTGGCGGAGGCGAAACGCGAGACGGTGGACGTGTTCGTCGCCGCGCTGGGCGAGGAAGCGACACTGCCCGCTCTGCAGATATTGCAGCAGTTGCGTCAGGCTGGCATCTCCGCCGAAACCGACTACCAGCGTCGCAGCCTGAAGGGACAGATGAAGCTCGCCGACCGTCTGGGATGCCGCATGACGCTGATGCTGGGCGAGGACGAGCTGAAGCAAGGAGTGGTTACCCTGCGCGATATGGTCACGAAGGAACAGCGCACGGTGGAGTTGGAAACAGCGGTAGCGACGGTGCAGCAGATGTTGAACAGGGCTTGAACAAACTCCCGACAGCACGAGGAAATGCAAGAGGTCAGCGATTTTTAACAGATCAACTATACAACACGCAACGCGGTGCGGGCAATGCTACCACCTGCCCGTGCTCCAGAGCCTGATACCGGCGTCGCATAACTGCCCCACTCGCTCCCTACCGCCAGCAGGCGCCCCAGCACGTTCAGACCCGCAAAGAACTTCTCGCCCTCGCTGGCGGAAGGGGCTGCAGAAGTATACCCTTAAAGACAAGGTGTCACTCAATGAGTAATACCGCCGCAATCTGCCGAAATATCGGGTGCCCCTTCAGAAATGGGAAACGATAGGTAAGCTCCTCAATCAAATAACTATTGCTCCGTTTCAACCCCATACGCAGAGTGTCTAGGGGCACTTTGGCGATATCATCTGTATAGCTCGCTTGAACAGTTACCTTTCCCTCACGACTGAGGGAAAGGGAAAGCCAGTCGCCGCTTTCTAAGAAACAATACTCTACTCTAGCTTCTTGCCCCTGCAAGCACTTCAAAAAGGCTTCCGTAAACTCGTAAGCAAAGCCTAACAAAGGTATGTTTTGATAGTCAAAAATGGCATCTGAATACCGGAAAATCAAGTCTCCGTAAAAGTGCAAGGTATTAAAGTCAGAGAGCGTGGCACGTTCCCAGTCCGACTGCTCGACCACCCAGAAATTTTCAGGATAAAGGCGATAGTTAATCACGAGATTCATTTCTACTATGATACCTCACACAAATCCAAGAGGGCGCTGGGAATCCTGTATCCCCAGCACCCCCTGTAGCCCTAATATGGGTATGCAGTGACGACCTCACCACTAGGCTCGAGAATCATACGCAGGCGTGTGGCAGGACGACCGTATCGATCTACACCGATTACCTGCCCGAAGTTGTATTCAACCTGAAGGCGCATCCCCCGTGCTGGTTGCCAAACACCACGCTCGCCAGCGATACGGAGCATCTCACGGAGCCTCCTAGCAGTCATGCCAGGCAGAAACTTACCTGCTGGTTGTTCAAAAACGCTCGTCCCGCTCGTCGGCTAGTGTCGCTGGACAATATGTTCTAGTCGCCTCTGAGTGAGTAAAATACGTGGAGGCAGGGCGCGCTGACCAAGCAGTTCGCCCGCTTCCCTTGCCGCCTGCCGTGCGGTTTGCCGTGCCAGCTTTTCGCCAGCTTCTTCGGCGGCTTCGCGCAGGGCAGCCCGCCTTCCCGCACCAACTCCAGGCGCCGCGGCATAACTGCCCCATTCGCTGCCAACAATCAGCAGGCGAGTGAGGGTACATAAACCCGCCAAGAAGCGACAGGGATAGAATTGACCTCAGGAATTGTCAATCCATCTTGTACTGCTTAAGTCTTATCAAAAGCCATTTACAACATATTTTCAGGAGAGGATTAGCGTCTATCCTTCTTATCGCGATAGCAGTGAAAACATGCCTCAAGTTGTCACCCTGCAAACATCGAATAGCCCCAAATAGCGAGTCAACAGACTCCTTTGGAAAGAAATCGCTGAACTGCATTAAAAGCCCATCCACAAAAGCTTCCTTGCCTGTATCGGTAATCCACTCCTCTAAGTATGCAGCCGCGTCCTCGGTGGCACTAGGGATACCCAATCGTATCAGCCCACCAAGCAAGACAACACCTCTAACGTCGCCTTCATCGAGAACAGACCTGACCAATTTTCGAGCTATATTTACCATTTGCTGGTCATACTTAGGACCGAAGCCAAACACACTGGATAAAATATCATGGTAATCTCTGACCCCTATGTGGGGCAGTGTGAGAGAAATGCGCAATAAGCGTTCGAGATGCTCTGGAGCCGGTAATAATCCTAAAATGTCTGGTAACATATATCCATAGCGCATGTTGTTCTCAAACTGAAAAAATAGCGTCTTGATAACTTTATCTTGTTCGGTAGATGGAAGTGAGCGCATCCACTTAGCGACCTGATAAGGCAGTTCGTAACCACCACTTGTATCTTTGTGGCGGCGTTCAATCTCGCTGATAGCCTCTAGAACAGCTTCGCGTTCGCCACTCATAGTGTGATCCTCCGCTTGTTTATTGGATAGGGCAGAGAGGTGTTCTCTGCCCCACCGAGTTTTTACCATCGCCAGTCAATCCGCCCGCGGTAGAGTATTTCTATCCCCCCTCCTGGAGCGTTGTAAACATTACCTGTCACAGGGCGGATTAGCATGACACGGCTGGGATCGAGTATCCTTTTTGGAACCGGTACAACAACCTCAGCCGTGTTGCTCGGCGGTAGTGCCAGTTCCAATCGTGCTTGTAGAGATGATAGGTTACCTTTTGTGGTCAGGTAGACGATCTCGCCCTCGGCACGACCAATCTTACCTGATGCCATCATTTTCTGAGCAATGTCGCCGCGAACATAGATATAGAGTTCATCCGGCAGGCTCTCAAACCGCTCGCGAGTAACGGTTTGGAGTGCCTCATCCAGAGAGGCAAAACTCTTAGAAGCCGCCTGCCGTGCGGTTTGGCGTGCCAGGCGGAACCCACCGCCAGCAAGGTCTTCGGCAACATCGAGTAGACCTACTCCCAATCCGCCTGCCAGCCTGGGCAGTGCTGCGATGTTCTGGATATCCCACGCGGTGCCGATGGTGCGCTGCAGGGCATCGACCGCCTTCACGAACGCCGCGCCTTCCGCCGCCGAGGGGTCACCTGACGTCCAGCCCGCATCCGCCCAGGATAATACCAGATTCGTCAACCGGTCGGCAAGGGAGCTACCCTGACGATACAGGCGGGTGTAGGGGTTGACTGCACCCAGGTCGCGCTGCATCCCCTGCGCGGTGACAGGGTCGAAGTATCCACCTGCGTTCAACGTAACCAGCGCGGCGAAGCGTGCCTGTCCCAAGGTGCGGGTACTGGCGTCGGAGTAGGCGCCGAGGTAGCCTTGATAACCAACCGTGCCGGCGTTGGGAACATCTACTAGTTGTCCCGTGCTGGCGAGTTGGTCTTGATACACCACTCCTAAACGGTTGTGCCAGGTGATGCTCAACGCACTAACCGTACCGGCTGTCAAGCGGTGCACCAGATTGCCGTCGGGGTCAAAGGTAAACAGTCGGTGTTGGTTGCCACGCCGCTGGTTCAAGCCCTCGGCGGAGTAGGCGAAGTGCTGCAACAGGCTGCCGTTGCTGCCGCTGTATTCCGCTACAAGGCGTGTACCGTCGTAAAGGAAGTACACACGCCCGTTAGCGTCTTGCCTCCACGCCTGCAAGCCGTCCGGGCGGTAACGCGAGGTGATGACGTAGCTTCCCCCCCGATACAAGTCGGGCAGCTGCACTATGCGATTCTCCAGGTCAAAACCGATAGCCAATCCCCGGAAGAGGATGGCGTTGCCATTGTCGTCATACTGGAACAATGCACTGCTGACCTGGTTGTTTGCATTGTGCGTGTAGCTGGAACCGTGGATAGAGGTAGGGTTATCTGCACTGTCGTAGGTGTATTGGTCGTCGTACCACACCTGGTTATTCGCCAGCGTGAAGGTTTCACGGGTGAGGCGGTCACGACTGTCGTAGGTGTAGTCGATCTGCCCGGCGATGCCCAGCGCATATCCCTGCGGCGGGATAGTTACCAGTAGATGTGTGCGATTGCCTGAGGCGTCGTAGAAGATGCCCTCTAGGGTAGGCTGCCCTCCAGCATCGAAATCGGCAAAAGCAGAGAGTAAGTTACCCGCTCCGGAATAACTCACCTGTCGGCTAAGCAGCCCGCGTGGGTAGTAGTCGTAGTCTGTGAGCACACCGCCGTTGGTTTCACGGCGCAGCCGTCCTGCCTGGTCATAGTTGCAGTCGACATTTGGGCGTGGTGTCCATGGGCAGCGTACCCGTATCACCGACCCCATCACCCGCATCGTGCCGGAGCCGTCGGTGTAGTAGTAATAGTAGTTGAAGGTACCCACGTTAGGCACGCTCATGCTCTTGCGACTGCCGTCCGGGTAGTACTGGTAGCTGATGGTTTTCGATTCGACAGGTGCGGGATAGGTGGTGGTTACCGACAGCAACAGGTCGTTGTCGTCGTAGGTGTAGTCTATCTGAGCCTGCGCGTTGACCAGTTGTGAGATGCGGTTGAACTCGTCGTAGCCGATGTATACCGTCTCGGAGCTGATGAGGCTGTTCGGGTTGTAGGGGTTGGTGTAGTACTCTACCCGCAGCAATCGGCTGTCCTCGGCATCCCGAACATAGCGCGTCAGCACGCCGTTGGCATCCAGCCGGGCGATAGGGTTGCCCTCCTTATCCTCGCCCCACCACAGGCTTTGCTGGTTCACTGGAGCGTAATACCACTGGAAGACATCATCCAGAGGATACTGCTTCAGGTTGGGGAACCCTGCCTTCGTGTAGCCAAAGGTGGTAGCGTTGCCTCTGCCGTCCACCACACCTACCAGTCGGTATTGCGCATCGTAGCCCAGCTGTATCGGCTGAACGCTGGTGCCGGCGGTGCCTTTTTGTTCACCTTCTACGCCCACGTTAACATCCGCCGACCGGAAGAACACGTTATTGGCGAACAACAGCACCTGCTTGAGCTGTCCACCTGCGCCTGGCCAGTACACATACTGCTCCTTCGTAGTGACCCACGTGCCGGTGGCGTCTTTTACCGGAGGATAGGTAACCGTAGCCAGCTGGTTTGCCTCGTTGTAGGTGAAGCTGGTGATATTGCCCGCGGCGTCTATCACCGACGCAAGCCGCCCAAGCAGGTCGTAGCGGTAGCGCTGGTAGAAGATGAGCCGTCGAGGCGACTGCGTCCAGAAGGTGTCGTTGCGGTTTTGTAGCCAGTTCTGGTATTCGCCCCAGATGTCGGCGATGGTCTCGTCGTACACCGCTACCGCTACCGGACGCCCCAGCAGAGATACAAAGCTCTCGCCGGTGAAGGGGTCGCGGTTGTAGAAATACACTGTCGTCCGTTTGCGCCCCTCATCGTTGGCGCCGGGAGCTTCCACCACCGCCAGATTGCCCTGTGAGGTATAGTAATAGCGCGTGCTCACCCGCTCGCCAGATACTCCCGGACGTGGGGACTGCATCTCTTTGAGCAAACCTGCCTTCGCGCCTGGAACCTGTAGCGCCTCCTCCGCAGGCGTGTAAAAGATGTAAATGGTGGAGGTCTTCTCCGTACCGTTGGCTCCTATCTGCCGCACCTCCACTTGCTGGATGGGGCTAATGGGATAGTCGGCAGGATAGGTGTAGTTGATGACCGTACGGATGTTGCGCGGAGCGATAATCACCGTGGGGTTGCCGTAGAGGTCGTAGTTCGCCTGCATGGTCTGCGCGTTGCGGTTAGTGTAGGAGGTGGGCAGGTAGGTGTTGGCATACACCAGCTGGCTCTGGTGGCTGAGCGCGTCCACGATACCACCGTTCACTCCTGCCACGCCCAGCTTCTGTGTCCAGGCGAAGTCCAGTTCACTGGTCGAACCGTTGTACACCTCCACATCGGTCGTACCGTTGCCCTGGTATACGTAGCGGCGGGCATTACCGTTGGCATCCATCAACATCTGCACCATGCCATTGCTATCATAAGCCACCGGAACCGTCAGTATCCCGCTACCGCCACGCGGGTCAGGTGCACTGATGTGCGTCAGCAGACGCACCTGGCTGTTGTCCTGGCGTGTCCACACGTAGCCATAACCGAATCCCCAGCACAAGGAGGCGGGAGCATTTATCTGCGAAACCTGCACCAGATGACGGTTGCCGTCGTCTAGCTGCTGATGGGTGTAGGTAACGGTAGCGTAATTGTTCGTGCCTGCTTCATACGCCTTCGCCTGCGCCAGCATTCCATTACCGTCATACACCAGTTCCAGCAGGTTAGTATCGCCGGCGCGGACGTAACGCAGCAGTCCGTTCTGGTAGAACAGCCCTACCGCGTTGCCCGCACGGTCCACTATTCCCACCAGACGGAAGATGTCTAGCGTCTGTTCGGAAACGGGTGCGAAAACCAGTCGGGAGTAATCACGGTAGAACAGGGTAATCCGCCAGCCGCCTGGGTAGGTATTGTCTGGCTCCGCCAGTCCGGCATACGGAGCCCCCTCCGGCGGCGTAAACCGATACGCACTACCCTGCTGAGTCGCGCCCAGCGACTCGGTAGCACCGTTAGGATAGAACAATGTGGCTGTTGTGGGGGTGGAAACTCTGTCCCAACTAATGAAAAGGTCTAAGCTGTGCTTCCACCCTACTCCCAAACCGGGAGAACTGATACCTGCTTGCGCCATCCAACTGCTATAACGCCGGGCAAAAGCCACAGACGGACCGAACGGGTTGGGCACCTCCAGGTCAGCAGGGGGGATGTGCTCGTATGCCCCTGAGGCAAGGTTCACCCTGCTCGCACTGGAGGGGCCCATCCCGCCAGAGGGGACACTGTCCGTTGGAATGACTTCCTCTGCCCACGTTGGAGCAGGAACCACGTTGCGGGCGCTACCGCCACCACTGGGCACCACAAACCCTGTCAACTCACTGCGCAGCCAGTGCGAGATATCGGTGTGTGCCTCGTCGTTATACGCCAGCGCACGCACCGTATAAATGCCCGCAGGAAGGTGAACCTGCACATCCTTCTCTACCTCACCCTGCGTGAAGGTCACCGACTGCTCGTAAATGGGGGTGCCCGAATCGCCCTCCGTGCCAGCTCGCTTGAACTGCAACACCACATACACCGCGCGGTCGGTCTGGGCTGTCCAGTCACCCAGCACCACATGCAGGGTAGCGCTGAACACACCCGACGCCGATTGCGTGCTGCCTGCAAACTCCTCCGCACCGATGAGACCAAAGTTGGCGGTCAGGATGCCGAAGTCAAACAGGCTTACCTCATCATCCCCGTCCAGGTCGGCATCGGGGTTCCAGTTGGGGTCGCCGGGCATACTGCCGAAGGCATTCGTCAACGCCCCGAAGTCAAAGAGGGTCACTTCGTTATCGCCGTCGATGTCGGCGTTGAGGAGGGTCAGCGCAGGAGGTTGTTGTGCTCGTGCGAGGGGGACCAGCAGGAGCAGAAATGTAGCAAGAATTACACTAATGGGGGGGGGGTCAGGAATAACCTTTTACGTAACATTTTGAAACCTCCTTTTTCGCTTTGAAAAAGTTGTTCAAAATGCGTGCCTGTGGCGTTTGCCCACAGAGTCTTTCCACCCTGATATATATGCAAGAATCGTACCACAAACGGGGTTACCGGGGTGTTGAGGGGGAAAATTTCATAAAATTTTTGCCATTATTGCCAGACAGTATGATTGTATTGCAAATGATGTGATAATCTCTCCATTTGCAAGAGTTTTTAGGACATTTCTTACCCATCGGCTGATGCACCCTAAAGGAGGCATCAACTAACCCCAGACAGCTGCAAACTGATGTCTCCAGCGGAAGGAAGAGGCAGGTGGCGAGCAACCCTTAACAATATCCATTCCTCCAGCACTTCCTGCAGCTCCTGACGACACGCCTCTAACGTTGCTCCCGTCGCCCAAACTCCGTCGAAGCCCGGGATTTCGCCGTAGTATAGCTTGTCTTCCGGTAATAGTTCGTAATGAGCCTGCCCCATCGCTTTTTGGATGTATCGTGTTAACATAGCACCTTCACCTGTGAAGATTATACCACAGCGTCCCTTTCCTGTGTCCGCAAGAAGAATCGGGTCCCTGTCGAAGACATGCTCTCTGGAGGGCAAGGCTCCTGCCGAGCCGTTCGTTTGGGGTCACCGTGTGGAGGGCGAGGCTCCGTCCGAGCCAATGTTGCTGGCATTCACGGCTAAAGCCTTTCCCTTGCAAACAAAGCCAGCCTGCGCTGGCTGCTAAAACTTCTGGAGGGCGAGGCTCCGCCCGAGCCGTCAGCCCCCCTGTAGTCCCCCCGCAGGCAGGGGGACATAATGTTCCTCCCCGCTTGCGGGGAGGCAGGGTGGGGCTACCTGTTTCGGCTCCCCTGCAGGTTCGCCCTCCAGCTGGACGCAAGCATCTACGCCGCGTTGCGCGGGGTCACCAGCACCACCTGATTGCGACCGTGACGTTTTGCCGCCATCGCCGCATCCTCGGCAGCGGAGAGCAACTGCTCTACCGGCACCGCGCTCTCCGGGTAGCTCGCCACGCCGATACTGACGCTCAAACTGCCTACCGGCTCCCAGCATTCCTGCGCAACCAGGTCGCGCACCGCCTGCATTTGCATCTGTGCTTCTCGCAAACCGACTCCCGGCAGTAGCGCCACAAACTCATCGCCAGCGTAGCGTGCCAGCATCGCACGTGGGCTTACGCTCTTCTGCAATGCCTGCGCCAGCGATAGCAGTGCTCTGTCACCGGTGCGATAGCCATAGACATCGTTGATGTATTTCAGATGGTCCAGATACACTACCGCCACGCTCAAAGGCGTTTTGTTCTGCATAGCAAGGTGGGAATGCTCTTCCAGCAACGCTTCAGCGTGGTAACGGTTAAACAGCCCTGTTAGTCCATCGGTGATTGCCATGCGCTCGATGTAGTGACGATAGTGCAGCAGGGACAGCATCGCACCACATATCTGCGCAACACCCAGCGCGAACGCCACGTCAGTTCCGTCGTAAGGTTTGCCTGGCTTGTTCACCACATGCAGGACGCCGCGTGTGTGCTTTTCATCCCGAACGGGAAGTGTCATCAAGCGAGACAGACGTAGATTGCGCCGCAGCGTACTGGTCAGCAGCTCCTCTTCATCCGTCTGGTCGCTGACGTACGGTTTACCATGCACAAAGGCGTAGTCGCTGGCAACGCACATACCCGCAGGCACATGGATTTGCGATAGCGTAGCGTCATCGATACCATATCCAGTGGGCATCCCTACGAAGGCACGTTCGCTCTCGGAGTACCACAACACAAACGCTGTCTGCGCCCCCAATCCTTCGCCAATAGCGGCGCAGGCGCGTTCCACCACCTGGTGCACCTGTGAAGCACTGGTAATTGCCTGCACAGCGTCGGGCAACAGTTTGATCAGAGAAGCAACACGCTCCTCTCCGTTTGGATGTTTGTGCGAATGTCCCATAGGCTACACCTTGTTGGCAGAAGTTGGTCTCCAAAATCCTCGGTACAATCTTCGGTGATATGCCGAAGATGCCTTACCCGAAAAAGTGCCATATTCTCCCTCCACAAAAGAGTTCACCCTACCGATAAAGATAAGGGAAAACACAGAGCTCAGCGGGAGTAATCGGGATGCAAACGCCGTGGGCTATTTGCACTGAAGGTTTGACCAAGATATACGTATCGCGCAAGCAGAAGCATATCGCTGTGCATGACCTCAGCCTGCAGATTATAGACGGCGAGACGGTCGGTTTTCTGGGAGCAAACGGCGCGGGAAAAACCACTACCATCAAAATGCTACTGCACTTTATCACGCCGACACGAGGACGAGCCTGGCTGTACGGTGTACCCTGCGAAGAACCACGCGCCCGTCAAAAAGTGGGCTACATGCCCGAACAGCCCTATTTCCCGCGTTATCTCACACCGCGCGAGTTGCTCTCTGCCCACGCCGCACTGGCAGGCGTCCCGGCGAAAGAGGCAAAGCATCGGGTGGAAGTCGCTCTGGAGATGGCTCGCGCGGATGCCTTCGCACATCGCCCCATCGGCAAGCTGTCCAAGGGCATGACGCAACGGGTAGCTCTGGCTCAGGCACTGGTCGGCGACCCGCAACTGCTCATTCTGGATGAGCCTGCCTCGGGGTTAGACCCTGTGTCACGGGTGGAAATGCGCAATGTTCTGCAGGCGCTGAAAGAACACGGCAAGACCATCTTCCTCAGCTCGCACCATCTGAGCGAGGTAGAACTCATCTGCGACCGCGTGGCCATTATTCACCAGGGGCAACTGCTTGCTTTCGGCACACCGGAAGAGCTCACTCAGCAAACCGACCGATACGTCCTTGTCGCCCAGAATGTGCCCCCAGAAACCGAGCGGATTCTGCGAGGCTTCTGCACGAGCATCCATCACGAGGGCGCACAGGTGGTCGCCGTGACCAGCGAAGCGCGGGTGTACGAGGTCACCCGACTGCTCGCTGAAGCGAACGCCCGGCTCATCAGCCTTGTTCAGCAACGCGAGACTCTGGAAGAGGCGTTCCTGCGCATTGTGCAGAGCGCACCAGCTACCATCCTTATCGAAAAGGCGGCATAGGAGGTACAGGCATGCACAGAGCGCTTTTCGCCCTCATCAAACTGAGTTTTCTGGAGGCGGTACGGCGGCAGATACTGCACGTGATGATACTGCTCGCGCTGGTGGTCATCGCCATTGCGGGCACGGTCTCGTTCTTTGACCTAGGCGTGCAGGTCAAAATCGTCAAGGACACCGGTATGGTAATGATCCTGCTGGCAGGTTCGCTCAGTATCGTGTTCCTCCTCAGCGGAGCCCTGTTCCATGACGTGGAGCAACGCACCCTCTATCCTGTGCTGGCGCGTCCTATACCGCGTGGTTTGTATCTGGTCGCCCGCTACCTGGGTGCGCTGGCGGCGGTGTATCTCGGCATGACGTTGATGTCCGTCACACTCGTGGCGTTGCTGTGGGTACACCTGCACTATGTGTCCGGGTTGGCTCTGGTGGCTATCGCCTTCACCTATCTCGAGGTGGCACTGGTGGGTGCACTGGCAATGCTTCTGTCCACTTTCTTCACTCCTGCGATGACCGCGACGCTCACGCTGTTTCTCTACTTGCTGGGCAGCCTGAAGATGGGCTACCTGCATCATCTGGCGGAGCGGAATACCGGCTTTGCCAAATGGGCAATCACTGCAGTCAGCGCAGCGCTGCCCAATATGGAGGCTTTCCGATTCAAGGACGCGCTGGTTCATGACCTGTCGGTTCCAACGAACTACCTGGTGCTGGTGGCGGTATACGGAATCTGCTACTCGGCGATGTGCGTCATGCTGTCGATATGGAACTTTGGACGTCGTGAGGTGTAGGATGAGGCTGCTTGCGGTTCTGCTGGTCGCCATCGTGCTGCTACCCGCTGTCCTCGCCCACGAAGAGGGTGAGCACGGTCATCGCCATCACCATGAACCACATCACTGGGAAAGCGTAGAGATGCGCCATGAGATACTCACTCAGCTGAAGGGCATAGTCGTACTGGGCATGGCTGCGGGAGGTTACGTGCTGATACGACGGAGGGTGAGCGCATGAATCGCTTCTCGGCACTGGTCGCTACTCTCGTTATTGGATGCGTGCTCTCGGAAGGGTTGCTCTCGGCAAATGCCCCGAAGATGGAAAGCGCACCTGCCGAAAATGCTGCATTGCGCACCGTGATGGCGATGGCAGGACAGTTTCGCATCGTGTTTGCCAACCTGCTGTGGATCAAGGTAGACCAGTATCACCACGAATACATCGAACACCACGGCGACTGGACACAGGACACCGACCTGCTGCCCTTACTGCGCATGATTACCTGGCTGGACCCCCATTTCGTGCAGGCGTATCAGGTAGCGGGCTTCATGCTGTCGGGACGACTGCACCGCTACGAACACGCCCGGCAACTGCTGCAGGAAGGCATCCGCAACAACCCCCGCTCTTTCGAGCTGTACGAGGAGATGGGCATGGCTATCCTTCGCGCCCGAAAGGACTACCGCGAAGCATACACCTATCTCACCAAAGCACTCTCCCTCGCCCGCGATGAGTTTGACCGGCAACGCCTCCAGCGCTTCTGCCAGACCGTGCGCCGCAAGATCGAGGAGGAAACCACATCCGCCAGCCGAAGTCTTCACCCATAGGGCTGGGCGCTGCTCCATCCTGTTGACAGGATAAGCATTCCGATTCTATAATTCTTAGTGCCTACTGCGCGCAACGCCTGCCAATGCAGACGTACCCAATCCTGGCGAACTACCTGCGGCGCGCGTGGAGAGTGCTGTCGCAGAAAAAACGGTGGAAATAGAACACAATGCACCCATCTGGAAGCGATAACATCTGGCTGCGGTTTTCTCCGTTGAATCTTGCCTATCTGGCGGAGGTCTACGAACTTTATCAGCACAATCCTCAACAGGTTCCTCCTGCCATTCGTAATCTCTTCCAGAAATACGGTTCGCCACCGCTTGTTGCGGAGGTTGCCGTCCCGCAGAAAGCAGCACCCAGCTGGAGGCAAATTGCTGGAGCAGCATCGCTAGCGCGGGCGATACGGGCTTACGGTCATCGTGCGGCTCGGATAGACCCGCTGGGAACTGAGCCTCCTGGAGACGCCTCCCTTCTCCCTGAGTCACATGGTATTACCGAGCACGACCTGCGCTTCCTACCCGCCGATGTCATCGGCGGTGTGCTCAGTGAAGGTGCACCGGATGCCTTCACGGTCATCCAGAGAATGCGCGAGGTGTATCAGGGCACGCTCGGTTATGAGTTCGAGCATCTGGAAAAGGCGGAGGAGCGCGATTGGTGGGAGCAGGCTGTGGAGTCCCGGCGATATGCTCCCCCCAACGACCCGATCAACGAGATGGGGCTCCTGCAACGCTTGACCGAAGTAGGGGCGTTAGAACGCTTCCTGCACCGGGCGTTTCCGGGGCACATCCGCTTCTCCCTAGAAGGCCTGGGCATGATGATACCCATGCTGGATGAGCTCATCGGCGCGGCAGCAGAGGCTGGCACTCGCTACATTATGCTGGGCATGGCACACCGTGGCAGGTTGAACGTGCTGGCACATATTCTGGGTAAACCCTATGAACAAATTATCGCCGAGTTTCTGGGCGTGTACCAGTCTCCAGGAGTCTCTTACAGCGGCAGCAGCGACGAGGGCTGGACGGGCGACGTCAAATATCATCTGGGCGCGCGCCGAGCATATCAGGGCGGCGAACAGGTCAGCATGGAGGTTTACCTCGCCCCAAACCCCAGCCATCTGGAGTGGGTGAACCCCGTCGTAGAAGGGATGACCCGCTCCTGCGGTGAAAAGCGCGACCGGCCGGGCGCACCGGAACAGGACGAGCGCATCTCTCTGGCGGTGCTGATACATGGCGATGCGGCGTTCCCAGCACAGGGCATCGTGGCGGAAACGCTCAACCTATACCGCCTGCCCGGCTACCGCACGGGAGGCACCATCCACCTCATCGCGAACAACCAGATCGGCTTCACCACGTTGCCTCAACACGGTCGTTCGACCGACTATGCGAGCGACCTTGCCAAGGGCTTCGACTTGCCTGTCATCCACGTCAACGCCGACGATCCCGAAGCCTGCCTCACCGCTGTTCGCCTCGCGCATGCCTACCGCGAGCGATTCCTCAAAGATGTGATCATCGACCTGGTGGGTTATCGGCGGTGGGGACACAATGAGAACGACGAACCCACCTTTACCCAGCCGCAGGTGTACGCACGTATTGCTCAGCATCCCACTGTGCGTGAACTGTGGGTGCGCCGCCTGGTGCAGAAGGGAGTGGTCACTCAGCAGGAAGCAGACAGGATGCTGCAAGAGGCGATAGAACACCTGCACGCCCTGCGACGCAAGGTGGCGGAGGAAATCGAGCTGCACGTTCATACACATCTAGCCGGGCTGGAAGCTGGGGGCGAGCGTGGTGGGCTGGGCAGCCTCGAAGCGGAGGAAAGCCTCGACACCGCCATAGAGCTTTCCCTGCTGCAAAAGCTGAACGCCGAAATAACCCATATCCCTGACGGTTTCCACCTGCATCCCAAATTGCAACGCCCCTTTGCCCGGCGGCGCGAGGTGTTTACTTCCGAGGGCAAACTGGACTGGGCACACGCAGAAGCACTTGCCTTTGCCTCCATCCTCGCGGAAGGCACGCCGATCCGTCTCACCGGACAGGACGTCACCCGCGGAACCTTCAGCCAGCGCCACCTGGTGCTGCACGATGTGCAGACCGGGCAACCCTACAACCTGCTACAGAACCTGCCTTCCGCCAAAGCATCCTTTGAAGTGTGGGACAGCCCCCTTTCCGAGGCGGCGGTGCTGGGCTTCGAGTACGGTTACAGCGTGCAGGCTGCGGATGCGCTGGTGCTATGGGAAGCGCAGTATGGAGATTTCTCCAATTCCGCGCAGGTGATTATCGACCAGTTTATCGTGTCCGGGCGTTCCAAATGGGGACAGCGTAGCGGTCTGGTACTGCTCCTGCCGCACGGTTACGAAGGGCAAGGACCAGAACACTCCAGCGCACGCCTGGAGCGGTTCCTGCAACTGGCAGCAGAGAACAATATCATCGTCGCCAACTGCTCCACACCCGCACAGTATTTCCATATCCTGAGACGACAGGCAAAGCTGCTTCGAAGAGACCCTCGCCCACTGGTGTTGCTCACGCCCAAGAGCCTGTTGCGCCACCCTCTCGCGGTCTCCGCACCTCAGGAGCTGGCGCTGGGACGTTTCTATCATCTTATCCATGAGAAACGCTCCCCTCGTGAGGCAAAGCGCGTCAAAAGGCTTCTTTTCTGTAGTGGTAAAGTCTACTACGACCTGCTGGCGACAGGCAGGCTCGACCCCGATTCGCCACAGTACGAGCCGCGGGTCGCCGTAGCGCGTCTGGAGCAGTTCTATCCGTTCCCTGCCGCAGAGGTAGAAGCGGTAGTGGCACACTACCCCAACCTGCAGGAAGTAACATGGTTGCAGGAAGAGCCTCGCAATATGGGAGCGTGGACATTTGTGGCGCCTCGCCTGCGGGATATTCTGGGCAATCGCTTGCCCCTGCATTACATAGGACGAACGCGCATGGCAAGCCCCGCAGAAGGCACGCAGGAATGGCACCAGCAGGCGCAGGCGCAGATTGTCGCCGCTGCTTTTGAACCGCTGGGTGAACAGGTGCACGCAACACCCAAATCGTGAGGAGGACAGGAGATGCCTTTAGAGATTCGCGTGCCGATGCTGGCAGAGTCAGTGCTGGAAGCAACCGTCGGACGATGGCTGAAGCGAGAAGGGGACCGAGTATCGGTGGGAGAGCCGCTGGTGGAGCTGGAGACCGACAAGGTGAACGCGGAAGTGCCTGCGGATGCAGGAGGTGTGCTACATCAGATTCTGCGCCGGGAAGGCGAGGTGGTGCGTCCCGGCGAGGTGCTTGGGCTTCTGAACGAAGTAGAGGAAACGGCGACAACTGCCCCCTCGCCAGCACCGGAGAAGGAAGAAGAGGGACGAGCAACTCCCATTGCCCGCAAAATGGCGGAGGAACTGGGCATCGATTTACGCGAACTGCGCGGCACCGGACCCGGCGGCAGGGTGACCAAAGAGGATGTGCAGGCTGCCGCTCGCTGGAAGCAGCAGGTGGAGGAGAGCCTCCGTGAGCGTGTGGCGGAACCTGCACCGCCGTCCCACAGCGAAGAACCTTCAGCTGCCCCTGCTCTTGCTGCGCCGACCGCTCCCCGTGCGGAGACGCGCCAAAGGCTATCACGTCGTCGTCTCACAATCGCTCGCCGCCTGGTGGAGGCACAACATACCGCCGCCATGCTCACCACCTTCAACGAGATAGATATGAGCGCGGTGATGGCACTGCGCGCGAAGTGGAAAGAGCGTTTCCAGCAGCAGTATGGCGTGACCCTAGGGTTCATGCCCTTCTTCGTCAAGGCGGTTATCGGCGCACTGCGCGAGTTCCCTCAGCTGAACGCCGAACTGCAGGGCGATGAGCTGGTGCTGAAGCATTATTACGACATCGGTATCGCCATCGGTGACCCGGAGGGTCTGGTGGTGCCGGTGCTACGCGACGCGGATAAGATGAACTTCGCGCAGATAGAAAAGGCTATCGCGCAGTTTGTGGAGAAGGCACGCAACCACACGCTTACCTTAGAGGAACTGCAAGGCGGCACATTCACTATCACCAACGGCGGGGTGTTCGGTTCCCTGCTCTCCACACCCATACTGAACCCGCCGCAGGTGGGCATTCTGGGCATGCACCGCATTCAGGAGCGTCCCGTGGTCGTAGAGGGGCAAATCGTTATCCGCCCGATGATGTACGTTGCGCTGAGCTATGACCACCGGGTAGTGGATGGCCGTGAGGCGGTGCTGTTCTTGGTGCGTGTGAAACAGCTGGTGGAAGACCCGGAAAGGCTGCTGCTGGAGGGATAGTGAAATGTTCTCCGACACCTTGTCTCCCGAAACGATTCTGCACATCTTCCGCGAGTGCGGTGCGGTGCTGCATGGGCACTTTCGGCTCAGCTCGGGAAAGCACAGCGATACCTACTTCGAAAAGTTTCAGGTGCTGCAGCACCCCCACTATGTGCAACAGCTGTGCGGCGAGCTGGCGAAGCGCTTCCGTGAAGAGCAGATCGACGTCGTAGTAGGTCCCACCACGGGCGGCGTCATCATCGCTTATGAGGTGGCTCGACAGCTGGGCACGCGGGCGGTGTACGCCGAACGTGAGGGCGACAAGCGCGTGCTACGTCGGGGCTTTACCCTGCGCGAGGGCGAGCGCGTGCTGGTGGTGGATGACATCCTCACCACAGGCGGCTCGGTGCGCGAGGTACTGCAGATGCTGGAGCCGTACCGCGTGCAGCTGGTGGGCGTGGGCATTCTGGTAGACCGCACCGGCGGACAGGTAGACCTCGGCGTGCGCACCGAAACCCTGCTGCAACTGAGAGTGGAGGCGTGGCAGCCTGAAGAGTGTCCTCTCTGCCAGCGCAGCGAGCCCATTACCGAGCCGGGTAGCCGGTTTATGCAACACTAAGCTGCCTCTGCGTGAGCGTGGTATCCGTACTCCTGCAGCAGCTGCCGCCACTCGCTCAGGAACCGCGCCGAATCGAAGGCTCTCGCCCGCTCCACGCACCGCCGAGGGTTATAATCCGAAGGGTTGAACCACTGCAGGGCTTCCATCAGCGACTCCGGCTCCTGCCGGTCAAAGAACATCCCTGTCTCGCCCTCTGCCACCGACTCCGTTGCCCCGCCACCGCGATAGGCAATCACCGGCGTGCCCGACGCCATCGCCTCCACAGGGGTCAAGCCGAAGTCCTCCTCTGCGCACAGAATCAGTGCACGAGCACAAGCCAGCAACCGCTGCGCCTCTTCGTCCGACACTCTACCTGTGAATCGCACCGTCGGTCCCGCCATCCGACGCAGGCGTGGTTCGTCTCTCCCCTCCCCCGCCACTACCAGCGGCAAACGCAGACGGTTACATGCTTCTATCGCCACGTCGATGCGCTTGTACGGCAGCAAACGGCTGAGTACCAGATAGTAGTTACCTTTCTCCAGAGAAGAAACAGGGCGGTACAGTTCGGTATCCACAGGTGGATAGATAATGCGCGACTCGCGCCCATAGAACCGCCGTATACGCTCTTGCACCGTGCGCGAGATGGCGATGAACTCGGTAACTCGCTTTGAGGTATTGACATCCCAATCACGAAATCGCGCCATCAGCAGTCGCACCGCCGCCCGCGTCGCAGGTGAAACGCGCTCATAACGCATGTAGCCATCCAGATTCCACGCAAAGCGCATCGGTGTCTGGCAATAGCACAGGTGAGGTACCCCCTGGGGTGAACGTATTCCCTTCGCAAATGCGCTGGAGATGCTGAGCACCAGTTCGTGTCCGCGCAGGTTCATCTGCTCGAACGCCAGAGGAAGCAGAGGCAGATACAGGCGCGTGCGCGTGACCGCGAGAGGCAGACTCTGCAGGAAACTGCACTGCACGGGTATCCCCTCCGGCACACAGGAGGCACGCACCGCTGGGCGCACCACAGAGGTGTACACCGTCGCATCGGGGGCTAAGCGCAAAAAGGTGTGGAGTACTTTCTCCGCTCCGCCCATCTGGTTCAGGTAATCGTGAACAATGGCAAGAGGCATCCTTACCTCGCAAATGTACTGTCTGGCAAAGCCTGTTATACCTTCTGCACGCACCGCGTCAAATCCTGTACGACTGGAAAACAGATTACAGGAACCCTCCTGCTCCACCGCGAATCTGCTATCAACCCACTGCGGAAAGGAGGTTGTGTGCGCTGAGGCACACGCAGCAAAGATGGAAAAGCTACGCTTTGGCGTGATTGGCATTGGAGGGATGGCGGCAGCGCTGGCGCAGCGGCTTCAGCAGTTTGAGGACGCAGTCGTTGTGGCAGCATCGGATACTAACCCGGAACGCAAGTCCGCTGCTGACGAGCTGAAAGCCTCTTTTTACACCGACTACGAGCAGATGCTTCAGAAGGAAGAACTGGATGCGGTAGTTATCGGCACGCCCTGCGGATTGCACCTGGAGCCTACTCTGGCGGCAGCTCAGACTGGGAAGCATATCTTTCTGGAGAAGCCGATGGAGATTTCGGTGGAGCGATGCGACCGCATGAACCGCGCTGCCGAAGAAGCGGGCGTGAAACTGATGGTTGGGCAGGTGCTGCGCCTTTTCCCGCTGTTCCAGAAGTCGCTGGACATCATCGCATCGGGCGAGATTGGTCAGCCGAAAGCGATTGCGGTTACTCGTGCAGGATATGCCACCGTGTTTCACTCCGGCTGGCGCGTCAAACGCGAACTCGCCGGCGGAATGCTTCTGGAAACCAACGTGCACGAGCTGGACTACATGCGCACGGTGATGGGTGAGCCAAAGCAGGTGTACGCCCGCATGTTCAACCTGCTCGGCAAGATGGAGTATGAGGATGTAGCATACCTCGTTATCGACTTCGAGAACGGCGGTATCGGCGACCTGGAAGCTAGCCTGTCGGCGGCGGTCGGTGAGTATCGCGTACATATCATTTGCGAAGGCGGCGCGATAGCGCACGGTGGCTTCGGCGGCAACCTGCGCTGGGCACGGCTGGGCGAAAAGGAAACGGTCATCTCTGTGGAGGAAGCGCAGCAGCAATACGGTGACCCGTACGTGCGCGAACTGCGCTCCTTTGTGGACTGGGTGCTGCACAATCAATCACCTATTTTCACCGGCTGGGACGGACGGCAGGCGGTGGCAATGTGTGAAGCCGCTTACCTCTCGCAGGAACGCGGGGTGCCGGTCGCCGTACCCTGAACCGCTTGTGGGCGGGTTGACGGCGACGGGTCAAAGAGCGTACAATACTTCTATACAAAGAGGTGGGGGCGAGGTTCGCCCCCTGCCTTTTTCCATCACAGGAACGGGGATAGATTCATGCGTGTGCTTTCCACGGATCAAGCATCTCGGGAAGAAATCACGGCGCTGCTGCGCCGCTCACTGGCTCTGGACGACGTCGAAATCGAGTCGCGCGTGCGTTCCATTCTGCACGATGTAGCGTCTCGCGGCGACAATGCCTTGCGCGAGTACACCGCCCGATTTGATGGCGTGCAGTTGACGCTTCTGGAAGTCACTCCCGAAGAACTTCGGCAAGCGCAGGCGGAAGTTTCTTCCCCTGTGGCAGAAGCTCTGCGCCTCGCCGCCACCCGAATCCGCCGATTCCACGAACACCAGAAGCGCACCTCGTGGTTCGAGGTGGACGAGTACGGCGGACTGGTAGGACAGATGGTGACACCGCTACGACGGGTAGGCGTGTACGTGCCCGGCGGTCTGGCGGTGTATCCCAGCTCGGTGCTGATGTGCGCTATCCCTGCACACGTGGCTGGTGTGGAGGAGGTTATCCTGTGCACCCCGCCGCGCAAAGACGGCACGGTGCATCCGCTGGTGTTGCTGGCGGCGCAGGAAGCGGGCGTGAGCCGCATTTTCAAGGTGGGCGGAGCGCAGGCGATAGCGGCGATGGCTTACGGCACGCAGTCTGTTCCTGCAGTGGACAAAATCGTGGGACCGGGCAACATCTACGTTACCGTCGCCAAGAAGCTGGTATACGGCACAGTGGGCATCGACATGCTGGCGGGTCCCAGCGAGGTGTGCATCCTCGCTGACCACACCGCCGACGCGCGCTACGTGGCAATAGATATGCTCACTCAAGCAGAACATGACGTGCACACCGCCGCTTTCCTGATCACCCCATCCCCTGCTCTCGCACAGGCGGTGCAGGAGGAGATAGAAAGAGTCATCGCCGACCTGCCTCGTCGGGATATCTTACAACAAACCCTGGCGCAAAACGGAGGTATCCTTATCACGCGCAACATGGACGAGGCGATAGAACTCGCTAACCTGTGCGCCCCCGAACACCTTGCGCTGATGGTTGCCGATCCATGGCGATACCTGCCCCACATCCGTTGCGCCGGCGCGGTGATGATGGGCACCTACTCGCCCCAATCGCTGGGCGACTATGTGGCAGGTCCCAGCCACACCCTGCCCACCAGCGGCACCGCCCGCTACGCCTCGCCGTTGAACGTGGATGATTTCGTTAAAAAGACCAGCGTGGTCCACTTCACCCGCGAAGCCCTGCAACAGGTCGCGGAAGCCATTGAGACTCTGGCGGCGGTGGAAGGTCTGGAAGCACACCGCCAGGCGGTGAAATGGAGGCTACAAGATTAACACCAGGAGAGCGTATACCATGAACATTGAGGAACGTATCGCTCAGGTAGACCGTGAAACTGCTGAAACCAGCGTGCATGTGAGCTTGCATCTGGACGGCACAGGCAAGGCAGAGGTGGAAACCGGCATCGGCTTCTTCGACCACATGCTTAGCCACCTCATTCGGCACGCTCTGTTCGATGGCGTGGTTCAAGCACGGGGCGACCTGCACGTGGACGCGCATCACACCGTAGAGGACGTGGGCATCTGCATTGGGCTGGCTCTACAACGCGCTCTGGGCGATAAGCGAGGCATTGAGCGCTATGGGCACGCCATCGTGCCGATGGACGATGCGCTGGTGATGGTAGCGGTAGACCTCTCTGGACGAGCATACCTGCACTGTGACCTGCAGCTGCCTCCAGTCATGCTCGGTCAGATGCCAGCGGAGCTGGTGCAGGAGTTTCTGCGTGCACTCGCGTTTCAGGTGCCTATGAACCTGCATGTGCGTCAGCTGGCTGGGCACAACGCACACCACATCGCGGAAGCCACTTTCAAAGCGCTGGGGCGTGCGCTGGCGGATGCGGTGCGCTATCGCTCGCGAGAGTCAGGCGTGCCCAGCACGAAAGGGGTGCTGTAGCGGTGATTGCCATCGTCGACTACGGCATGGGTAACCTGCGCAGCGTGCAAAAAGCGCTGCAGAAGCTGGGTTTTGATGCCGAAATCACCGGCGATGCGGGGAGAGTGCGTCGGGCGGGGAAACTCATTCTGCCGGGGGTAGGTGCGTTTGGAGCCGCCATGGAGAATCTGCGCCGCACCGGAATGGACAGGGCGATCCGAGAGTTCATCGAGACAGGCAAACCTTTCTTGGGGATATGCCTGGGCTTGCAGCTGCTGTTTGAAGTCAGCGAGGAGACATGGGGGACAGCACCAGAACACGGGCTAGGGCTACTGCATGGCAGAGTGGTGCGTTTCCCTGAGGGTCTTACCAGCGAACAGGGCAAACTGCTCAAAGTACCTCATATCGGCTGGAACGCTCTGCACTTCACCCGTCGTGACGCCCTCTTCGAGGATGTGGAAGAGGGTTCGCACGTCTATTTTGTGCACTCTTATTTTCCTGTGCCTGAGGACGAGGAAGTAGTCATCGCCGTTTCCGACTACGGAATACCCTTCTGTTGCGCGGTGCAGAAGGAAAACATACGAGCGGTGCAGTTTCATCCCGAAAAAAGCAGCGCAGTAGGACTGCGCATCCTGCGCAATTTCGCGCAACCATAGAAACTTTCGGAACGGGAGCGTGTCCAAGAGAGAAGGAATGGAACTCTACCCAGCCATAGACCTGCGCGGTGGACGCTGCGTACGCCTGCTGCAGGGGCAGTTCGACGCCGAAACAGTGTACAGCGACGACCCTGTCCAGACCGCCCTGCGTTGGCAGTCAGAAGGGGCGCGGTGGCTACACGTGGTGGACCTGGACGGCGCGCGGGAGGGAACACCGCAACAGTTGTCCGTCCTGCACAGTATCTGTGAAGCGGTGCACATCCCGGTGCAGTTCGGTGGTGGGTTGCGCAGCGAGCAGGCGGTGGCTCAGGCGTTGGAGGCGGGCGCAACGCGCGTGGTGCTGGGCAGTGTGGCGGTGACCCACCCCGAATTCGCGCAACACATGTTCCGGGAATGGGGGGAGCGTGTGGTATTGGGCGTGGATGTGCGCGAGGGCAAAGTGGCTATTCGCGGCTGGCAGGAGCAAACCGAGGTAGACGCCGTGTCACTGATACAACAGATGGCCAATCTGGGAGCGCGCCGTGTGATAGTGACCGACATCTCGCGTGACGGCACGCTACAGGGTCCCAATCTGGAGCTGCTCCAGCGGCTGGTGGAGGAGGCAGGTATTCCGATCATCGCATCCGGTGGCGTCTCTTGCCTCGAGGACCTGCTGATGCTCAAAAAAACAGGTGTGGAAGGAACGATTATTGGGAGAGCACTGTATACTGGAAGCATCTGCCTGAAAGAGGCACTGGAAAAGGTGAGACAAACATGGTAGAGATACTGGCGCTAGCCATACCCATACTCGCGCTCTCCATCCCTATCGTTGCCCTGCTGACACGGTATCAGCTCGAACGGGCGAAAATCCTGGCGTCGCGAGACACCACTTCTACCGCCGAACTGCGCAAGATGCTGGAGAACCTGCGCGAAACGACCACCCAGTACGACCTTGCGCTGGATCAAACCCTGCAGCGCATCGAGCGCAAGCTGGAAGACCTGGAAGCACGTGTGGCACAGCTGGAGCAGCAACAATCGCAGCAACTCTTGAGGTGAAAGGGAATGGGGGACCTTATAGGTTTGGTGGCGGTGGTGCTGATATTCGGAGGACCGATGTTCGCCCTGTGGACGCGTTATCAGCTGGAGCGAGAGCGTATCCGTCAGGAAAAGAGCGATAGAGCCTTCGAACAGGTCCGTCAGGAGCTGGCGCAGGTTCGGGAGACCAGTACGCAATATGCGCTGAGTTTCGAGGACGCCCTGCAGCGCATAGAACGCCGCCTGGACCAGCTGGAGGAGCGCGTCGGTACCATAGAAGGACAGCAGATTCAGAGCCGACGATGATAGGGGGAATGGCTCATGAGCGGTTGGGATGTGGTGGCAACTGGTTTTGGTGTATTTCTGGGCAGCATAGGACTGTTAACGTTTGTGGTGCCTGTGCTATGGATTGTCAGCCACTACTCGCACAAGGTGAAGATAGAGCGCATGAGGCTTCAGGCGCAAACGCAGGGTACGGAAGCGCTGAAGAAGGAGATAGAATCCCTGCGTCAACAGTTTCAGCAACTGCGCGAGACGAACGCGCAGTTTGTGCTCAGCTCCGATAACTCCCTCACCGCCCTGCGTGAGAAGCTGGAGCGGCTGGAAGAGCGGCTCTCCACTCTGGAGCAACAGACCCTGCAACAGAGGTTATAGGTTCACGGGAAAACAGCCCCCTCTCCCGGAGTTTCGGGAGAGGGGGGGTGGGGGTGAGGGCTACTCCTCCCCAATCAAACCAAAGTTGCGCACCAGGATGCCGAAATCGAACAGCGTGATCTCCTCATCGCCGTCGAAGTCCAGCGTCTGGTTCCAGCCTTCATCACCACGCAGCGTGCCGAACGCCTGCACCAGCAACCCGAAGTCGAACAGGGTGACTTCGTTGTCGTTATCGGCATCGCCGTTGATGATTCGCAGCATCACTGGTGCACTTCCGGTGCCAGCCGGCGGTACTGACACGTTGGGAGCCAGCGCTCGGAGCCAGTGCGAGAACTCATAGTGCTCGCCGAAGCGATCCTGCACATAGCTCTTCACCGCAATGTCGTAAACACCCGGCGTGATACCGTTCAGCTTAAACCAGCCTACTCCGCCACCAGCATCCGCCGAGGTATTTACGTTGAGCGCAATGCTCTTGCGGAACAACACGTTCTGGGTTCCCGGCTGGCGGAACTCCAGCGTCAGCGGTGGCGCCACGACCCACTCGCCGTCGCCGCTGCCGTACTTATCGGTGCCGAAGAAGCCGTCCAGTATCACCATGCCGTCTATCTGCGGTGCTTCTGCAGGCTCGATCACGTACAGCTTGTCCCAGCGCACATAGTACAACTTTCCGCTGGGGCTAACGGCAACCGGCGCACGTGCACCTACCAACAACGCATAGAAATCATACCAGTTGGGTCCCCAGATACCCGTGTCCAGCTGCCACAGCACCTGTCCCGTCAACACGTCCACAGCGATGACCTGAACGCTCTCGCTGCGCAAGGGGTCATCGTTGTTGTGGCGGGTCATGGCGATCCAGACCCCGCCCGGGTGCAAACCACCGGTATCCGGCACCAGCTGCGCGAAGTGATGCATCTCTCCCCAATGCGACGGACCGGAAAGCAGGATGCGATGGGTCAGATTCCCCCGCCCGTCACTGGAGTAGATGCTTACCACGCCGCTGAAGTCCGCCGTGATGATAGACCTGCCGTCCGGCAACAGCGCGGCGGTATCACAGTAACCATGACCACCGACTTCGTGATACAGGGGGCTACCTGCCCCGTCGGCTGGCCTTAAGGGGTCTAGAACGGATTCTGCCTTCGCGTTCAGACGCCCCTTCACCGCGCCAGTCGCCACGTCGTACACGGTGAAGGTGTAGCCGTAGTCGCTCCACGATACCTTATACAGCTCGCGGTTGACCGGCGAATAAATGAGATGGCTGTGGTTGGTCTTCTCCCCAACTGCCCTCCAGGCGATTTCACCGGTAGCAAGGCTAATGCCAAAAACGGTCTCATCACCTACCCTGTTGGAGGAGACGCTGGTGAAAATGCCAGGTACAGCTGTGGTACCAGCTGGGAACGCATCCGGCACGATCGTGAACGCCTGGTTGGGCGTGTGCACAGGGTCTCCTGAGCTCACCGGCACACCTTCAGGCATCTGATAGTCCTGCATGAACGTTATAGTGCCGTTTGCCGCGTTGATCGCCACGGCAGTAATCACCGTGATGTCCTCCTCACCGGTGCTCTTGCGCCAGGGCTCCGAAGCGGCGTACAGTGTACCATTTGCCAGAGCCAGTGCACACGACCAGTTCACCGGTCCCGCAGGCAGCGGCACGGTCCAGAGGGTTGCACCGGTGTTCTTGTCCAGCGCGGCGATAACCGGGCGCGAACCGGGCCCCGCTTTGCTGAACTGGCATCCCACCGCGTACACACGCTGCTGACCAACAATCAACCCCCCCCAACCGCGAAAGTGTCCGAACAGGTTGTCCGATTTCCACCTGAGGTTGCCGTTCGGATCCAGCGAGTAGATACTAACGGACTCGGTTGCGCTGGGGGTAGGCTCGTTGTTGCTTCCGCGCCAATACAGGTTGCCCTGCGAGTCGAACAGGATCTGGCTGTGGAAGCCATGGCGCGGAGGCTGCGCTCCCGCAGGCAGCGGGATCTCCCGGAGCACTGCTCCGCCGCTGTGGAAGAGGTAAGGTGCGGTGGTCACATTGGTGCCGTAAATGTCTGCGTTCTTCAGCGCCCAGGGTCCATCGGGGTTATCGCCCTGTGCCCACACAGCACCGCTCATCAGCAGGAGCAGCGCAGCCAGTGAAACGAACCGAGCTTTCATCTTGCACCCTCCTTTTCTCCCATTCGAGACTGAATGCGCAGTGCATCTATGTCAACACCCTCTGCAGCATGACAAGTCAGCACTCACTGCAGAGCGACAACACTGCCTCCTTTCTTGAAGGCAGGAGGGCATTACCCTCCTGCCCTGTTGTCTTAGTCCTCGCCGATCAAGCCGAAGTTCTGCACCAGGATGCCGAAATCGAACAGCGTGATCTCCTCATCGCCGTCGAAGTCCAGCGTCTGGTTCCAGCCTTCATCACCACGCAGCGTGCCGAACGCCTGCACCAGCAACCCGAAGTCGAACAGGGTGACTTCGTTGTCGTCG
This sequence comes from Armatimonadota bacterium, assembly GCA_026003195.1. Taxonomy (NCBI): domain Bacteria; kingdom Bacillati; phylum Armatimonadota; species Armatimonadota bacterium. The sequence continues at coordinate 197,843 of BPGU01000002.1, forward strand.
TCGGCGTCGCCTGCCAGCATAGTCAACGAAACGGTCACGCTACCTGTGCCGTTCGCCGGCACCACGACGCCAGGTGCCAGTGCGCGCAGCGTGCGCGTGAATTTGAATGTCCGGCCGCCGTCCCATGGGAAGAACTGGATATACTCCTTAGCGGCGATATCGTACGTGCCTGCCGGGATGTTGTTCAGCCTGAACGTGGCGATTCCGCCGTCAAGCTGGGGCATCGTCAGCGCGACCGTTTTACGGAACAGCACGTTGGTTGTACCGGGCTGCCGGAACTCCAGGGTCAGCGGTATCATCGCCGTCCAGCTGCCGTCACCGCTGCCGGTGTTCATCGGTCCCACGTAGCCCGGCATCTCCACCGCGCCTTCGATCTGCGCCGCCTCAACCGGCGACAGGATATGCAGCACGTTATCCGGCGTCATATAGTAAACTTTGCCGCTCGGTCCCACCACCGCGCCGCCACGCAGGTCTGACTGACTGGCGCGCTGAGTGTCATACTGCCACAGCACCTGCCCTGTCCGGGTATCCACTGCGATAATCATCGAAGTCTGCCCGGTTTCAGAGCGTTCCGAACGGGTAGCGGTCAGCCATACCGCAGGAGACTCCTGGAACTGGGGACCTGTAGACGGCATGGACACCAGCAGTTGCGCCATGTTGTGGAACTCGCCCCAGTACGACGCGCCCTGCGTCAGGATGCGCCCCGTATACGCTCCCGACTCGTCCCGCGTGTACAGAGCAACCACACCGCCAAAGCCCGCGGTAATCACCGAGGTGCCGTCCGGCAACAGCGCAGCGGTGTCCGCATAGCCATGTCCGCCGATATTGCTCCACAGCCACGAGCTGGAAGACTCCAGTGACTGCAGAGGGTCAATCATGGACACACCGTTCCAGCTGGACTGGTGCTTCACCGCTCCGGTCGCCGGATCAAAAGTAGCGATGGTCTGCCCGTAATCGCTCCAGGAGACCTTAATGAGCTCGTTGGTCACCGGTGAGTAGATGATGTGGCTGTGGAACGCTTTGCCCGACGAAGCTGTCCAGTAGCTGCCTGTTGCCAGGTTGATGCCAAACACGGTGGGAGCGGTCGGGTCGCTCGGAGAACGGTCTGTCGTGAAGTACAGCCCGTGTGCGCCTGCCCCGAATGCATTAGGCACGATGGTCAGCGAGGTGTGCGGAGTGGCGGTCCACCCGCCTTGCGACACTGTGACATCGTACCGTTTAAGCACGTTGCCGTTTGCCGCGTTCAGAGCGTAGATGGTGACCGTCGGGATGTCTTCTTCCCCGGTAGAGCGCAGGTAGTCGCGCGTGGCAACATACAGCACCCCGTCGTACAGCGTCGCCGCCCAGCCCGGTTGTCCTTCAGGCAATACCTTTGTCCAGAGCGTTGCCCCGGTATTCTTATCCAGCGCAGCGACCACCGGTGGGCTACCGGTACCCGCCTTGCCGTACTCCGCGCCGATCCCGTATACAGCGTTCTGCCCAACGATAGGTGACGCGCCAGGCCAGTTGCCGAAGATGCTATCGGATTTCCAGCGGAATGTGCCATCGGCGGTAAACGAGTAGATACGCACGCTGTTGTTGGGAGCATCCGCCCCAATGCTGCCTCGGAAGTAGATATTCCCTTCGGAGTCGAACACCGTTTGCACTTCATAGTGTCCGCCCGAACGGATGGCATAAGCGGCAAGGTCCACGGGTGTGTCCACCCATCCACCTGCCGTAGGCAGCTGCCATACTGGGAACGCATTCGTGGCATAGATGTCGGCGTTTTTCACGCCCCAGGGTGAATCGAGGTTGTCTTGCGCACTGGTCGTCGCCCATAACACCAGCGGCAACGCCAGCAGCACGAGCCAGCGTGCTTTCATTGCGAACCCTCCTTTACTGGATAGATGTGTTCTGTTCAAAGCGGGGGCGCTGTGGCTCGAATGAGACACCACAGCGTCTCCCCCTGGCTCATTACTGACACCTTGCGGCGGGCGCGTAATCCCACTGCCACAGGTTGCCCTTCGGTTGCCCGTTCACCACTTCCAGAGCGGCAAGGGTCTGTGAAGGACGATACCACTTGGCATGTCCGTCCGCCATCACGTAGTTCGCACCGTCATTATGCAACAGCAGGCTGGACCACGCGGCAGTCTCCTGATTGTACTGCATTTCGGTCCATGCCCAGCACTCATCAGAAATCGCCCACCACCAGTGCATATCCGGTGCAGGCGTAGTGCCTGTGGGCAAGCGCATCACGGTGCCAAACGAGATGGACTCGGTAATGGCGATCGCCTGGGCAGGCTGCGGAATCGCTCCCAGCGAGCGTACGGTTCCCGGTCCGTGTGTACCGTTGGGGTTTGCACCCAGCCAGCCCAGCACATAAGCGTTCGCGGAGTAGCTACGGGCACCATACAGCCCATAGCGCCGTCTCAACTCTGTCTGGTTCAAGCAGGCGAACCAGCCCCTTTGACATCTCTTCCGGTACTCGGCGAAATTAGGCAGGTTCGCCGGGCAGCCGAACACACCCAGATTCTTGGTGTAGGGATAGATCAGCTCCGCCCAGGTGGGGGCGATGTTGGGCGGACTGAGGGGATACTCCGCGTTCGGCATACCCCACGACCAGGGCAGCGTTTCATCGTAGTCTTCAGCGTACATCATCAGCGCCAGTCCCAGCTGCTTCATGTGCGACAGGCAAGCCGCCTGGTTTGCCTTCTCGCGCGCACGTTCGAACACCGGGAACAGTATCGCTGCGAGAATGATGATGATGGCGATCACCACCAGAAGTTCGATAAGCGTAAAAGCGCGTAATCTGTTTCTCATGGCGCGCCTCCTTTAGTTCGTACCGGAGTAGTAGTCGATGGGATCCCAGCGCACTCCAGCAGGGGTGTTATTCAGTGCAGACAGAGGCTGAGGCACCACCGACTCCGCCTTGTACCACTTGGAATGCCCATCCGCAAAGGCGATGTTCACCCCATCGGAGTGGCGTGCCGAGAAGCCCGCTTTGTTGTTGATGGGGTTCGGTTGGGCATTACCACGCACGATGTAACCAACATAGCCCTGAGTGACATCCCCCGGCACGCTGTCGGTCACCAGCACAACCATAGAAGGCTGCACGACACGGCTCAACTGCACTACCCAGTCCACCTCATTGCGCGAGGGAATGAACGGACCCCACTCACGGTTATAGCCGTAAGGTAGCCACCCCCTGTCACCGTACGTCTCCACGTACCTGCCCGTACCATCGGAGGGGCAGCGGAACAAGCCGGTGTTCTTGATGTACGGCGCCACCATCGCACTCCATATCGGGGAAAGGGGGTCCGTGCTGACCGCTGTCGGGGGCATGTACATGTCGTAGTCCTGGCTATACATGCGGAAGGCTTTGGCAATCTGGTTGAGGTTAGAGATGCATTGGGTCTGGCGTGCTTTATCGCGAGCCTTCGCGAAAACGGGGAACAGTATCGCCGCCAGGATGGCGATAATCGCTATCACGACGAGGAGCTCGATGAGCGTAAATGCCCATCGCTGGCGTCTTTTCCGGTTCACCTTCGCACCCTCCTTGCGTCATCGGTTACTCACACGGGCGAAGTTTCCCCCGTGCAAGAAACCGTTCTCCATCACCAATGGTAGTATATCATCATAACATATTTTGTGCAAGCATTTTTTTACCGCCACATTTCCCGTAATGGGTGAAACTGGTACTTTTGCGTACCCTTTGAGGTACCATTTTTCTGGTGTTATGTCACGACAGATGGTGTCCACTACAGAAAGGTTCAGCGCAAAGGAGGCAAACTTTGAGGGTTCTGTTCTTATGCACCGGCAACTCGTGCCGCAGCCAGATGGCGGAAGGCTTCGCTCGCCAATTACTTAAGGGTTGGGATATCTGGAGCGCGGGCACACGCCCCGCCGAGCGGGTGAATCCCCTCGCCGTGCAGGTAATGGCGGAAAAGGGCATTGACATTTCTACCCACTACCCGAAGCTGGTACACGATGTGCCCCGACCAGTGGATTATGTGGTTACCCTGTGCGGGGAGGCGGCGGAGGAATGCCCCACCTTTCCCGGCGCGAAGTACACCGAACATTGGGGATTGCCCGACCCTGCCCGCGCCACCGGCACCCCTGAAGAGGTGCTACAGGTCTTTCGCGCCGTACGGGACGAGATTGAGAGCAGAATGCAGGGGCTGGTGGAGAGGCTCAAGGCGCATGGCTGACATGGAGCCTGCACCAGTTGACCGAGCGAACCCAGCAACATTCCAGCAATCAGGTTTGTATCCTGCACAAGGTATCGCCTTTGCAGGAGACGACGGTTTTCCGTCAAAGTCAGTTGTATCGTCTTACAAGATAGGAGGTGATACCCGTGTTCCGCCAGCACCTTTGTACCCTGCTGACAGTTCTGCTGCTGGTGTCCACGAACGCCCTCGCGGACGAGGATGTCTTAGACCCCAAAGCCGACCCCCGTCTGGAAAAGATGGTCAGCGTTTTCCAGCCCCCCGCTCCGCTCTCGGCAGTGGTGAAAGCATTGTCCGCACAATCGGGCATCTTGCTCACCACCGAGCGCAGTGTGAGCGAGTATCGCGCCATTTTGGTCGCGGACGAACGCCCCCTGCACGAAGTGATGCGCCGGCTCGCGGAGGCGTTCGGTTTCACCTGGGAGCGAAAGGGCAAAGAGGGCGAACCGCCGAGCTATATGCTGGTGCAACCGGCTTCTGACGCGGCACGGGAGGCAGCGGAACTGCGCGAGATGGAACGCCTCGCCGACGAGATGTGGCGATATGCCGCGGCGCAGGCAGCGAAATGGGCGACGGTAGGCAAAAAGGAAGTAGAGCAGCGGATGGAGCAGCTGCGCCAGACGTACGAAACACGCCTCCAGGAGGGCAAGCTGTCTCGTGCAGAGATAGTCAGCGTCCTGCGCGAAGCGCACGCGATTTCTGCCTCCCAGCGGCCCTGGCGACGTGCGGCAACACTTGCCTTAGCCAGCCTGTCGACCGCGCAGATGAGGCAACTGCGAGCAGGAAACATCCAGCGCGTGACCGGTGACGCCCTCTCCCCAGAGGCGTTGAAGCAGATACTGGCAGAGTGGCGCGAGGCAGAGGTGCCCGCTCCTCCCCCTCCCATCGGTGCCGAGCAGCCAGATACCCTCGAGCCTCGTATGGAAAAGCCTTATCAGTCGCAGCACTGGAACAACGTAGAAGTGTGGCTCTTCCCCGACCCGGGAGCGGGCAACATCAAGGCGCTGGTGTACTTCATTTCTCCAGAGGCGCGCAAGGGAGGCTCACAAGTACACGAGGTCACGCCCAGCGCATGGGACCTGCACATCCAGATAAACGGTCTGCTGCGCGGGATGATGGCGCCTCGTCTGCCCGAATCGCCCCTCTTCCAGAAGGCGACGAAGGCAGCGGAGTTCCGACGAGACAGCAGCGATTATCTCCTGGACCCAATTGGCGTGGAACTGGCGCACTTTGCTCGCGCGAATCGCATCCCACTGGCAGCAGAGTGGTACCCGTTCTCGCTCGGGGGGATGCCGGACGTTAGAGCGGTACACGTGGTCGCAAACTGGGGTCAGATAATGATGGAACTGCGTGATTACTCCGCAGAGTTGGCAGTTTCAGATGATTGGGTGCTGGTGCGTAACTTTGCGCGCGCCGTCGCCCGGCGAACGAACATTCCCCATTCACGCATAGCCAAATGGCTGCTCAAACCACAGGCGGAAGGCAGGCTGACACTGGATGACGTTGCCGAAATCGCCTTCTTGCACGAACGCCAGCAGCAGAATCTGGAATCCACCGCGCGGAGACTACTCCATCGCGCCCCCACCGGGGGAGGATATCTCGGTGGGCTGGACACACCCTTGCGGTTTGTCAAAAACAACCCGAGAGCGCTGTTCGCCCTGCAGGCGTACGCTTTGCTCAGTACCGCCCAGAAACGCGCTCTGCTAAACGGACAGCCCGTTCCACTCTCTGCCATGCCGCGACAGGTGGCGGCACGGCTGCAGGTAGCGGCAGCTTTGCCCGATACCTCCGCACAATCGTCCAGCCTGTTTCCCGATGAAACCGCCCGGATGGCACTGGTAATGCACACCGAACAGTCAGAGGCAGAGCGTATCGACCTGTCCCGGGTGCCGGAAGAGATGCTGGAGGTCGGTGCGTTTCGTCCCTGGCTGGAGAGCCTGCCCCCTGAAGAACGCGCGAAAGTGGTGCAGGAGGTGCCCATCTTGCGCACCACGCTGGGTTTGACCGACGGCGAAAGGCTGGTGACGCTGGCAAGCGTCCACACTATCCAGTAGAAGATAACCGCGTTGACACCAGAACCGTCTGTTGGTATGATAAGCACAGCCACTTTCTGGAAAAGGGGGAGGCGCGATGCGAACGGGTGCGTTCTGGAAGATGGTTGTCGTCGGTATAGCGATAGTCGGGCTGACCGCCTGTGGGGGCAAAGAGGCTCAAAAGGGCAGTATTGCGGGCACCGTCACCGACATTAACGGCGACCCGGTGGTGGGCGCGCGCGTGTGGGTCACGGGCGATGGCGAAACCTTTACCAACACCAATGGTACTTTCCTGTTAACTGATGTTTCTGAAGGTTTCAAAAACGTCCGCGCCAGCGCACGCATCGGTAATCAGAACTGGAGCGGTATTGCGCTCGTACAGGTCTTCGCAGACGACACCACGCGCAACGCCAATATCCTGCTCTGCCCGGAGAACCTGCAGGGTTCTATCGAGGGCTTTGTGCTGGACCCATACGGCGACCGTGTGGAGGGCGCCCGAGTATTCGCAGCCGGTCCCCTCTCTTCCGCGATGGCGGTCACTGATAGAAGCGGGTACTATCGCATCGACGGTTTGCGTGGCGGTTATGATTACCCCGTCGTCGCCTCTTCGCCCGGCTTCCTGAACGACAGGAAAACGGTGACGGTGGTTGCTGGACAGATTACCGCTGCCTCTTTCGCTCTGGGGGTAGCTTCTGGCGTTGTGCCCGCAACCCCAGAAAATGTGGACGCGGTGGTGTGGACGATGCCTCGCGGTGTCACCCGCTCCGCCTCTCCGCAGATGGCAAACGCCCTGGAAGCGGTGAAGCGACTGATAGACCCCCGACGCGCCCAGCGGCGCGCCGTCAGCCGGGTGACACCCGAAGGCTCGCTCATCGAGATTGACCTCACCTGGGATTATGTGGAGGACAGCAGCCGACTGGGGTACGGAATCTATCGCGGGCGGTCAGCGAATCCCGCCTCGGTTCCCGACAACGCCATCGCCTTCCTGCGCGACCCGCTCGCCGACCTGTTCGCAGACCTGGACCTCGCTCTCACGCCAGGAGTTACTTACTACTATCAGGTGGTGGCGGTTGGAGCGAACTTCGACCCCGATACCGGCGCAGGTGCCAGCGACCCCTCCAACAACGCCAGCGCAACGCCTCTGGAGCCGATGAGCACCTTTTCCTCCCCGGCGCACGGCGCAACCATCAGCACCGCCTCCCCTACCCTGCGCTGGGACAGGCTCAACGGAGCCTCCTACTATCAGGTCATCGTGTTTGAGGGATTCCCGGACATCAACCGTGACCCGCTGTGGCCCGCCAACCTGAACAACCCGGGCAACAGCAGGGTTTCTCACCCGAATAACAGCACCGTGTATACCGGTCCCGCCCTGCAGCCCGGACAAACCTACTACTGGGTGGTGGTCGCTTTCTCAGCGGATGGACGCGCTCGCAGCATCAGCCCGCTCTGGAAATTCACATACCGACCATGAAGGAGTTTTCTCGCCGATGAAGTGGTTGTCCGCAACAGTGTGTCTCCTCGTGACCACGGTCACGTGGAGCGCGCCTTATCGTAACGTGGTGAACGTGCCTTTCAATACCCGTTCAAACGGGCCGCAGGGTGCGCTGGTAATAGACGTTCCCGCAGGCAGCCGCTCCGCCGCAGACCTGCGGCAGCTGGTGCTGACACAGGCACTGCCCGTGCAGAAGGCGCAGGTGCAGCGCGTTGCCCAGCAGGTACGCCGCTGGAAACGGATTGGAGCACTGCCCCAGAACGCGCAGGTCGCTGTCGACACGCTGGTGGTGCTGCGCGACAGAGGCAAAATCATCCAGCCCGCGCGTACCCGCTACGGCGACGGCACGCTCTCCTTCGTCTTCGAAGGCTGGGGTGCCGGACAAGAAGCTTTCCTGCGTCAGGTCATCAATACCGCCCTGCCCCTGATTGAGAGCGTTTATGGCAAACCTGCCCAGAGCGGCACCGTCAAAGTTGTCAACTATGATGAGCAAATCGGCGACCGCGACGCGGTCGCAGGAGGCATCTTCAACGCTTCCACCAACGAGATTCTCTTTCCGGTATACAATAGCCAGAACTCGGTGGTCATCAATCTGGTACACCTGCTAGTACATGCCTTTCACGGACCGCTCATCTTTGACTACGATGCGTGGGAAGAGGGCTTCGCGCGGGCGGTGACGATACTGGTGGCGCACCGCGTGGCACAGGCGATGGGCATTGCAGACCCGGAGAGCTTCTTCAAGACTGACCCGAACTACCATGCCCTGCCCTTCTACGACCTGCTGAATCAGCCCGCGCTGGGCAATAACGCGTTCATCGCGCCTTCGCTCAGACAACTGCCCGTCACTCCGGGGCAGCTGGGCGGGATGTACCTGCCGCGTATGCAGATGGCAGGCTCCGCATGGCTGAAGGTGTATCTGGAAGACACCGACTTCTTCAAGAAGTTCAACGCACAATACTACGCCCAGTACAACCCGAACGAAACGGTCAAACTGAGCGGAGACATCCCACGCTTGAAAGCGATTGCTGCCGGCGTGCTGGCTAACGGCGGCATGGTGGAAGGCTTACCCTTTGACCGCTGGTATGAGAGACAATACATCCTGGATACCAGCGTCTCGTTCGGAAAGAAGATTTACGCCTGGGTAGTGCCCGACCGCGCCGATGAGGGGCAGGACAACCCCGGTATCTCCATCGTGCTCATGTATTACCAGACCACTGCCGACGGCGACGAGATACCGCTCAACGACGTGTGCTATCCCATCTACTGGGACTACAACCAGCAAAACCGCCTTTTTCTGGGGGCGCAATACGAGCGCATCGACATCGTGGACGGCGAGGGCACGGCGGCGCCGCTATTCATTAACATCGGCGGGGCACAAAGGGTGCTGATAGACCTGCCGCTGGGGGGACTACAACTGCGCATCCCCTTCGCCCCGGGCTACGGCGGCACCAAAACCAATCCCAACAACCTGTACGGAGCGGTATTGGGGCTGGACTCGGGCACGGTGCATATCAGCAGTAGTCTGGGCGTGGAAGCAAGTGCCGCGCTGTCGCAGGGTGGGTTCGGCGTCAAACTGCCATCACCCGCCTTCGAGCAGCTTGCCAGATACACGATCACCGTCAAGGACAGCAACGGCAACACGGTGGCAACACGGCAGGTGAACCTGGGTTATCAGGAGGCGGTGTTGACGCTGGAGGTCACCGACAGTGCGCAGACGCTGACGCACAGTTTCTCTGCGGGTCTGCAGATGATTTCTCTGCCCATCCTGCCCTTCGCGACCGACAACGCCGATGCGCTGGGAGTAGCGCGCAACCAGTTTCTGCTGGCGCACTGGCGGCAGGACACGCCGGGCGAGAACAAGTACCTGCTCTACCCCACCGCGCCCCCCTTCCGACCGGGCGTAGGCTATTGGGTGAAACTGCGCAGTAATGTTATCGCGGACATTCGTGGGCTGACGCCGCGCACCGACCAGAACTTCACCATTGCTACCACCTACGGCTGGAACCAGATAGGCAACCCGTTTACCACGCCGGTAGACGTGTCGGAAATCGAAGTGCAGTATCTGCTGAACGACCCCGTGCCCTTCGCGACGGCGGTGAGCAAAGGCTGGGTAGGCGGCACCATCTGGCGATACCATCCCGCCACCAACAGTTACGAGGCGGCGACCACCCTCCAGCCGTGGGAAGGCTACTGGCTACGGGTGCTGGTGGCAGAGGGAGTCACGCTTACCTTCCCCGCCCCCGCCTCACGCTCTCGTCTGGTTTCTCGTGCACAGCCAGCCACAGAGGCAAAAGGAGACTGGCAGATCGCCCTGACCGCAAACGCTGGGGACAGCCGTGCACAGGTGCGCGTTGGACAATCCGCTCACGCCAGTGACTGCTTCGACCCCACCTTCGACAGCGAAGCACCGCCAGCGTTTGGGCAAATGTTGGCTTTCGGCGTGGTGAACCCGGATTGGGGGGCGGTTGCCGGACGTTACGCGGTGGATGTCAGGCGAAGCGGAGCGCGCACCACATGGAATCTGCAGGTAAGCACCCCTGCACCTGATATGGATGTGACGCTGACGTGGGGCGACCTGCGCCCCGTACCGAAAGACATTCGCCTCTTGCTGGTAGATGATGCTACCGGCAGACGTTACAACCTGCGCACAGTATCTTCTGTCACCCTGCGCACCGACCAGAACGGTACGCGTCGTCTGCAGCTGGTCGCCGAGCCCCAATCGGGTGGCGTTCTGCGCATCACCGGGCTGCGAGCACAACGCACACGCGGCGGAGCGTACTCTATCCAGTACACCCTCTCCGCCGACGCGCAGGTGCAAGCAGAAGTGCTCAGCGCATCGGGCAAGCCGGTACGGATACTGCAAAGCGGCGCGCCATCGCGGGCGGGTATCCAGTCCGTGTCCTGGGATGGGCGCGATGCGGGCGGCGTCGCGGTGCCAGCGGGGGCATACCTCCTGCGCATACGTGCCCAGAGCGAAGATGGAACCTCGTCACAGGCAATCTTACCGATGGTGGTGACACGATGAAAGCAAAGCGATGGAACCTCTCCCCCAGCCCTTCTTCCATGAGCGGGGGACAAGGTTGCGTTGACCTCTCCCCCGACCCCTCTCCTGAGAGGAGAGGGGTGCGCACGGTTCACCCTTCCCTCGTAGGGAAGGGGGCAAGGGGGTTAGGTCAGGTCCAACTCCCCCACCTCCTCTCCCACAGGCAGAGGAACGCACATGTTCCCCCTTCCCTCGTAGGGAAGGGGGCAAGGGGGTTGGGTCTACTCATACTATCCCTCATTGCGTTGCTGCTCGCCTCGTGTGGCGGCGGGGGTGGGGGCGGTGGTGCAGTCACGATCCAGGGACTGGTCAAACGCTCCGACACACGTGGGCTGCCAGACACCGGCACGAGCGTGACCATCGCGGGCAAAACCGTACAGGTCACCGACCAGCTCCAACAAAACGCCGAGGGCAAGGACTACAACTTCGAGGTGGTAGGGGTGCCATCCACCACTACCGAAGGCACGATTAACCCTCCGCAAGGTTCTTCCGACACCGCAGTGACCTTCCCGCTGCCCCCTCTGCCCAGCAGTGGTACAGTGTATATCGGAGAGGTGTACATCGGTCCGAATACAGGCATCGCCCGTGCTACCGGCAGGGTGGTTTCCGCTGAGACGGGGCAGCCCGTGCAGAGTGCGAAAGTGACCATCGGTGCATTTAGCACCTTGACCAGCCAGACGGGCAGCTTTGCGTTCGAACGTCTGGTGGCGCAAATCGATCAGGGGATCGTAGAAGCCGCCGGTTTCGAGAAGAAGGTGTTCGCGATAGACCCTCCGCTCGCACCGGGCGACAACGACCTGGGCGAAATACGCATTGCCCCGCCGGTGAGCAACGAACCGCCGGGTGGTCCCTACAACCTGCGCGGCACGGTGACGCTTCAAGGCGGCGACAGTCCGGTGGGAACCAGCGTGCAGCTGCTGGACGCGGACACGCAGTCGCAGGTGGACAGCATGGTTATCACCCAGCCCAGCGGCGAGTTCCGCTTCTGGGTGCCACTGGGGAGGTATGTGCTCAAAGCAAGAAAGATGACCAATGCGGTCTGTCTGGAGGTTCGCCAGACTGTCAATATCACCGAGACGAACCAGCCTTTGGTGGTAGACGTCGTGATTACCCAGCGAGACGTCTGTCGTTAGTTGAGAGGCGTTACAAGCCATTTGCCATGGGCCATTGCTGTCCTGTTGACAAAGCTTGACTTATGATGATAATATCTCAATAGCACATGCGGGGAATTCCCGTAATCCTACTATCTATAAAGGAGGAAAAAAACAGTGAAAACGACTATACTTGCAGGGGGGGGGGTTGATCCTGCTTCTCTTTACACTATGCTCCCCAACAGCGATCGCGCAATGGCAGCAATCTGGAAGCGATATCTACTACACAAACGGGAATGTGGGAGTAGGTACATCGAACCCAGTATATCTGCTGCATGTGGAAACCTCGCTAAGCTCCCGTGCCATCTTTGGCAGACACACTGCTACTAGCGGTGTTTCTTATGGCGGTTGGTTCGAAAGTGCTAGTACCGCCGGGATGGGAGTGTTTGGATTAGCAACCGCTTCCAGTGGCTACACGTACGGTGTATATGGAAGAAGCTACAGTAGTTCAGGCAAAGGCGTAGTAGGACATGCAACAGCCACAAGCGGAGGCACATACGGTGGTTGGTTCCAGAGCGAGAGCACCGGTGGCAAAGGTGTACGTGGTGTAGCAACGGCAACTACTGGCTACACATACGGAGGTTTGTTCGAGAGTGCCAGCAGTGCGGGAATAGGTGTGGCAGGGTTGGCTAACGCCTCCAGCGGGTATACGTACGGTGTGTCTGGGCAAAGTAACAGTCCTGATGGTGCCGGTGTCTACGGTTACGGCAGTGCTACCAGCGGCAGCGCATACGGAGGCTACTTCCGAAGCAACAGCCCCGGAGGTACAGCAGTGTACGGTACAGCCCCTTGGGCCGGTATCTACGGCTATGCGACCGCTACCCCCGACAGGGGACAAACTTTTGGGGTGTACGGACGTAGTGACAGCGTCGACGGGCGAGGGGTGTACGGATATGCAACTGCGAGCCAAGGAGGTGCATACGGCGTTTACGGGCGCAGCAACAGCACAGGTGGGGCAGGAGTGTACGGCTATGCTACCGTGAACGTCGGAGTTCTAGGGCAAACCGATTCCTCATCCAGTTATGGCGTATATTCTGCCGGAAACCTTGCCGCCAGCGGTACCAAGTCCTTCCAGATAGACCATCCGCTGAAACCGGACAGAGCATATCTGAATCACTTCTGCACGGAAGGCCCCGAACCATACAACGCCTACAGCGGGAACATTATCACTGATGCCCAAGGCTACGCGGTCGTATGCCTGCCCGATTACTTTGAGGCGATCAACCGCGACTTTCGCTACCAGTTAACGGTGATTGACAGCAGCGACGACTTCGTGCTGGCAAAGGTTGTACGCAAGATACAAAACAACCGATTCGTAATCCGCACCAGCAAGCCGTACACAGAGGTTTCCTGGCGGGTAGAGGCGATACGCAACGACCGCTGGGTACAGGAATACGGTTTCCTGACGGAACAAATGAAGCCTAAGGAACAGCAGGGGAAGTATCTGCACCCAGAGCTGTATGGACAACCTAAGGAGATGGGCATTCTCCACCAGGAGATCGCCCGTTGACGCCTTGAAGAGGCGTTCTTCTTGTGGTATAAGCAATCCAAGAATCCGGGTTGCTAAGGCAGCTTCTCCTCTCCGGGAGCAAGGAGGGGAAGCTGCCTTCAATGAAAAATTCAGGAGGTCAGCTTCGACAGGTGTTGCCTAATACCAAAATCTGTATGGGTTTGGTTTGCGTGGGGGTCTCGCTGCTACTGTTACCCCTGTGCGGATGTGGTATGTTTAACAGCTTCACGGGCTCGTCGTCCACTGGTTCGGGGAGTTTGGCACTTACCATCACCTGGACCGGCAACCGCGGCGACCCATCCGCGCCTCATGCGGTGCGAGCAACTCTCTATCGCTCGGACAAACTGATACAAGAGGCAGTTCTGAACCGCGTCCTCGGGGATTCCACAGCATGGGTCGTCCAGTTGGAGACAGGAGTTTACCGGATACAGCTGAACGTCTACAACAACGAAAACGCCACAGGAACACCGGTCGCAGTCGGTGATATTACCGTGCAGATTGTGCAGAACACCATTCAACGGCTGAACGTTGCTACCGGAGGCACGCCCGTTGCCCTCGCCATCCTGCCGAACGTCGTCAACCTCACGCCCGGACAAATCCTGCCGTTGTCGGTGCTGGGGGTAGACGCGCAGGGGCGTTATCTGCTCCTGCCAGCGGGCACCTCCGTGCGCTGGAGTGTGAGTGACGCCAGCGTGGTGAACCTCGGCGCAGACGGCGTTGCGCGTGCGCTGGCGCCGGGTAGCGTGACGGTGACTGCCAGCGTGGATGCTCTGGGGCTCACAGCAAACGCCTCCGTTGGCGTGCAGACAGTCACCCGCGAGTGGACGATACTGGTGTTCATGAACGCTGCCAACAATCTGGAGCCGGACAGTGTGGACGATATGAACGAGATGGAACAACTCGGCTCTACCAGCGACGTGAATATCGTGGTGCAGTGGAAGCGCATTGCGAACTACGACAGCACCAACGGTGACTGGAAAACCACCCGTCGCTACTACGTGACCAAAGACAGCGACCCCGAAACGGTGAACTCCAACCTGCTGGTGGATATGGGCACAGGGGTAGACATGGGCAGTCCCAACACCCTGCGCGATTTCCTGCAGTGGGGAGTGCGCAGTTTCCCTGCACGCAAGTATATGGTGGTGATATGGAATCACGGAGCAGGCTGGCGGGCTTATCGCGACAGGTTGAACCTCTTCGCGCGTGGCGTCTCCTATGATGACAACACCGGCAACCACATCCGCATCTGGGAGCTGCCTCTCGCGCTGAGTGCGGGTGTCCGGTGGGACATCATCGCCTTTGACGCCTCGCTGATGCAGATGCTGGAGGTGGCATACGAGATACGCCATCTGGGCGACTACATTGTGGGTTCTGAGGAGAGCCCGCCGGCTGCGGGGTATCCATATCATGAGATTTTGTATCCTATGGTGTCGAGCCCACGGATATCCCCTCGAGAATTAGCTTGTCTTATCGTAAGTCGTACAGTGAACTTCTACACAAAACCAGGAATGTACTACGACAACATTACTCAGTCCGCCATAGACACCTCTTTTCTCGAGAACGTGATACAAACAGTAAGTAGATTGGCACACACCTTGTCAGTAGTCGCCATTGACCACCCAGTTCTTGTTGCTGCATCTCGTGATAGTGCGCAGGCTTATGCCGAGTATACCTACAAGGACCTGTGGGACTATACTGAGCAATTGCGTGTCCGGTTGCCCAGCTCGCCCGAACTCACCGACGCACTCAACGGCGTGCAGAACGCGCTGTCGCAGGCAGTGATTGCAGAGGCGCACAGCAGCCGTCGTGTGAACCGCTCGCACGGGTTGTCTATCTACGTGCCGACGCCCGGCGGCTTCGAAACGCGCTACGGACTGCTGGCGTTTGCTCGCGCCACGTATTGGGACGAGTGGTTACAGATGCAACCGCAGTAGAATGCCTTCGCTTGGTTCCGAACCATAGCAGGAGATAACTCTCACCGCGCAGAATCAACCGGTAACGGTGAACGTGAACCTGACGCGGTAGCGGTTGCAGGAATCTGCGCAGGCAGCGTCGCAAAAAAGAATCGGCGTTTGCTCGACAACTTGTGAGAGACACAAAGGGAGGAACAGGCTTTGCGACAGGCAACAGGGAACTCGTTTCGCATGGTGGCCGCGCTGGCGGCGATGGCTGCGCTGGCGCTGGCAGCATTGACCACACTGAGCGGATGCGGCGGAGGAGGCGCCGGAACCGGCGGAGGACTACCAACTGGATTACTCGTGCAGGGCTCCGTGCAGGATGAGCAGGGACGAGCGGTCTCCGGTATACGCATTATCGTGTTCTCTAACGGTGTTAGCGTAGCTAGCGCACTGAGCCGCAGCGACGGCAGTTTCACCATCGATATAGGTAGCGGCACAGTACCTAACTCTTTCAAAGTGGATGTGAGCAATCGCGCGAACGAGTATTACGAGGTTGTTGGCTACGGCGGGCGAAACGTGCAGGGTTGTGCCTTTAACCTGCCTGCACCCCAGGGCAATATCATCAACGTCGGCGTTGTGACTGTCTACTCACAGGGCACACCACCACCGCCACCTCACGACATCTGCCCGTAAACGCTTTGCTTCAGAGAGGAGGAGGCGGTTGTACCCTGCAGAGATGTTTCTTGTTGTACTGGTGGTGTGCGCTTTTGCTGTAGCAGCTGCAGCAGAGAGTGGTGTTTCTGTAGAAGCACAGAAAACTTTGCGTCCCCCAGCTGTTCCTCTGGTCACACACGACCCCTATTTTAGCGTGTGGAGTACAACAGACCAGCTTACCGACAGCTGGAGCAAGCACTGGACAGGGACAAATCATGCCCTGTGCGGGCTGGCGCGCGTAGATGGCAAGCCGTATCGTTTTATAGGGGTGCGCCCCGAAAACGTGCCCGCAATGCAGCAGGCGAGTCTGCAGGTGCTGCCCACGCGAACTATTTACACCTTTGAAGCCGAAGGTGTGGAATTACAGCTTACCTTCTTCACTCCTGCTCTGCCCTACGACCTGGATATACTCTCCCGCCCGGTGACCTATATCGTCTGGCAGGCGCGCTCCACCGATGGCAAAACCCATGAGGTGTCGCTGTATCTGGATGCTTCCGCGGAATGGGCGGTCAACACCACTGACCAGAAGGTGGTCTGGTCGCGCTTCCGGCTAGAGGGTATGGAAGTGATGCGCGTGGGCACGGCACAACAGCCGACATTGGAAAAGTCGGGTGACAACCTGCGCATCGACTGGGGATACCTGTATCTGGCGGTGCCCGTTCAGGCGGGTGACCAGACAGTGATGACCGCTGAGCACCTTAGTCGTCAGTCATTCGCCCAGAGTGGCAATCTGCCCAGCTCCGATGACCTGCGAATGCCACGCGCCGCGCATGACGACTGGGTGGTGCTGGCGTGCGCACTTCACCTCGGGAAGGTGGGGCAGCAACCCGTCTCGCGTCATGTGCTCATTGCTTACGATGACCTCTATTCCATCGAGTACTTCCACCGCAAGCTGCGTCCCTACTGGCGCAGGGCAGGCATGGAAGTGGATGAACTGCTTCGAGCCGCGGAGCGAGAACTGCCACAATTACAGCAAGAGTGCGCTCGCTTCGATGCCGAGCTGGTAGAAGACCTCCAGCGTGTGGGAGGCGAAAAGTACGCCGACCTGTGCGTGCTGGCGTACCGGCAGTGTCTCGCTGCGCACAAGCTGGTAGCAGATTTCGACGGCACGCCGCTCTTCTTCTCGAAAGAAAACTTCAGCAACGGCTGTATCGCCACCGTCGACGTCACCTACCCTTCCTCACCGTTCTTCCTGCTGTTCAACCCCGAACTGCTGAAGGGGATGCTCACGCCTGTGCTGGACTACGCCCGTTCACCGCGCTGGAAGTTCCCCTTCGCACCGCACGATTTGGGAACCTATCCGAAAGCGAACGGTCAGGTGTACGGCGGCGGAGAGCGTTCCGAAGAGAACCAGATGCCGGTGGAAGAGTGCGGCAACATGCTGCTGATGGTGGCTGCGTTGGCGAAGGCGGAAGGCAACGCCGATTACGCGAAGAAGTACTGGAACCTGCTCACCCAGTGGGCGGAGTACCTGCGCGAAAAGGGACTGGACCCGGAGAACCAGCTCTGCACCGACGACTTCGCCGGACACCTCGCGCACAATACCAATCTCTCACTGAAAGCGATACTGGCTCTGGGCGGCTACGCGATGCTCTGCCGAATGGTGGGCGATACCGCCCGCGCAGAAGAGTACCACCATCTGGCGCAGCAAATGGCGCAGCAGTGGATGCGCATGGCGGACGATGGCGACCACTACCGCCTCGCCTTCGACAAGCCGGGCACCTGGAGCCAGAAATATAACCTTGTCTGGGACGACCTGCTGGCTCTGCACCTCTTCCCGAAGGAAGTCGCCCGCAAAGAGATTGCGTATTATAAAACGAAGATGAACCCTTACGGGTTGCCGCTGGATAACCGGAGCCAGTACACCAAACTGGACTGGACGGTATGGACCGCCACACTGACGGAGTCGCGCGAGGATTTCAACCTGTTCATCGACGCGATATGGCGGTGGATGAACGAGACACCCAGTCGGGTGCCGCTCACTGACTGGTACTGGACGCACGATGGCAGACAAGTGGGCTTTCAGGCACGGTCGGTGGTAGGGGGCGTGTTTATCAAAATGCTGACCGACCCCCTCATCTGGCAGAAGTGGCTGGCGCGTGCCAGACGGTAACTCTACCCCGTTCCGCTCGTCTAACAGATGGGAAATGAGAAACTGGCGTGCGGCGATACCTTCGGCTCTTGCCCTGGTGTGCATTGCCGGGCTGGCGTGGTGTGTCCACCGGCTTCAGCAGATAGACCCGTTCGCGCGTCTCAACCCCTTGTATGCCGACGCCGGTATGGGCAATGTGCTGGTGCGTTTCACCGACACCGAAGTGCGCGCGAGGCAGCTCAACCAGCTGCTATGGCGCATGAAGGTGAAACGCGCCGACCTTTCCCGTGACCGCCAGCGATGGCTGATTGATGGCGTGCAAGAAGCGGTGCTCTACGACAACGGCAATCCGGCGTGGCGACTGACCGCTGCGCAAGCGGTATACGAAGGTGCATCGCGTTTTCTGCAAGTAGCAGATGCTCGCCTGTACGGCACCCCCGTGCAGATAACCTGCTCGCAAGCCACATGGCGCGACCAGAAGCGCGAGCTGCAATGTATGGGCATCATTCAGGGAACCCTGCGCGATGGCGAGTTCACTGCGCAGGCTTTGCGCTATCTGGGCGGGGAAAAGCGCCTCGTTGCCGAAGGGGTGCGGTTGGTGATGCGCACCTCGCTGGAACCCATCGCCTTTCTGCAAACGGAGCCTGCAAAGCAGAACGCGAACGAAAAACAGGCCAAAACCCGGCGGGTGGAGGTGGAGTTCAAACGGTTAGAGGAACAGCAGGGCAGAACGCGCATTGGCGAAGGACTGGTGATCCGCGACGGTGATACCGTGATGACCGCTGACCGCGCAGAGCAGGATATCGAGGCGCAGGTGATCCACGCCACGGGCAATTTGCGCGTCACCGACCCGCGCGTGGAGTTATCTGCCGACAGGCTCACCATCGAGCTCAAAGAGAAGCGAGCTATCCTGGAAGGCAACGTCCAAATCCTGGTGAAGCCCAAAGAGTCGCAGCCAGCGAACACCCAGCCCACCAGCGAAGAAACACGCTCCCTCAAGACCGAAATGCGCGAGCCGGTGCAAATCACCTGTGACCGCGCCGAGAACCTGTACCAGAAAAAAATCATCACCCTGACCGGCAACCTGAAGATGGTGCAGTTGCTGAAGGAAAGCGGCAAAACACGCACCCTCACCGCGCAGAAGGCGGTGTACAACTCGCGCACGGAGCAGGTGCAGCTGGTCGGTGACGTGCACGGTGTGGACGAGAAAGGACAGGAGCTCACCGCTCCCGAAATCCTTGTCTCGGTGAAGGAAGGCGACGAGTGGCTGAAGATTACGCAGCCGGGCAAAATGGTGATATTCGTGGAAGAGGAAGAAGAAACCACAGAGGAGACACCCACACCTGCTCCACCGCCCCAACAGGGTTCAGTGACGAGGTGAGCCAGCCATGCTCAAGCTCACCGGACAACCCGTTTCACGTGGCATCGCTGTGGGAACAGCGATGGTGCTGCGCGCCAGCGATCTGCGAGCTACCCTGGACCTGTTCACTGCTTACGAATCGCGCCATCGGGAGCATCTGGGGTTCGTAGCGGTATGTCGCGATATCGCGTTAGGCGAGGCGCTCTGGCGGGCGGGCGCGGGCGTGAGCGCAATGGTGGCAGAAAGCCCCGCTTTGCCGGAAGGCGGCGCTATCGGCGTGCCTGCGCTGGTGGGAGTGAACCAGCTGCTGCTGAATGTGCGCGACGGCGACATCGTGATTGTAGACGCCAATCGCGGTGTGCTCATTGTGGACCCCGATATGCGCCTGATGACACAGTACCAAAGGCAGGAGATGCACCCCAGCGGCAAACGCTATGTGCTGGGATGGACGCACGAAACCGCCCGCACGCTGGACGACCACCTCATTCGCACCATCGCTGTCAGCGACGACTGGCAACAGGCGGTGCAGTCGCTGGAGGCAGGAGCAGACGGCGCGTTCCTGGACGCTTATGCCAGCGAGCAGTGCCTGCTGAATCCAGCGGCTCTGCATGCCCTGTTGCAGGGTGCAGCAGGGAAGTGCTTGCTGCTGGAACTGCCTGTGCTGCCTGACGAAGCTCTCTGGCGTGCTATCGCCGAGGCTACTTTGCAGATGATTGTTACCTTTGTGCTGCCTTCTCTGCAGGAAAGCGAAGTGTATGCCTTTCTGGATAGCCTCCAGCAAGCGCAGAACATGCTGGAGGAGGAGCAAGGCGCGCTGCTCTTTCAGGAGGCATTGCTGGGCGGCTGGACGTCCTTTTCCCCATTGCCAGATATTCCCGACGTGGCTCATATCCGCGCCCTTTACCTGCGAGAAGCCCAAGTGCGCTCGTGGTTTCAGCCGGAGTGGTTACAAGAGGTAGAAAACCTGACGCTGTTTGCACAGACACGGCTATTGGCGCGGGGTATGATGTTGGGAGCAGATAGCGAATGGCTGATACCGCTCGCCGTGGGGGTGGGAATGAGCGAACTGCTGTTGCCTCCCCACTGTGTCGCTCGCGTGAAAGAGATGATTCCCTACCTCTCTTACGAGCAGTGCCGGGAATTGGTGCACGCTTTGCAGGCATCCCCCGACGCTTCCAGGAACCGCCAGAAGGTGCGCCGCTTCTACCGGCGCTTGCAAAGACAGATGCAAAACGAGTAAACTGTGACAGGGAAATCCACCCACATCTCGCGGGAGTCCAAGAGGAGGAGAACAATGCTCATCAGCCCAGAACTGAACAAAGCCTTCAACGAGGAGATTGGACGCGAGCTGTTCGCGTCGCATCAGTATATCGCCATCGCATCCTACTTCGACGGACGTGCGCTGAAGAAGCTGGCTGCACTGTTCTTCAAGCAATCCGAAGAAGAACGCGAGCACGCGATGAAGTTCGTGGAATACCTGAACGATGTGAGCGGCAAAGTAGAAGTGCCGGCTGTTGAAGCCCCCAAGAGCGATTTCCAGAGCGCTGAGGAAGCGGTGCGGCTCGCTCTGCAGTGGGAACTGGAAGTCACCCAGCATATCAACAACCTGATGACGATGGCGATTGAGCAGAAAGACTACGCCGCTCAGGAGTTCCTGGACTGGTTCGTGAAGGAGCAGGTGGAAGAGGTCTCCACCATGCAGGACCTGCTACAGATTGTGCAACAGGTGGGCGAACACTATCTGATTATGGTGGAAGCGTACCTGTCGCACGGTGGTGATTAATCTGCTTCCGAACGGCTTCGGGGGCTTCTCGCCTCCGAAGCCAGCATGTTCCTTCGCATTCGGATGGCTGTGCCACTCTGTGGCGCGATGAGACCCCGCACGCGGATTCACCCCCCTACCCTTACCTCTTGCCCTGTGGCACACGTTTCGTGTAACATAGAGTGGAGCAACGGATAAAAGGTGTGCAAGCATGTGTCTGGTGGCGTTGATTTCGTTGATACTGGCGTGGAAGTACCCGGTCTTCTGGTTGGTGTTCCTGTGGTCGCTGTGGGCGATGTCGCGACAGGGCAAAACGACCTACTCCTATCAGCACACCACCTACCAGGCACCGCCTCCACGCTCAGAGCCGCCCCGCGCCCAGAACACGTTGTACGACCTGCTGGAGGTGAGCCCGAACGCCTCGCCGGAGGTGATTAAAGCCGCATACCGGCAGCTCGCGCTGAAGTATCATCCCGATAAGCAACCGGATGCGCGGGCACGACAGCGGGCAGAGGAGCTTATGAAGCAAATCAACGCCGCCTACGACATCCTTTCCGACCCCGCGCGCAGGGCGGAGTACGACCGTCGGCTGCGTGAGGGGCTGACTTAATCCACAAGGAGGGAATTGGCAATGAAATGTCCGAAATGCGGCGCGGAAGTGAAGGAAGGGTTAGCGGCATGTAGTGTGTGCTTTGCCCCGTTGACGGGCGAGGAAGCAGAGCGCATCGCTAAAGTGGCGAAAGAGGCTCCTCAGGTACAACGGAGCGCGCCAGCCCCGTCCCGAAGCTCCAGTGGCAAAGGTGGTGGAGCGGTCGCCGCGATACTGGTTATTATCCTGCTCGCAGCCATTGGCGCGGCGAGCTGGTACTACTTCATTTTTCTGCGTTCGCCTCAGTACGCCGCTCGCCAGTTTCTAGACGCCCTGAAAGCAAAGAACTACGAGAAAATATATCAGTCCTGCCAGTGGACGGGCTTCCTGGGGTTCGTCCAAAGCGGACAGGACGTGGAGCAGATGTTCAACATGGCGAAGCAACTGGGTCTGGACGTCACCATCGATGCCTACTCCATCAACGAAGTAACCACTCAGGAAAACCGGGCAACAGTGAAAACCACCGTCACGCGCGGAGGCAAAGAGGACAGATGGGACGTGATTATGGTCAAGGGTGAGGACGGCAAGTGGAAATGCGACCTGCTGAGCAGTATTGTCTCCGCCGTGGGAGGGTCCCTCAAGTTGCCATCTATGCCGGGGTTACCTCTGGGTAGGTAAGTCTCTTCTGAGATGTAAGGAGGGTTTTTCCATGAAGAGAATCTGCACGCTTTCTCTGTTGCTGCTGATGGCAAGTACTGTACTGGCACAGCAGGATATCTTTCCCTTCGTGGTGCCTTGGGACACCGC
Source organism: Armatimonadota bacterium (assembly GCA_026003195.1). Taxonomy (NCBI): domain Bacteria; kingdom Bacillati; phylum Armatimonadota; species Armatimonadota bacterium. Next base: position 220,499 of record BPGU01000002.1, read on the forward strand.
CCCCTCAGGTGTTGCGGATATGAGCGTCTTGCTCCACCGCCCTGCGGGCAAGTTTGGGCATGTGCATGTGGGTTCAGACGGACATCTGTATGTGGGCAACCAGCGTATCCGTTTTTGGGGCGTCAACATGACCGCTGATGCCTGCTTTCAGCACAAAACCAACGCGCCAAAGGTTGCCCTGCGCCTGGCAAAAGCCGGGGTGAACGTGGTGCGATTTCACCACATGGACGCACCCTGGGCAAATCCCTCTTTGATCAACTACGCAGCGGGAGGTTCACGCCAACTGAACACGCAGGCGCTGGACAATCTGGACTATTTCTTTGCGCAACTGAAGAAAGTGGGGGTGTACGCCAACCTGAATCTGGTGGTACATCGCCTGTTTTCCTCCCGCGACGGGCTGCCGGCAGAAATAGACAGCGTCACCGACATGAAAGACCAGCATGTGATAGGCTTTTTCTACCAGCCGATGCTGGAACTGCAGAAAGAGTACGCGCGTCTGTTACTGACCCACCGAAACCCCTACACCGGACTGACCTACGCTCAAGACCCCGCAGTGGCTTTCGTGGAAATCAACAACGAAAACGGGCTGGTTCACGGTTTCCTGGGAGGCGTGACCGACCGCATCCCTGCGGTGTTCCAGGCTGACCTGCAACGCCAGTGGAACGAGTGGCTGATTGCCAAATACGGCAACACGCAGAACCTGCGTCAGGCATGGGGTGAGCGCAGCGAGCCGCTGGGTGGCGAAATGCTGACCAACGGAGATTACACCAATGGTCTGAACGGCTGGATTCTGGAACAGCACGCAGGAGCACAGGCTTCTGCTACTCAGTCCACCAGCGCGCCACCGGGATACACACGTTCCGTGCGCATTGAGGTGACCACGCCGGGCACGGAGAGCTGGCATGTGCAGTGGACCCAGCCGGGGCTGACGGTAGAGGGCGGACGAATTTACACCCTCTCCTTCTGGGCACGAGCCAATACCAGTCGCAGCATCACTGTTGCCGTAGCGATGGCGCATGACCCCTGGTGGGCACTGGGTCCCTGGATAGCGGTGCCGTTGACCACCTCCTGGCAGCGATTTGAGTATACCTTCGTGGTCTCGCAGAATGATACAAACGCCCGCGTGCTTTTCAGCGGAATGGGATTGCAAACAGGCACATACTGGATGACAGGGGTGTCGCTGCGTCCGGGCGGTACTCTGCGTGTGTTGCCAGAGGGGCAAACGCTGGAGGCGAAAACCGTCGCCAATGTACAGCGCAGCAACTGGGGAGTGACTCCTGAACCTGTTCAGAAAGACTGGTTGCGTTTCTTGCGGGATACAGAAGAAAGGTACTGGAACAGCCTCTACCGCTACCTGAAGCAGGACATCGGCGTACGTGCGCTGGTCACCGGCACCATTGTCGGGTGCACCACGCCCAACCTGATGGCGCAGATGGACCTGGTGGATACTCACTCCTACTGGCAACACCCCGAATTTCCGGGTGGAAGCTGGGACAGTCGCAACTGGTTCATCCGCAACCTGGCGATGGTGAATGAACGCGGAGGCACACTCACCTGGCTCGCACCAAAGCGCGTGCTCGGCAAACCGCATACACTCAGCGAATATAACCACCCCGCCCCGAATACCTACACCAGCGAGGGGCTACTCATCGCAGCGGCGTATGGGTTACTGCAGGATTGGGACGCCATTTACTTTTACACCTACGCACACCGTCGGGAGAATCTGGACGCTCGCAAGATTACCGGCTTCTTCGATATCGACCAGCATCCCACGCAGTGGATGAGCCTTGTTTCCGCTGGAGCGATGTTCCTGCGGGGCGATGTCGCACCTGCCCGTCAGCTGGTGACGGTGCCGCTGAGTAGAGAGCAGGAGATAGATGCCCTGCGTAACAGCTGGGCGTGGCGTCTGGTGGACGGCTCGGATGCAGGGCTGCGCGGAGAGATAGCGCTGAAGCATCGTGTGGCTGTCGTGGTAGAAGGGCAGTCTCCGCCCCCAGGCGCTCTGCGCCCCGACCAGGTAGATACGTCGGGCAATGTGCTCGTTTCGGATACCGGTCAGTTACGCTGGGATTGGAGCGTCTCCGGCAAAGGCGTGCTGACCATCGCTTCCCCTCGCACAAAGGCGGTCATCGGTTTTGGCGGTGGCAGGCAGTTTGACCTGGGCGACGGCGTGCAGATAGAGCCGGGCAATACCCGCCAGAACGGGTTCGGGGTGATCACCCTCACCGTGAAGCAGGGGGCGCTCTCCTCGCAGGTGACGCAGAACACGCAACTGCTCATCACCGCCACCGGCTATGTGCAAAACACCGGTTGGGGCTGGGAGGAACTGGGCGACAACCGCGTGACGGTGCGTGATAACTGGGGCACCGCGCCCACACTGGTAGAGGGCATCCCTGCACGCATCACCCTGCCGATGCCTGCCAGCGCGGTGCAGGTGTACGCGCTGAACGGGCGTGGCGCACGCAAGGCGAAACTGCCTGTGAGCAGTGACCCCGCTGGGAGAGCGGTTATTGAGATTGGAGCGCAGTACCAGACGTTGTGGTACGAAGTGGTCGTCTCCGCGCGACGACCGATTGCGCCGCGATAAATCGAAGGGAGGAGGCTTCTGCGGTCCGCAGAAGCCTCACCCCTCTCTTAATCCACCACAAAAATCACGCGGTAATCGTTCAGAAAGCCCGAGGATTCGTTCGCGGTGAGAAGCAGGCGGACATCGTTGTCCGACAGCACCGGGTCGCAGCGCCCGGGCGTTTTGGCATAACCTGTCGCCCGCAGAATCAGCGGGTTGGTTCCCGCACGCCGGTTCGCCTTTGCCTCTTCCAGCGTCTTCGCATATGCCACGATACCCTGCTCAATCACAAAATCCGGGCTGGCGTTGACCGTGCCCCACACCTCACTGCCGTCCGTACGGCGAATCTTCGGGCTCATCGCAGGGCGGATGCCCAACCCGCGTGTGTCGATGATGACGCTGGTATAGGCGTTACTGGCAACCTGCGGAGGAGCAACAGGTTGCGCCACAGGTTTGGTCACCACCGGTAGAGGCGCACTCGGCTCGGAAGACTTCGCCGCCACCTCCGGCAGGATAATCCGGCTGAGCCCCTCCTCACCGTACAGACGTACTGCCATCGTCACCTCTACTGCCGGCGCACCGTTGAGCGTTATGGTTCGCTCGTTCACCACCTCTGCACCCTTCACAAAGCCGCGAACCTCGGTGCGAATCCGTTCGTTCTGCACCTCGAAGTCTTCCGCATAGGCAGTGGCGTCCACACGCACCCTGTCCGTCACCATCAGCAGGTTCTCCAGAGCCGTCATGACGGCATAGCGGCGTGCCTTGAGATACGCCTTCGCTTTGTTGGGCTCGTTGGTCGGTATCGCGCCGATGCCCTTGCCGTAGATGACGCCGTATTGCCAGTCTATCTTACCTTTATCCCCGATTTTCTCTACCAGACCTACCATCTGGCTCTGCGGCGCCTTGCCCTGCGCCAGCGCCGTCGCGCATACGACAAGGACGATGCACATAACCCCGTACCTCATCTCCGAAAACCTCCTTCGTGTTTTCCTGTCTTTGCGTTCGATTCGTCAGCGCTCGTTCGGCAGTCCCTTGCCCTCATCGTAACGCCAGACGAATCAAGCTGGGCGAATAGCGCAAAAGAACCACTCGCTTACCACCTACCTGCAGGCGCAGCAGCTGCCTGCGGAACAGAGCGGGCGTCAACCGCACCACAGCATCCACCACCCCATCACCCGCCTCCATGCGCTCACGCTCCACGCTCACCACGCCTCGAACCCCGCGCAGCCTGTCTGAAAACTGAGAAAGGGTTCGATAGTCCGCTCCACGCACCACCAGCCGCACGCGCAACCCGTTCTGCAGCTGACCGATCCATGCGCTCAGGACCCGCTGCCCCAGCGCCGCTTTACCCTCTTCCACCAGCTCCCTTCCCAGCGTTTGCAGGGCTTCCCGACGCGCTGCCTCGTTCGAATCGAAACTGAAACCGGTCGCCTCCCAGCGAAAAGGAGGCACAATCACCGCCCCTGTATCCGCCCACACCACGCGCACCTCGCCGTACGCCTTCTGGGTCGCTACCACTTTGCCCAGCCCATACGGGGCTTCCTGGTCACCCAGGCGGATCCCTGTTTCCGTGCGCACCGTGCCGGTTATCAGCACCTCTGCGGGGTTGCTTGAACCCTCCGCGACATCGAAGCCCCGTACCCGTAGAGCGTGTACCAGTGCAGCAGTACTGACCGGCTCAGGCTGCCGTGTATCGGCAGCAAGTAGTTTCACGCCGACGCGGGGACGCTCTAAGGCGACGTACACCTCCGGTATTTCCCAGAGGTCCTTGACTGCGTCCGCAGTGCTGACTACAGCTCGAATCCGCACTTTGACCAGTCCATTGCGTGTATCCCACTCCGGCTCGCCCAGCAACTCCCACCGTTTGACGTAGCCCTGACTGCGGGTGCGTATCGTTTCCCAGACGACCTCGAAGTTCTGTGCCACAGCCTCCGAGTCTACCAGCACACCCAGCGCCTGCTCTACCGCGTTGCGCTTGGCATCCAGCACTGCCTCCTCTATCGCTGCAGCGCGGTCGCTGCCGATTGCTGCCATGCCGGAGGCGATGATTTCTACCTCGGATTGCGCTCCTGCAAAGGCAGTGCCAGCCAGCGCAAGGGCAAGTATAGCCATGAGCGAGCGCATTTTAGTCCACCAGAATGACCACTCGCCAGAATCTGAGAAAGTCACTTTGCTTTGCGGCTTCCCGAACACGTTCGGCGTCCTCAGTGGTGATGACCACATTATCTTTGCCGACACCTTTCACGCCTATCGCGCGAACATATACCGGGTTCTCGCCCGCTCGTTGGCTTTGATCCTCCGTTTTCACGAAATCTACGATGCCATATTGCTGGATGTATTCCATTGGCGGCAATTTGTTCACGTCCGGGTAAATCTTGTTCCCCTGGATATCTACCACCACCGGATTGATACTGCGCCGCGCCCCTAATCCCCTGGCATCCACTATCAGCCCTGTCCACTGATTAAAAGTTACCCGCACGGTCGGGGGTGGTGGAACTAAACGGGTCAGGAGCCACGCCAGCTGTCGACGCGTCAGCACTTGATGCTGTAAGGTTTCCTCAATACTATGGATGTAACCCGGTTGCAGCGCCTGATAGACATACGGACGTGCCCAGGGTGGAAGACGCGCGAGTGCGCCTTCTGCGTAAGGCTGCTCGACAAACTGTTCGGGGGGAAGAGCCATTCGGGTCAGCGCGACCACGGCGCGCAGCGCGTTCATCAGGTCGCCGGGGCGCGAGGTATCTACCTCCAGCTTGCCCTCCCATTTTCGTGCGGTGGCAAGACGGGAGAGCACCCGTGCAAAATCGCCCACTGTCACCGGCTTATCCGGCAAGAAGTAGCCGTCCGGCGTCCCCAGCATCCAGCCCTGCTGCACTACATACAGTATCTCCGGGTCATCTTTCGCATCCACTATCCGCACGTTCTCAGACGGAGGTTTATCGTCATTGGGTTCCACGGAAGCCAGCTCCTGCCCCGTCAACCGCAGGTGCAGACGGTTTGCCAGATCGCCGAGCAGAGCATGCAGGTTGTTGATCTTGCCCCGCACGTTTTCCGCCCCTCCTGCCATCACCTTGCCGGTGCGGACATCCACTACCCTCGCGTTGATGACTATCTGGTCGCCGTGCGTGTAGAAACTGCCCACAATAATCGCGTCGGCGCCGACCAGTTTGCCCACCCTTCGGGCTTGAGCGGGTTCCGTCAAACCGGTGCTCTGGAGACGCAGCTCCCGCAACGCCTGACCGAGCTGTGCACGCTCCACCAACGTGATACGCTCCGATTTCGCTAAATCCGTGCCCAGAGTCTCCGCGATCGCCTGCCCAATCTCCACCGGCTTACCTGCAAAGTCGCTGACTGCGATGACCTCCCCCGCAGCATGGACCATCCCGGCACAGAGCAGGAGACCTAGCAGCCATAGCCGCCACATAACACATCCTCCTTTCTAGTCTAGGTTTATCATGCCCCCGCAGTTACAGACGGTACTGCCACAGCAGGCGTTATCTTGTGCTGTAGTTGCTCTTCCGCCATCTTCAGCAGCAACGCAAACTGGGCGCGGGTGAGGGGCTTACGCGGCGTATTGCCCAGCCATGCCACTGCCCACTCGGGTACGTCCAGGAAATAGGTGGGTTTGTTGCCTGTAACCAGCGCACCCAGAATACGTGCTGCATCCATTCGGCTAATATGGTTATCGCCGTCACCCGAGGGGAAGTAGCGTGTATCGTCCCTGTGGTAACGCCGGGCAAGGCGGCGCAGGGTTTCGTAGAAGTAACGTTCCGTTACAAGCTCGTACGGACGGAACGAGCCATCGGCAAACAGCCTCATCCAGCCCCTCGCCAGCGCACGGGCAATCGCCGCGCTTTCCGGCAGGTTTTCCCAATCGGGTGCAGGCATCGACGGGGTACTGCGCAGGACAAGGTTCGTATCGGGGGAGGTCTCACCTGTAGGGGAAACCGCAGGGGGCACAGCGCAACCGGGCAGGCTTTCCCCGGTCAGCTGATAGTGCAGACGATTCGCCAGCTCGTGCGCCAGCGCGAAAAGCTCGTCGCTCCAGCCCTCCACGTTCACCGCTGCGCCGGCATACAGCGCGCCGGTGCGCACATCCAGCACTCGGGCGTTCAGAATCAGCCTCTGCTCGTTGACGCTGAGGCTACCGATCACGACGTGGGTTGCCCCGATGATTTTGCCCGCTCGCGCCATCTCGCCGTTTTCGGTGAGCCCCGTCCTCTGCAAGCGCAGTTCACTGAATACCTGCCTCAGCTGCGCCCTTTCCACCAGAGTGATCTTGCGCGACTTGGCAAGGTCGGTCAGAACAATCTCAGTCGCCGCCTGACAGAGAGCAGAACTGTCACCGACGAAATCGGAGACCGCAAGCACCAGGGGAGTTTGCTCATCCCTCGCCGGGGCGACCAGCGCCGCGATAACAAACAAAACAATGCACGATAGCCTGCGAACCATCGTTCACACCTCCCCTCCCGGGATGAATCAGTTATACACCGCCAAGCGGAGGTTGTCAACCCCCGCCGAACACAGCATGGTGACAGGAGCAGACTCATACGGGCATAAAGGTGCACCATCCCTTCTTCTCCGGAAAGGAACACCCCCCAGCGACGTCAAAAAGTGTATTGTCTTAATGCTCGAAGGAACACAGGAGGTTACCGATGAACGCCCAGGATTTACTCGCTACCGCTGACAGTCGCATCGAGAAGGTTCGTAAGGCGGATGTCACCGTGAAAGTGGTGAATAAACAAGGGAAGCCGATAGAGGGCGCACAGGTGGAAGTCCAGCAGACACGCCATGCTTTTTTGTTCGGCTGCAATATCTTCCCCCTGTTCAACTACCAGGGCGAACAGCACGAAAAGTACGGGAGTCAGTTCGCCGCCCTGCTGAACTACGCGACGCTGGCTTTCTACTGGGGCGCCTATGAACCGGAGCGCGGTCGCAAAGGGCGCGACTTGCAGGAGCGCATCGCTCGCTGGTGCCAGCAGCGAGGCATTATCACCAAGGGACATCCTTTAGTCTGGCATGAGGTCTTTCCCCAATGGGCACCCAACGAAGTGGACGCGGTGAAGCCGCTCTTGCGAGACCGTGTGAAGGAGATTATTTCCCAGTTCAAAGGGCTGATAGACCGCTGGGATGTGGTGAACGAGGCTACCGTCTCCGAGAGATTCAACAACGGTGTGGGCAACTGGGTGAAACGCGATGGCGCGGCTGCGATGGTGACAGAGTGTCTGCAATGGGCACGCGAGGCTCACCCGAAAGCCATCCTGCTCTACAACGACTTTAACATCAGTCCTGCCTTCGAGCAGCTGGTGGAGGAGCTCATACGACGCAAGGCTCCTTTCGACGCTATCGGCATCCAGTCCCACATGCACGGGGGCGAGTGGCCGCTGGAGAGAGCGTGGCAGGTGTGCGAAACCTATTCGCGCTTCGGCAAACCGCTGCACTTCACCGAAGCCACCGTGCTGTCCGGCGAACATGGTTTCAATCGCCCGCGCCCCTGGCCCACCACCCCAGAGGGTGAAGCACGTCAGGCGGACTACGTGGAGAAGTTCTATACTATTCTCTTCTCGCATCCAGCCGTAGAAGCCATCACCTGGTGGGATTTCATGGACGGCGGGTGGATGGGGGCGCCTGCGGGGCTGGTTCGCGCCGACCTCAGCCCGAAACCCGTGTACCACCGCCTGATGCGACTGATTAAGGGCAAATGGTGGACGCAGGATACATTGCGCACTAACACGCGCGGGGAGGCGAAAATGCGCGGCTTTCTGGGCGATTACCGCGTGACCGTCAACTCACCCGCCGGCAAACGCACGCAGCAGTTTACCCTCCAGCGCGGCAAGAACGAGTGGGTGATCAAGCTGTAAACCGTGGTACAGGGGCACGCAGAGCGTGCCCCTGCCGCAACCATGCTCAGAATGAGCACTACTCACACCCTTCCGGCAATTCGCTCGCGCATTCCCGAGAAGAACAGATGCACGAGAATCATGTGCACATCCTCAATCTGCTGCATATTCTCGCAGGGCACGATGATACTCTCGTGCGCGATCGCAGCGAGCTTCCCACCCCGGTAGCCCGTCAGCCCGATAGTATACGCCCCCTGCTCTTTCGCTGCCTCTACCGCTCGCAGCACATTGGGCGAATTGCCGCTGCCGCTGATCGCGATCAGCACATCGTCCTTGCCCAACCAGGTACGCACCTGTGGTGCGAACACGTTGGTGTAGTCGGTGTCGTTCGCCCAGGCGGTAATGATGGAGATGCTGTCGGTTAGAGCCAGGCAACGGAAAGGCTTTCCAAACAGGTCATACAGGCACTTCTGGAAGTCGTTCGCAATGTGTGAGGCAGTGGAGGCGCTTCCTCCGTTACCCACCAGCGCAAGCGTGCCTCCCCGCTGGTACAGGTCTACCAGGCGCAGCACGATGTTTTCCACCTGCTCAACGGGAACCTGTGCCACCAGATGCTGCACCGTGTCCAGATACCCGGTCAGATACGCCTTCAACATGTGTCTCCTCCGCTCGAATCTATCGCCATTATACCTTACCAGCACGGCGAATGCTAGCGCACCGACACCTCTAGCCCCTCGCCATCCAGCACCACGTTCACGCTGGCGCGGAAGTTCTTTTCGTCGCGCACAAAGGCGAGGTAATGTTTCAGCATCTCGGCGCAGTTGACACTGTTATGCGCCAGCACCACACTGCCCGGATGCAACTTATCCCACGCGGATTCCAGAATATCCAGATAAATGCCTTTGCCCCGCCTTCCGTCACCGTCTGCGTCCAGATACAGCAGGTCTATGGGGCGATCGTACTGCGCTACCACGTCTACCGCGTCCGCCGCCACGATTCGCGCTACACCGGTGGGGTCGATGCGTCGTACATTGCGCTCCGCGCGAGCGGCTTCTTCGGGCTTGATTTCCACACCAACAAGGTCTTCTGCAGTGTAACACGCGCCCGGTCCCACCGCCGCGCCCGCGTTGGAGATAAAGGTATTTCCGCAAAAAACGCCCGCTGCAATCATCACCTTCGGCTGCACGATAGCGTTGATGGCGTACAAAAGCCTTTGCATGCGCGGAGTGATGGCGGTCCAGGGGATTTCAAACTGCTCCGCTACCGCCCGACGAAAAGCGAGGAACTTCTCATGGTCGTAGTGGGTGTGGGGCAGCACCCCCGCATTTTTCAGTACGTGCAATGCCTCATCCACCACCTCTATCTCCTGCTCCAGCGGTTCCAGAGGCTGGTGGGGACGGTGATACTCCATCTTGTAGTATTGCCAGTCGTCGCTTCGGTATTCGGTGAACATATCTCCTCCCTGCACTGCAGCGTCCATCCAGAAATGCATCGGTGGATGCGACCCGCCAAACTCATGATCGGATTTGCTTCTTCCACTCGTTGATTTTCAATAACGCTTCCAGAGGTGAGAGAGTGGTGACATCCATCTTCTCCAGCTCCTCAAGGATGGGATGCTTCTCCGCCTCAAAGAGGGTCAGCTGCAATTTTTGCTTCTTCACCTTCACGCTGGAGACCGCCTCGGCGTCGGGGGCGATCGCGCTCGCCACACCGCCGCGTTGCGAGGACTGCCGTTCCAGCTCGCGCAGTATCTCCTGCGCCCGCGCCACCACCTCTGGGGGCACCCCAGCCATGCGTGCCACCTGGATGCCGTAGCTCTTATCCGTGCCGCCGGGCAGCACCTTGTGCAGCCAGATAATCTGCTCGCCCTGCTCTTTGACCGCCACGCGGTAGTTGCGCACACCGGGCATCAGGTTCGCCAGCTCGTTCAGGTAGTGGTAGTGCGTGGCAAACAGGGTCTTACAGCCAATCTGCACCAGTGCCTCCGCCACCGCCCAGGCAATAGCAAGACCGTCGTAGGTGCTGGTTCCGCGTCCGATTTCGTCCAGCACCACCAGACTGCGCTCGGTAGCATGGTTGAGGATGGTAGCGGTCTCGGTCATCTCCACCATAAAGGTAGACTGCCCCGTTGCCAGCTCGTCGTGTGCGCCCACGCGGGTGAAGATGCGGTCAATCAGTGCGATTTCCGCCTCCTCGGCAGGCACAAAGCTACCGATGTGCGCCATCAGGCAAATCAGCGCGACCTGCCGCAGGTAGGTGCTCTTGCCGCTCATGTTAGGACCGGTGAGCACCATCATGCGCTGCTCATCGTCCAGCACACAGTCGTTGGGGATGAAGGTCTGCCCGCCGAATCGCTCCACCACGGGATGCCTGCCCTCGCGGATACGGATGTGCGTGCCCGTATGCACCATCGGGCGATGATAGTCGTAGCGCACGGCGACCTCGGCGAAATTCGACAGCACGTCCAGATCGGCAATGGCGCGGGCGATGTCCAGTATCTGCGGCGCGTGCAGGGCGACCTCCTCGCGCACCATGCTGAACAGCTCCTGCTCCAGAAGGAGCGCACGCTCTTCCGCCCCCGTGATTTGCGCCTCCATCTCCTTCAGCTCGGGGGTGATGAAGCGCTCGCCGTTGACGGTGGTCTGTTTGCGCATGTAGTCGGCGGGCACTTTGGAGAGGTGCGGCTTGGAAACCTCGATGTAGTAACCAAAGACGGCGTTGTAGCCCACCTTCAGCGAGGGGATGCCCGTGCGTTCGCGCTCGCGCAGTTCCAGCTCGGCGATCCACTGCTTGCCCTCGCGTTGCGCGCGGCGGATGGCGTCCAATTCGGCATGGAAGCTGTCGCGAATCACACCGCCGTCCTTCAGGGTGGCAGGTGGATCGTCCACAATGGCGCGGGCGAGGAAGCCCACCAGGTCGGGCAGTCCGCGGATGGCTTCGCGCAGGTGTTGCAGGCGCGGTATCGTTACCGGTTGCAGGGCGGCGTGCAGTTCGGGCAACACCTGCAGGGATTGCCTCAGGGCAGCAAGATCACGTGGCGATGCCACGCCCGTCGCGATGCGCGAGGTCAACCGTTCCAGGTCGCCCAATCTGCCCAGCTGGTGGCGCACCTCCTCACGCGTGAGCGAGTCGTTCACAAACTCCTGCACGCAGTCCAAACGCTCTTCAATCGCCTCCACGCTCTGCAGCGGCTCATCCAGCCAGCGGCGCAACAGGCGCGCGCCCATCGCGGTGCGGGTCATGTCCAGCACTTCCATCAGCGTGCCCTTGCGCGAGCCGTCCACCAGTGAGCGGGTGAGCTCGAGGTTCCGTCGCGCCGCCGCGTCCAGATACATGAAGCCGTCCACCGAGTAGGTGGAGAGGGTGCGGATATGCTGCAGGGCGGATACCTGATTGCGCTTGAGGTAGCGCAGCACCATCGCCGCCGCTTCCAAGCCCACTGAGTAATGTTCACAGCCGAAGCCGCGCAGCGATTGCGTCTGGAAATGTTGCAGCAGCAGCTGGCGGGCGTCGTGGCGGTCGGCGTAATCCTGTGGGTCGTACAGGGTGACGGTGGCTCCACACGCCTCCTCAATCGCCGCGGCGAGGTCGGTAGCGTCTTTGGGCACAAGACACTCCGCCGGTTGCAAACGTACAATCTCTTGCACGATGCGCGCGATGCTGGTTTCTCCGCTGATCTCTGTGGCGAGGAACTCGCCAGTGGATACATCCACCACGCCCAGCCCTGAGAGTTTTTCGCCAGCCACCGCCGCCACGAGGTAGTTGTTACTGCGCTCCTCCAGCATCGAGTCTTCCAGCACGGTGCCGGGGGTGAGCACGCGGGTCACCTTGCGCTTGACCAGCCCTCGCGCGAAACGGGGGTCTTCCATCTGGTCCATCAGCGCCACCTTGTAGCCCTTCTGCACCAGCCGGGCGACGTATCGCTCCACCGCGTGGTAGGGCACGCCCGCCATCGGCACGCGCCCGTTTTTGCCGTCGTCGCGCCCCGTGAGCACAATCTCCAGCTCGCGCGCGGCGATTTCGGCGTCCTCGCCGTACAGCTCGTAGAAGTCGCCCACGCGCATCATCAGCAGCGCTTCCGGGTACTCCGCCTTTGCGCGGAAGTACTGCTGGAGCATGGGAGTTTGGGGTTGTAGCGTTCTGGATACAGCCATCGTTCAAATCTTCACGGCGTTTCAGAAAGTTTACCACTAACGTCCAGTATTCTGTCAGACCTTTGCCTGCAGATGTTGGTACTGTAGAACTTTCATCTCATGTCTCGATGACCAGGTGTCCTGCGCGCTCGCTACCCACCAGTTTGCGCACCACCATTTGAATCACCTCAACACGATTATACCAGATAAGTAATCTACACTGAAGACAGGAGTAAAACAGGAGGAGCATATTAGACACACTAAGCTGTATTGACCGTTTTTTGAGAAGGTTGACGAAGAGGCGTTCCCTGTTAGGAAGAAGATCGTACGGGCCAACCATCAAACAGAAACACCAGCCTGCTTTCGAGTATTACAGCCCCTACTAGTAGTGCGTCAATGCTCTATCTTATGGTATCCTATAGCAGTCTTTCCCTACCACAAGGAGGTCAAACCGATGAGACGTTACGCAGTGCATCTACAACCCGAAGAGCGAGAGCAACTGCTGCGCATGACCCGCTCTGGCAGAGCACCAGCCCGCCAAATCACCCGCGCCCGCATTCTGCTCAAGGCAGACGAGGGGATGCGTCATGATGTCATTGCGGAGCAGTGCGACGTGAGCACAGTGACCGTCACCACCGTCTGTCGCGAGTTCCAGACGCTGCGGGTAGGTGCGGTAGAGCGCAAGCGTCCTCAGCGGGTGTATGCGCGCAAGTTGGACGGGGAAGCGGAGGCGTATTGGATTGCTCTGGCGTGCAGTGCTCCTCCAGAGGGTCGGGTGAGTTGGACCTTACGTTTGTTGCGCGATGAGATGGTGCGTTTAGGGATAGTGGGTGAAGTCTCTCATGAGACCATTCGTCAGAGGCTGAAAAAAACGAGTTGAAGCCTTGGTGGCAAGAGACCTTTTGCATTCCACCGGAGCAGAATGCGTCTTTTGTGTGTCCGATGGAGGAGATTTTAGACCTGTATCATCGTGCCTATGACGCGCGTTATCCGGTATTGTGTTTGGAGGAGATGCCGGTGCAGTTGTTGGGGGAGTGCCGGGAGGCGTTGCCGATGGAGGCGGGCAAGGTACGTCGGGAGGACAACGAGTATGAGCGTTGGGGCACAGCGAGCCTGTTCATGGTGTTTGAGCCGTTGGCGGGCAAGCGTTTGGTATGGGTGCGTGCGCGTCGCACGGCGTATGACTGGGCGGAGGTGATGCAGCAGGTAGCGGATGAGTATTATCCGGATGCGGAGCGGATAGTGATGGTGATGGACAATCTGAACACGCATCATTTCTCGTCGTTGTTTCCCTGCGCAGGAGGCGTGGCGTTTGCGGCAGCGTTTTGAGTTCCACTACACTCCGGTTCACGGCAGTTGGTTCCACGTGGCGGAGATAGAGTTCAGCGTGTTAGCGCGTCAGTGTTTAGCTCGTCGGATAGGGAGCCTGGGTGCGTGCCCGCAATGGGTCTGGGGTTCGTGTGGACTGGCAGTTCACGACGGCGGATGCTCGCATCAAGTTGAAGCGTCTGTATCCAAAGATTGACGATTGACAGACTACTATGTTTATTTTGTATTCCTCAATGCGGCTCATCGTGCCACCTCGAACCGTAAACTTGGCATTCTTTAAAACCAAAGCCCGGTCTTGTTCCTATGCCTTGCTTCTATCTTAGTATGCTATTGCAAAATCTGTCAAGACCTGTGGAGGGTGTTCGAAAATTCCTCTTTTCGAGGGGCAGACACGCAGGTCTGCCCCTCCAGATTGCGCAGGGTGGGATGTAGGGGCGCACCGGCGTGTGCGCCCTTCTGTTCCTACAATCCCGATTTTCGAACAGCCGCGCAAACAGCTAAGGGTGAAAAAAGCAGAGGGCGCTTTTCGGTTTACTCCACACAAATACACGATTTCGCCGATTTTCCCCGAAATTACCCCTTCCCTCTGTAACATTTTTGGGTATACTCTGGATGGGAATAGAGGGATGGCAGCGAGCAGAGCTCATTGCCCTTCCCGAAATCTTGAAACCTTGTTGCCGCCACTTAGTCGTGGGGGCGCGGCGGGACTTCTCCGCCACAAACAGCACACTAACGAGAGGAGGAATAGAACGATGAAACGAGAGCACAGTCTCCGGGTAGTGTCGGCACTGTTGGTATGGAGCGTGCTGCTGAGTGTAGGAACCCGTGTAGAGGCGCAATCGCTGACCTGGCTCGGCACGCTGGGCGGTGATTTGAGCTTGGCGCATGGCGTTTCTGCGGACGGCGCGGTGGTGGTCGGCGGGGCACACAACGCCAACTGGCAATGGCGTGCCTTTCGCTGGGTAGCGGGTGTCGGGATGCAGGATCTCGGCACGCTGGGCGGTGATCGGAGCGAGGCGTATGGCGTTTCTGCGGACGGCGCGGTGGTGGTCGGCTGGGCATACAACGCCAGCGGGCGTGATCGTGCCTTTCGCTGGACTTCATCGGGCGGGATGCAGAATCTCGGCACGCTGGGCGGTGATTTTAGCTATGCGTATGGCGTTTCTGCGGACGGCGCGGTGGTGGTCGGCTATGCATTCAACGCCAACGGGCAAAGGCGTGCCTTTCGCTGGACGGCGTCGGGCGGGATGCAGAATCTCGGCGTGCTGCCGGGCGGTGTTCGGAGCGAGGCGTATGGCGTTTCTGCGGACGGCGCGGTGGTGGTCGGCTTGGCAGCCAACGCCAGCAGTCAAGTGCGTGCCTTTCGTTGGACTTCATCGGGCGGGATGCAGGATCTCGGCACGCTGGGCGGTAATTCGAGCCAGGCGCATGGCGTTTCTGCGGACGGCGCGGTGGTGGTCGGCTATGCATTCAACGCCAGCGGGAATGGGCGTGCCTTTCGCTGGACTTCATCGGGCGGGATGCAGGATCTCGGCACGCTGGGCGGTGATTTTAGCAATGCGTATGGCGTTTCTGCGGACGGCGCGGTGGTGGTCGGCTATGCATTCAACGCCAACGGGCAAAGGCGTGCCTTTCGCTGGACGGCGTCGGGCGGGATGGAAAACCTGAATATCACCTACGCCAGCCTGCTCACCAGCGGCTCGTGGCTTGATATTGCTTTCGCTATCTCGCCCGACGGACGCTATATTGTGGGAGAGGGCTCCAACGCCGCCACAGGGCGTTGGGAAGCGTACCTGCTGGACACCCGGACCGCCTTCCGCATCAGTGGCAATCTGCAACTGCGTGACTATACCGGTGATCCGGCGCAGGTGCCCATCACGGTTCAACTACGCCAGAACGGCAGTACCGTCCGCACCGAAACCATTTACACCGATGGCAGTGGGAACTACAGCATCCCCAACGTGCAGGTGGGCACGTATGACGTCGCCTTCAAAGCCAGCCACTGGCTACGTGTGGTGGTGCGTGGGATCACGGTGCACAACGATGTGACGGGTGTGAACGCCTCCCTGACCAACGGTGACATCGACGACGACAACGAGGTGACCCTGTTCGACTTCGGACAGCTGGTTACCGCTTTTGGTAGCGTGCCGAGCGACCCGAACTGGAATCCGAATGCCGACCTGGATGGCGACGAGGAGGTCACCCTGTTCGACTTCGGCGTGCTGGTGCGCAATTTCGGTGCGATGGGGGATGAATAAAATTAGGAGTGACGCAGTTGGCTGCACGACAGAGAGGGGATGCCTCCAATATGCACGTATCGCATCCCGAATGATGCGCTGCTTCGCCTCATACCAACTCACCCCGCTGCGTAAACGATACGACCCCAACCGTAAAAAGGCACGCAACGCACACTGCAAGTGCCCCAACTAACACACCGCCTGCCGAACCTGCGCGCGCTCCACCCCGCAACACTGCTTCACAGCACGATGGTATTCCTCTATACCCCAACCCATCTGTTCCCACTGCGCACGCTGTGCCTCCGTCATCTCTCAGTCGTCCGTCGCCCAGTATGCCACGTCTTCGTTGCAGGAAACTGTCCGAAATACTTGGACCAAACCGAACGCCTTCAGAGGAACTATCCGACCCTGCGCACCGATCTCTACCGTGCCCATCGGGGTTCACCAAGCGGTTGCTCTTGAGCCGCGTCACAAAGTGCCAGCCCAAAGCGCGTATCG
This sequence comes from Armatimonadota bacterium, assembly GCA_026003195.1. Lineage (NCBI taxonomy): Bacteria > Bacillati > Armatimonadota > Armatimonadota bacterium. The sequence goes on from BPGU01000002.1 coordinate 237,102, forward strand.
CCTTCAGGTTCTCTACCCCAGAAGACCAACTCATACTTCGGTGTGAAACCGCGAGCGTGCGCTACCCCAAGCATCGCCCGAAAGAACTCGTTCTTCGTCTCTCTCTTGGTATACACCCGATAGTCACAGGGAACGAGCGCCTCCCCTTGTGTGCACAGCAACCTCAACAGGCAAATGCCTTGGACCACGCGACGGTGTTTGCCACTCCAGTGGTCACAGACCCACTCCATCTGCGGCGCGTAGGGCTGGTCTAAGATGGTGTCGTCGTATCCCCTTCTGCTTGTGTATCCACTGCTGTGCTGGCTGCCACAACGCCTCCGTCTCGGTGCCAGCAGGCGGGTGAAGGCATCGTGCGCGGCTGTGCCCTGTGTCTCGGGTTGGCATCGGGCGGCTTGGGTGCAGGTGAACACCCTTTGGCTGGCGATGAGGAAGTGGATGTAGTGCGTGTCCTCAGGTTTGGGTGGGTTCACGCTGGTTCACTCCTGTTGACTGGATTGGCATGGTTGTGTTAGTCTGATACTCACCAAAAGGAGTTGACGTCAACTGCGTAACTCCTAGTATGTTATGTGTGGGTGTGGGGTCTATGCGATTTTTCGAACAGCCTCAGACCTGTGGGAGGAGTTCGAAAATCGGAGGCAACGGGGTATCATCACAACATGAGAAGCTGACGCTGGCACGCACCCGTGATCGTGCTTCTCACCGGCTCCTGCTGTTCGTGCACGCGGTGGAGAACCGGTTGCCGCAGCCGCTACCAGCACTGGGCACACTGGTGTATCGTTTTCAGCAGTTGAGTGGAGCGAGCAACGCTGACATCAGCGATGCCGAGTAGGCGTATGTGCTGGACGCTATGAACGTATTGGGATAGAATATGGATGAAAATAAAAGGGACGCGCACCGCATGTATCCACAACGGAGCCAGTCAGTGGCAACACAGAAACGGCTATACCGGGCGATTCGGCAACGTCTGCAGGGGACGCACATCCCCGTGCGCGCCTACCTGTACGGATCACGGGCGCGCGGCGAGGCACAGCAAAGCTCCGACTGGGACATTCTGCTCATCGTGCCAGACAGCACTAGCAAGGAGGAACAGTCCCTGCTCTACCGCACACTCTACGAGCTGGAATGGGAAAGCGGAGAGGTGTTGAGCTGCATACTGATGACTGAGACGGAATGGGAACGGCTGTGCCAGTTGCGGTCGCCGTTCACCGAACAGGTTTGCCGGGAGGCGGTGCCGCTGTGAATGAGCGTGATGCGCTTATCCAGTATAGACTCCAACGGGCATCGGAAGCCCTAGAGGAAGCTGCGTTACTCCTGAAGGCACACCACCTGAACGCTGCGCTCAACAGAGCGTATTATGCTTGCTTCTATGCGGTAAACGCCTTATTGCTACAACACGGACTTTCCTCCTCAAAACATTCTGGTGTACGCTCGCTATTTGGCAAGCACTTCGTCAAAACGGGAAGTGTCCCACAACAGATTGGCGAAACCTACAACCGGCTGTTCGACCTGCGCCAACAAGGGGACTACGCCGATATGTTTGTGCCAGAGGAGCAAGATGTTGCATACTGGCTGCAGAGAGCGCGGGAGTTCACAGGGTTCATTGCGAAGATGGTACGCCCGCCCGGAGGCACATGACACCTCTGCCGCCCCGTGATATAATATCGCTAACACTGGAGGCACGGTGGCGCAGAGCATGTCTGTTCTGTCGGAGATTTTGAAGGGGTATCGCAACTCCCTGACCTTTTCGCGCAGTCGGTTCGAGCAGTTATATCAGGACCGATTAGAGAACGGTTGCAGGTTCTACCACCAGTTTTTCCACCGCCTCATCCTGCCCTTCGCCGAGAGGTTCCGCTCCGAAAGCTATCGCCGACGCCTGCGCGAGGTGGCGGAGCGTATTCTGGATACCGACCGTATCGACTTCGTCGCCATCGACGGAACCTGTTACAAAGACGCCTTTCAGGACTTCGTGGTGTTCTTCGGCGGGGCATACGGCGCGAAAGGCTCGGTGCGCCTGAAAAGCGACCCACCAGTGGTGGAATACGAACGCTGGGACATGAACCGCGACGTGTCGCTGGTTGCCTATGTGCCAGTCCCCTTCGCCAGCATCGAAGACGTGACCAGCGCCGACGTGCAGGAAACCTTCGTGGTCTCCGACCAGGAGCGGATCAACCTGTCCAACATCCACACCAGCCTGATGCAGCTGGCGGAGATATACCTTGCCTACTCCGTCGCCAGCGCGACCACGCAGGATTATCCGCGCCTTATCCTGCTGGACCAGTCGCTGAGCGGGCTGATGGCAGCGGTATCGCACGGTGCAGGCACGGAGCTCGCAGGTTATCCCTATGACCGCCGCGCGTTAGACCCGTTTGACATCCGCGTGGCGTTTATGCACCCCGTCTCCCGCGAGCTGAGCGTGCCCTCCACCAAACGGTTCGGCAGGCATCTGGCGGTGCTGGCGGAGTTCCACCACCGCAACACCCAGAGCATCCCCCTGGAGGAGCTGCGACAAAGCCTGCAACTCACGTCCGCCGAACTGCAGAGCGCGCTCGGTATCCTGACCAATAAACCCACCCCGCTCTGCGAGGTAGATGCTCACAACAATCTGCGCATCCGCTACGCCTGCCGCGACTCGTGGCGATACACCGTGAGCCTTTTTGAAAGCATCTGCGAGAGGTTGTTTGTAGACAAAGACCCCTCCGCTCTCGTGTACGAAACACCCGATCCCGATAACCCGAACCTGCGTCGCCAGCGGTGGATGTCCCCCGAAGATGTGCATTTTCTGACTACCGTTGGACTGCGCGCTCTGATAGAGAAATGCTGGGAGCGCAGTATCCTGCTGGTAGGTATCGTCAAAGATTCCGAGTCGCGTTACCTCACGCGCAACTATCTGGGCGTGATGAAGCATCTCGGCGTCTATCCCGAACTGCAGGAGCTGAGCGTTGCCCCCCTGCCCTGGACCGACCGCATCTTTTTAGAGACTGTCCCGCTGTATTGCGATACCGCTTTAGAGGCACCCTGGAGCACCATCGAGTTCGATTCGGTCTTCAAGACTCTGCGTCTGGGTGTGGACGAGTTCACCGGGGAGCCAACCATCATCGGCACGCCCAGCCGGATTGGGGAGATTGTCTCACCGGAGCGATTGTTCCTGCGCTCGCTGGCACAGTTTTTCCTGTCGCGTGACAAGCGCACTCCTGTCAGTGGGCATGTCATCTTTCTGGACAGGCTGGCGATACCGAAGTGGGACAAACGGGCAGCGGAACACGATTTCGTCGTCCATAACGAGCGTGTAGGCACGATCAAGCCCCTGCTCTACCCCGATGCGGACACCGAAAACCCGGTGCAGCAACTGATGATGTACCTGCTGGACGTGCTCACACGCAACCACTTCCCCGAAGTGATTGGCTATCCCGACCCACTGCACAAAGCGGACTGGGGAGCCAAAACGGTAGGCAAACGCGCTCGCGAGATGATTCTGAGCAGTGAAATCCCGTTCCACTCGAACCCCATTGCTCGCACTCTGCGCCGCCTGCGCGAGGAGGCAGAACGCCGAAGGAGGGAGCTATGATTACTTTTGTCCACGAACTGGAGGGCACGCTCATTCGTATTCAGGAGGACCCGGAGGCGCGCTACGAGTTCGAAATCTGGTTCGACTACACACGTCAGGCGATGAATCTGATTCGCGAAGGTGCACTGCTGGCGGTGCCCAACTTCGCCTCCAACCCCGCCGAGAGCCACAGCTCTATTCTGGAAGTGGTATCCATCCTGCCTATCCACTACGCGCTGGGCGACAATCCGCAGGGCTACCCCGGATTCGTGGTGGAAGCTGCCCGTAGCGCAGTGCGCGACTGGGAGGAGCAGGAAAACGAACCTACCGAGGATGTGACCAAAATCCGCTGTATCGCCATACCGACGAACCTCGAGATTGTGGAGCGCGACGGGCAAACGCGGCTTCAGGAAGAGAGCAACCTGCCCATGGTGGGAGCGAAGGCACTGCTGCTAGACACGCCTTCTACGGAATACGTGTTGAACAGCGGACTACCGCAAGGCGTACCCACCTTCACCGTGGGCAATCTGGTGCGCGACCCTCAGGTGGGCGTCAAGGTCTCTGCAGAGGACCTGCTGCGCACACACTTCGCTATCTTCGGCTTCACCGGCGCAGGCAAGTCCAACCTGGTCAGCACTCTGGTGAACAAAGTGCTTCAGGCTTACAGCACTCTCGAGCCTTCCCAGGGATATGCCCCAGAAAACGTCAAGATAGTGCTGTTTGACCTGATGAGCGAATATAGTGTGCTGCTAGCGGACTGGCTGGTCAAGGCGCCAGACGCCTGCTTGCTGGTGCTGACGGAGGAAACACTGCCCGAAGATGTGCTGCAGTTCATGGAACAGCCCTCCAACGAAGCGTTCAGTCAGGCACTGACCGCTCTCACGCAAACGACCCTCTACCCGCGTGCCCTGATAGGCAGACGCATCGACTTCCGCTTCGCATGGCGCAGGCTCCTGAACCCGAAGAATGCCCGTATCCACCTCTACCGTGAAAAACCGCCCACGCTGGGCAGGCTGGTAGAAAGGCACTGGAACCCGCGAGGCACTCTGGGCAAGAACGATGCGCAGATACGTCAGGCGGTGCGCAATTGGGTCGCCACAGAGGACAATACCCCCTTCGACGAGGAAAACTCAGCAAGGCTGTTTGAGTGGATAGACACCATGTTTGCCAACGGACTGCTTACCACCAACGACGCCCGCGAATCGTTCCAGTCCCTGCGTGAGGCGGTCGACGAAGCCCATCGCCGTTACATCAGCCTGCGACACGTGCACGATGCTTATCAGTTGACGCTGGGCGACCTCATCGGCAGGCTCAACGACCCGCATACTTCGGGGTTGTACGTCATCCAATCCCATGACCCCGACCGTCTGCGTGACTTCGCTGCCACGCTGGGCGAGGTGATGTTTGAAAACCGGCGCAAGAGCGGCAAAATCAGCCCCCTGGTGGTGTTCGTGTTCGACGAGGCGGACGAGTTCATCCCGCAACGTCGTGAGGGCACGGACGACAGCTACGGACGTTCCCGCTTTGTCGTCATGACCCTTGCCCGGCGCGGGCGCAAGTTCGGGCTGGGCGTGGGTATCGCCACCCAGCGCGTGCGTTATCTGGATACCAGCATCATGGCACAACCGCACACCTACTTCGTCAGCAAAATGCCCCGCCAGTCCGACAGGCAGGCGATTGCAGAGGCGTTTGGCATCGCCGAAGAGATGTTCGCTCAGACCTTTAAGTTCAAAAAGGGCGACTGGCTGTTGATGAGCCACGACGCCATCGGGCTGGAGGCAGTGCCTGTTCCCATCCATTGCGAGGACGCCAACAAGCGCGTGGAAGCCTTCCTGGACCAGCTGAAAGGGGAGTGGCAACGCGCGCGGGAAACGGCAAGGATGAGAGAATAGAAGCCACACTTCCGAGATTCTGGTATAATCTTGAGCAGAGGGCATGGATCAGGCGGTGAGCGAGAGGGTTCTGGTCATCGGCGCGAGCGGAATGCTGGGGCAAGATATCTGCGCCCGTTTTGCCCCCCACTTTGCACTGACAACCGCCTCGCGGCGGGCAGGCGATTTCTCGCTGGACATCACCCATAGCGAGTCGGTGCGACGCACCGTTGGGCAAGTTGCCCCGCAGGTGGTGATACTCTGCGCCGCATACACGGACGTGGACGGCTGCGAACGCAACCCCGAAGAGGCTTACCGTGTAAACACCTTCGGGGCGGCAAATGTGGCTTCCGCCTGTGTCGATGTGGGAGCACGTCTGCTGTTTATCAGCACGGACTTCGTTTTTGACGGAACGAAGCGAAACGGCTACACCGAATGGGATACGCCCCGCCCGCTGAACGTGTACGGCGCAAGCAAACTGGCTGGTGAGCAGTGGATACGCGAGATTTGTCCACGCCACTGGATAGTGCGCACCGCGTGGCTGTACGGCGTGGGGGGTAAGTGCTTCCCGCGAACTATCTTAAACGCGGCGCGAGAGGGTAAACCTCTCCGCGTGGTGAATGACCAGACCGGCTCACCGACATTCACCTGGGATCTGGCAGGTGTGTTGCTGGAGATGGTGACGCGGAACGTGGCTTACGGCACCTACCATGCGGTGAATCAGGGATCCGCTACCTGGTATGAGCTGGCGTGCGAGGTGCTGAATCTGGCGCGGAAACGGGGGATACTGGAGAGCAACGCGCCTGTCACTGCTATCAGCAGCCGGGAGTGGCCCTCGCCGACGCGGCGACCTGCCTATTCGGTGCTGGCAATGGAGCGATTGCGCTGGGCAGGTGTTCCCCTGCCCCGACACTGGAAAGAGGCGTTACAGGATTATATGCAGAGACTGGATGCATGAGGTGGAAGATGGATTACGAACATACATTGAATCTGCCCAAAACTTCCTTCCCGATGAAAGCGGAACTGGTGAAGCGAGAGCCGCAGTTCCAGCGGTTCTGGCAGGAGCACGATATCTATCATAAGGCGTTAGAGAAACCTGCCCCACGAGGGCTGTTCATTCTGCATGACGGTCCCCCTTACTCGAACGGCGATATTCACATGGGGCACGCCCTGAACAAGACGCTGAAGGACGTTATCGTCAAGTTCCGCATGTTGCAGGGCTATCGCTCACCCTTTGTACCCGGCTGGGACAACCACGGCATGCCCATCGAGAACGAAGTGACCAAAGAGTTCCGCCGTAAGGGCGAGAAACCCGATAAGGTGACCCTGCGCAAGCGGTGCCGTGAGTACGCCAGCCATTTTGTCAACCGCCAGCGCGAGCAGTTCAAGAGGTTGGGCTGTATCGGCGACTGGGAAGACCCTTATCTCACCATGTCCTACGAGTTCGAAGCCACGCTCGTGCGCGTGTTCGGCGAGCTGGTGGAACGCGGCTATATCTATCGCGGGCTGAAGCCCGTCCTCTGGTGTCCGGTGTGCGAGACCGCCCTCGCCGATGCAGAGATTGAGTACCACACGCATACTTCACCCTCCATCACCGTGCGCTTCCCGTTAAAGGAAGACCCCAACGGTGTGTTTTCCGAAAAGGACGGCAAGAGGGCGTACATCCTTATCTGGACGACGACCCCCTGGACGATCCCGTCCAACATGGCGGTAGCGGTGCACCCTGCGGAGCCATATGCCATTGTAGAGAGCGACGGCGCACTCTACCTGCTGGCGGAAGCACTGGTAGAAAGCACGATGGCGCGTGTTGGGACAAAAGAGTATCGTGTGGTGCGCACCCTGCAGGGCAACGCGCTGGCGGGGCTGGTGTTTCAACATCCGCTGTATGAACGCGAATCGCCCGTCGTTTTTGCCGACTACGTGACCATGACCGAGGGCACTGGCGTGGTGCACATCGCGCCCGGTCACGGCGAGGAGGACTTCCACACCGGTCTGGAATACGGCTTGCGTGTGATGTGCCCGGTGGATGTGCAGGGCAAGTTCACCGACGAGGTAGGCGAACGCCTCGCGGGCAAGTACGTGCGCGACGCCGATGCCGAGATTGTCGAGTGGCTGCGTGAACGGTCTGCCCTGCTCGCACACGAGCCGTACGAGCACCAGTACCCCTACTGCTGGCGGTGTCACTCGCCCTTGCTGTTCCGTGCGACGGTGCAGTGGTTCATGAACATCGACCACAACCGCCATCGCGAGCGATGCTTAGAGGCGATTGAACGTGTGAAGTGGTTCCCGCCACAGAGCATTAACCGCATCCGCAGTATGGTGCAAGGACGCCCCGACTGGTGTCTCAGCCGTCAACGCGCGTGGGGCGTAGGCATTCCCGCCTTCTACTGTAAGGGGTGCGGCGAGGTGTTGCTGGAGCCTGCTCTGATTGCCCGTGTTGCGGACGAGGTGGAGAAGGCAGGCAGCGACGTGTGGTTCGAGAAACCCGCCGAGTTCTTCCTGCCCGAAGGTACAGCGTGCCCGAAGTGCGGCGGCACCGCTTTCGATAAGGAAACGGACATCCTCGATGTGTGGTTCGACAGCGGGTGCACGCACCGCGCCGTGCTGGAAAGACGTCCTGAACTGCGCTGGCCCTCCGACGTGTATCTGGAAGGCTCCGACCAGCATCGTGGATGGTTCAACTCCAGCCTGATGATCGCCGTTGCCACCAAAGACGATGCCCCCTACCGTACGGTCATTACCAACGGCTGGATGCTGGACGGCGAGGGGCGCGCCATGCACAAGTCCTGGGGCAACGTCATTAGCCCGCTGGAGGTGATCAACAAATACGGTGCGGACGTGCTGAGATTGTGGGTCTCCAGCTGCAACTACTTCGAGGACGTGCGCCTGTCGTTCGAGATTTTAGACCGTACCGCCGAGGCGTATCGGCGCATCCGCAACACCATGCGATTCCTGCTGGGCAACCTGTACGACTACGACCCCGCCCAGCATCGTGTGGTGGAGAGCCAGATGCTCCCGCTGGACCAGTGGGCGATGGCGCGCACGCGCAAACTGCTGGCGGACTGCCTCGCAGCATACGAGGTGTACGAGTTCCACCGCGTCTACCAGAACGTGCATAACTTCTGCGTGGTGGATATGAGCGCGTTCTACCTGGACGTGCTGAAGGACAGGCTGTACTGTTCGCCGCCTGCCTCACACGAGCGACGTTCCGCACAGACCGCCCTGCACTTCATCGCCCAGACTCTGGCGCAGCTGCTCGCGCCCATTATCACGCATACCGCCGAGGAGGTGTGGCAGACACTACCGGGCGATGACAAGGCAGAGAGCATCCTGCTCTCCCAACTGCCCGAGGACCCCTTCTCGGTGCATGATGCGGCGATGCTGGAGCGGTGGGAGCCGGTGCTGGCGGTGCGCGAGACGGTCAATAAGGCGCTGGAGCAGGCGCGACAGTCGGAGATGATTCGCCGCTCGCAGGAAGCGGCTCTGCATCTCAAACTGGACGATGAAACCTGGAGCGCGCTCAAACCTTTCCTCGCCGACCTGCCGACGCTGTTCATGGTAGCCTCTGTGCACGTGGAACAGTGGGACGAGGAGGAGGCTTCCGTCACCGTCCAGAAGGCAGAAGGCGAGAAGTGCCCACGCTGCTGGCAGATTCGCACCGACATCGGGACAGATGCGCAATATCCCGACCTGTGTGCGCGTTGCGCCAGCGTCATGAGAATCATCGCATGAAACAGTGGTTCTTTGCCGTCACCTGGCTGATCATCCTGCTGGACCAGGCGAGCAAGTGGTGGATACAATGGAAACTGATACCCGGTCAATCGGTACCGGTTGTGCCGGGCGTGTTGCATTTCACCCTGTCGTTCAACTCGGGCATCGCCTTTGGGTTGTTTCCGCAGTTCGGTGGTGTGTTTCTGTGGCTCTCGCTGGCGATCGTGGTGGTTGTGACGGTGTACTATCTGAGTATCCCTGCTCCTTCGGCAAGCACCACCGCTATCGCCAGCCTGCTGGTGGGAGGCGCGCTCGGCAACGTGCTGGACAGGTTGCGCCTGGGGCACGTGGTGGATTTCATTGACTTCCGCGTGTTTCCGGTGTTCAACCTGGCGGATACCGCCGTCACCTGCGCGACGATCCTGTGGATAGCGAAGCACTGGCTGGTTCTCTCTGCAGAGCCGACCACGCCGCACAAAGAGGAGCAGGAGAGCCTTCAGTAACAACTCTCCCCTTCAGATTGTTCACGCTCTGTTGTGACCACAGCACTACTCTTCCCAAGAATGAGGCTTGCCGTGACTACCTCCTCCACGCTGATGCGCTTCATGCACTCCCTGTCGTGCACACATCGCTCGGCAGTGCAGCCGATGCACGGCTCGTTGTGACGAATGATAACGTGTCCCTCGCCGAAGGGACCGGTGTACGCGGGGTCGCTGCGACCGTACAACGCCACCACCCGTGTGCCCATCGCGGCGGCGATGTGCATGGGTCCGCTATCGGCGGTAATGAGCAGGCTCAGGCGAGGCATCAGTGCGGCGAGCTGTAGAATAGTGAGCCTGCCAGTCAGCACCAGCGGACGGCTGCGACAGTGCGCCAGTATCTGCTCTGCCAGCTCCTTATCGCCTGATCCCCCAAGCACCACACACTGCATCCCCCGCTCGAAGAGCGCGTCGCACACCTGCGCGAAGCGTTCGGGAAACCACTGACGGTGTTCGCGGCTCGCACCCGGGTTGATGCCTGCAAGCACGGTGCTGCCGTCCCACCCAGCCGAGTACAGTTCCGCCTCTGCGATGCGGGCGTCTTCCGAAGACGGATACAAGCGCGGGCGGTAGTCGGAGGTGTCACACCCCAGCATCTGCACCAGGTGCCGAAAATGTTCCAGCGTCTCGTGGCGGCTCGGGTCATGCGGCACAAAAGCGGTGTACAGCCTTTCAAACTTGCGCTTGCGCCTGACCCCTACGCGCACGGGGATGCCCGCCAGCCAGGCATGAAGTACCATGTCCGCGCTATCGTCCAGAATCACCGCGAGGTCGAAACGCCCCCTGCGCAGGCGTCGGATGAATCGCAGCTTGCCCCACACCCCCTGATGCATGGGGCGTACCCAGATGTCGTCGATACCGGGGAAGTTCTGCAGCACTTCTACCGCCCGCTCGCCAACCTCCACACAGAGATGGGCATTCGGGAACCGTTGGCGCAGGCAATGCAGCGCTGCCGTGCTGTTCACCACGTCACCGATATGCTCGCGCAGGAAAACAAAAACCCGGGAAGGCTGAAGGTCCAGAACGGTCATCTCCCTGCAACTTCCCTCTCGAATGCCTCCTTTGCCTGGCGGAACCCCTCCATCAACAGCCCCATCTCATGCGCTACGGTAAAAAAGCGCGCCCCCATCGCATACTGTTCCCTCTGAGAGGGTACGTTCCCTGCGAGCCCCCACGATTTACCGTGTCTGGCACACGCCTCCGCGACCCGTACGAATGCCTCCTGCAGGAGAGGGTGTGTGTAATCGCCACGCACGCCATAACTCTGCGACAGGTCGGCGGGTCCTATCAGCAGCAAGTCCAACCCCTCCACGCTGGCGATAGCCTCAATGTCCTCTACCGCTTCCTTGCGCTCTATCATCACACCCAGCAGGATTTCGCGGTTAGCCCACTGGTAGTACTCGTCCGAAAACTCCGTTCCGTAGGCAATATCCACGCTGCCACCGATTCCGCGCCAGCCCATCGGAGCGAACCGCGCCATCTGCACGAACTCCCGGGCATCTTCCCCACCCGTGCAATGCGGCAACAGCAGCCCCGTCGCTCCCGCCTCCAGAGGACGGATGACGTTGTTATAACTGCCGCGAGGAATACGCACGATCGCTTCTAAACCGGTAGCGCGTGCCGCGAGCACCATCTGCGACATCTGCTCCCAGGTGGTGTCCGAATGTTCCATCTCGATCCACACGCAGTCATAGCCTGCAATGCCTATCATCTCGACAATTTTCCAGTGCGGAACCGTCCACACTATGCCTACCAGTACCGGTTTGCCCCCGCGCAGCTTCTGAAGTACCTTGTTGACACGCATTTCTCCTTTCGCCTCCTGTCTGGGAGTCCTCTTTCGCGCTCTTGTCTACAGCTTCCTGTTCGGGTAGGAAAGCCGCTCTTTCTGCCGAAGATTGCTTCTATCCACTCGTCAGGAGGGACGCCATGAGTATCAGCGTTGGCATTGTGGGTGTGGGACAATTCGGCAGGCACTTTATTCGACTGTTCAAAGACCATCCCGATGTACACCGCCTCGCGCTGTGCGACCTGAACGCCGACCGTCTGGCGCACGCTGCACGCGAGTTTGGCATCGCCGAGACCTACTCCTCGCTGGACGAAATCTGTCGGAGCAACCTGGACGCCCTCGCCATCATCACGCAGCACTGGCTGCACGCGGAACAGGCGATACAGGCAATGGCATCGGGCAAACACGTGTACAGTGCAGTGCCCCCTGCCTATGCCCGTGACCCCGAGCAGACCCTGCAACTGTGTGACCGCCTGGTGGAAACCGTTCGGCGTACCGGACAAATCTACATGCTGGGCGAAACCACCTTTTTCCGCCCCGAAACCATCTTCTGCCGTCAGAAGGCACAGGAAGGGGCGTTTGGAAACTTCGTATACGCCGAAGGCGAGTACTTTCATGACATCTCGCATGGACTGTATGAGGTGTTGCGCAACCGCTGGGGCGAGCAGTTCGGCAAGGATAAAACTGGCGACCCACCCATGTATTATCCCACCCACTCCACCAGCGGAGTGGTCAGCGTCATGGGCGCATACATGACCGAGGTCTCCGCTCAGGGATACATCTATCCCAACGATGAGTGGCACCGTCTGGATACCATCTGGGGCAACCCCTTCTGTAACGAGGTAGCCCTGTTCCGCATGAGTAACGGCGCCACCGCACGCATCTGCGAATTCCGGCGCATCGGTCACGTCGGGCGTGAGGGGTTCCGCATCTACGGCACGGAGGCGAGTTTCGAAAACGACGTTTCGGGTGCGAAGTGGGTCACCAAGCACGGCTGGGAACCGATAGACCTGAGCACCGTCGGCGAACCTTTACCCGAGCCGCTGGCAGTAGACAAGGGTGGACATGGGGGTTCTCATGCCTATCTGGTGCATGAATTTGTAGACGCCTGCAACAGGGGCAGACTGCCACGCATCCACGTCTGGGAGGCAGTAAGGTATCTGGCGCCCGGGGTGGTCGCCCACCAGTCCGCCTTACGCGATGGGGAACTGCTCAAAATCCCGGATTGGGGCGATCCGCCACAGTAGACGCATCCAGGTACTTGACCAGCACATCGTGTGCGAGGTAATAGTGCACCGAATACTCGGCAGGACGTGAGTAGATCAGCCCTTTCGGCACAGAATGGAAGAAAAGGTCGGCGATGCGCTGGGCGTCTTCGTGGGAGATTCGCCCACCGTCCACGCGAGTGATAGAGAGATGCAACAGGTCGTCTTCGCCTTCGAACTGCACCCGGAAGTCGCCAAGAATCGCGCCATAGCGCTCACGCCGGCTGAGCAGGATGGGCACCCCTGCTCGTGCGTCCTCGATAAGCGCTTGCAAGACCCGACGAACTTCCGGGTGCTGTGTGTTCAGCTGCATCTCCTTACTCCTTCGCGTGCCCGGGCGGGCAAGGTGTACAACGACAGTGCGCCACCTTGACCTCGTTGCCCTGCGTCCATGTCATCAGCGGCTCATCAAACGTGATGGGCTCTCCGCACACCAGACAGGTAAACAGCCAGTTCGGGCTCTCCCCCATCCGGGGCTGGGATGGCTCTGTGTTTCTGAGCCACTCACGACGCGCCAAAGTCTCCGCCATCGCATCCCAACCTCCTTTCGCCAGCAGCAGCCAGGCATCGGCAAAATGCTTAGACGGTTGGCGCGTCTCGCAGGTTTCACCCAAATCGGTATGTGCACCCCCTTTTTTCTAAATTCCCGGCACCGGCCGCCCAAAGCGATCGGTAGGATGGTCAGCGACACGCAGCCGCACCCTGCCCCGCTCGCTACCCCGCTGCACCAGCAGGGTGACCTCTGTGCCCGCAGGCATCGCGGCAATCATGTTCTTCAGGTCGCCCGGAGAGGTTACCTTCTTCCCGTTACATTCCAGGATCACATCGTCGATATCCAGTCCGGCAAGGTCGGCGGGGCTGTTACGGAACAGGTTCGCAACAACGACACCCTGCACCGTCCCCTCCTCCACACGGGCGGGGATAATCCCCAACCATCCGCGCGAGACTTTGCCATCGCGCAGAAGCAGCTCCATCACCCGGCGTGCTTCATGGCTGGGAATAGCGAAGCCGATACCCACGTTGCCCCCACTCTGCGACAGGATGGCGGTATTGATTCCGACCAGCTCGCCGCGAATGTTGACCAGCGCACCGCCGGAGTTACCCGGGTTAATCGCCGCGTCGGTCTGGATGAAGTCCTCATACACCGAGATGCCCACATCGCGCCTCCCCTTCGCGCTGACGATACCGGCGGTGACCGTCTGGCTGAGCCCATACGGGTTGCCGATAGCGAGCACCCATTCGCCGACCTCCAGCGCTCTGGAATCGCCCCACTTGATGGCAGGCAGATTGTTCGCGCGGATGCGAAGCAGGGCAAGGTCCGTTGCCGGATCGGTTCCGACGACCTGCACCTCCGAGAACTTGCGCCCGTCTGCCAGCGTCACCGAAATGCGACTGGCTCCAGCCACCACATGGTTATTGGTCAGTATCAAGCCGTCGCGACTGACGATGACGCCAGAACCCAAACTGCGTACCACTCGTTCGGGTTCACGGAACGGGATATCTTCGTCACCGAAAAAGTAGCGGAACAGCGGGTCATCAAACAGAGGTGAGCGTCTGCCGGGGATGATGGTCGCCGCGCTGATGTTCACCACCGCGGGGGTCGCCACCTTCGCCACCGCTGCGAACGCCTCCGAGCTCGTCTTCAGCTGAGTGGAAGCCTGTTCGAAGGTAGGCAGGGTGGGCTCGGGGGGCACCGAGGCGATGCGGGTACGCGCACCCAGCCACCAGCCAACCAGCAGCGCAAGCGCCACCAGCAATACCACTATGCCGGTGCGGTGTCTTTCAGTGCGATACATCGCCAGTGTTTTCCCCTGAAGTTGCATAGATAGTTCCCTCCTCCCATTGGGCTATTCGGCGAGAAGCAGACTGCCACCTCTCTACCGGTACCTCTCCGACCACGTAAAAACTACCCGTCACGCATACCAGGTCGTCTGCCTGCGCCACGCTCATCGCGCGCTCTACCGCTTCCGGCACAGAAGGAATCACGTCGTATGGGGGCAGGTTCACCGTAGACGCTTCGGGAAGGTCCGTCGCCGGGCGTCCGCGGGGGTCGCTGGGCTGGGTAAAGATGATATGCGAAGCCAGAGGCGCCAGCGTATCAATCACAGCCCGCGGGTCGTGTCCCCTGGTCATTCCCAGCACCAGTATCAGCCTGCGATAGCGGAAGGTATCCTGTATCGCCTGAGCCAGACACTGGGCGGCACTGACGTTATGCGCTCCGTCCAGCAACAGCGTTGGGGAACGCCTGACAATCTGCATCCTGCCTGGCAAGGTGGCATGTTCGAGCCCGATGCGAATAGCGCTTTCCGGCACCTCTACGCGATAGGCGTGTTGCAGCGCCTCGATAGCCGCGATGGCAACCGCGGCGTTGGAGCATTGATGCTTGCCCAGCAGACGCAAACTGAGATGGCGATACACCCCGTCTGTGGTACGAACCGACACCCTCTGCCGCATGCGGTATACTCCTTCATCCTGCCAGTGCACCGTCCGCACAGGCGGCGGAACCACCATTCGCTCCGGCTTCACCTCCGTCAGGGGCACACCAGCTCGTTGCGCGTGTTCACGAATGACCTCTAGAGGCTCCTCCTCAGTCACTCCAGTCACCACCGGTGCGCAGGGCTTGATAATGCCCGCCTTCTCCGCGGCGATTTTGCCCAGAGTGTCTCCCAGCCTGTCCATGTGATCCCAGCCGATGGAAGTAATCACGCTAACCAGCGGGCGTACCACGTTGGTAGCGTCCAGCCTGCCGCCTAACCCCACCTCCACCACTGCGAAGTCCACCCTCTGCTCGGCAAAACAGCTGAAGCCAACCGCCGTTTTGAGTTCGAACTCCGTCACCTGCCCCAGTGGCGTCTGCGCCAGCTCCTCGATGTGTGGCTTGATCCACGTCACCAGCCGCGCGAAGTCCGCTTCGGGAATCATATAGCCGTTCACCTGAATACGCTCGCGCAGATTGAAGACGTACGGCGACAGGTACAGTCCCACCTTGTAGCCTGCCGCCTGTAAAATGGTAGCGATGAACGTGCTGGTAGAGCCCTTGCCGTTTGTTCCCGCCACGTGGATAACGCGCAGCTGATGGTGAGGATTCCCCAATCGCTCCAGCAAAGCTTCGAACCGTTCGTTGCCCAGCTTGATGCCGAAGCGTTTTAAGCCCTGCATATACATCACGGCACGCGAGTAGTCCATCCGATCCCCTTCCCTGCTGACCAGATTTCGATATCACACCGCTGGCAGCTGGCGCACATCACGGCGCGCGGCAGTCACACCCACCGCCACCGCACATACCAGAGCGCCGGTTACCACTGCCGCGGTCGCTGTCCATTGCGAGGCTATCCAGCCCATGAGCAAATTGCCAAAGGGAGCCAGCCCCATGAGCGCAAAAACGTGCAACGACATCGTGCGTCCCCGCAGATGCTCTGGGCTGAGAGACTGCAAAAGCGCGTTGATGGATCCCAGCGTGCTCACCGCAGAGCCGCCGACCAGCACCAGGCAAGCGAGCGATAGCAGGTAACTGCGCGACAGGGCAAACAACATCAAGCCCGTACACAACCCTGTCGCCGCTGTCATCACCACTCTTCCCCGCGGAACAGTGCCTGCCACCCTCGCCAGGGTGAGCGCGCCCATCAATGCGCCAAAACCCGTCGCTGAAAACAGATTGCCTAACCCCTGTTTGCCCACCTGGAGAACATCGCGCGCAAACACGGGCATCAGCGTCGTGTAGGACATGGCAAAAATGCTCAGCGCGCAATCCAGAAGCACCAGCGTTCTGAGTAAGCCGTCGCGATAAACGTATTCTAACCCCTCTTTCAGCTCCGACCACATCGAGAGACGCTCCACAGAACCCCGACTGGGCGTTGCAGGTATCCGCAGAAGGGCGAGAATAATTCCCAGATAGCTCACCGCATTGACCAGAAAACACCACCCCGCATTCATCATCTCGATCAGTTTACCCGCGATGGCGGGACCCAGAATACGCGCGGTGTTGAATGCGGCGGAGTTCATGGCTACGCCTACGGTGACGAACTGCGCACCCACCAGGTCCATGACCATCGCCTGTCTGGCAGGAGCATCTACCGCATTGACCAAACCGTTCAGCGCAGCGACGAGCGCAATATGCCAGAACTGCACCCGTCCGGTCAGGATCAGCACCGCCAGCACGAAAGCATTGATCGCAAACAGTGCCTGTGTGGTGATGACCAGCCTTCGTTTTTCGAAGCGGTCGGCAACGACCCCACCGAACAGGCTGAACAGCGTCGTCGGCAGCGATCCCACAAAACCCAGCAACCCCAGAAGGAGCTCACTGTTGGTGATTTCATACACCACCCATCCCTGAGCCACCGTTTGCATCCAGCTCCCGAGGAAAGAGACAAACGCCCCAATCCAGTAGGAGCGATAGACGCTATTGTGCCAGAGCGCAACAGCAGAAGGGGGTGAATAGTCAGAGTTGTCTTCCCTATGCCGTCTCATACGCTATCATTTTATCACGCGAGTTTCGTACGGGGCAACCCGAACAAAGAATCTTGCACAGCTTGCTCGTGAGCGAAGGATATGGTATTGTACTTGTTGAAGTAACTTCAGTAAAGATATCTTCTCACTTTGAACCTGTTCGTAGGATACGGCAGACTCTTTTGCTGGAGGAAATCGCCGATGCCACAGTCGGGTGCTGGCACAGAACACCGATGGACACTGCCTGCTGCAGAGTTCCAGCAACTGCTGGACAACCTGCTGCGACACGGTTATGAGGTTATCGCCCCCATCCTGCAGGATGATGCCCTCGTGCTCGAACCGATAGAGTCGGTCAACGACCTGCCCGTTGGCTTGACGGATGAGCAGAGAGCCGCCGTTTACCGGGTGAAGCGGCGCGCGGATAAGACCTTCTTCGGTTATGCGGTCGGACCACGTTCGTGGAAACACTACCTGTATCCTCCCTATCTGCGACTGTGGCAGGCAAAGCGAAACGGCGACGGAGGTTTCGAGGTCATTCCCGAACAGGATGAGGCGCCTCGCTACGCCTTTCTTGGTGTACGCGCCTGTGAGCTGGCAGCCATAGCCATACAGGACAGGTTGTTCCTCGGCGAAGAGCATCGCGACCACTTCTATGCGCGACGACGTGAGAACGCCTTGCTGATAGCCGTGCACTGCACGCACCCTGCAACGAACTGTTTCTGCACCTCTCTGGGAACCGGACCGCGTGCTCAGGGTGGCTTCGACCTGGCACTGACCGAAGTGATAGACAGTAATGAGCACTTTTTCGTGATAGAGGTCGGCAGTGAGCGGGGCTTGGCGGTGCTGGAGGGCGTCCCCGTTCAACCGGCTACCGACGAACAGTGGCAGCAAGCACAAGAGGCGGTGGAGAACGCTGCCAGACGCATTCTCAAGCGACTGGACACCACCGACCTCAAAGACCTGCTTTACCGTCATCTGGACAGCCCGCACTGGGAGGAGGTAGCCAAACGTTGCCTGACCTGCTCGAACTGCACGATGGTGTGCCCCACCTGTTTCTGCCATACGGTGGAAGACGTGACCAATCTGCAGGGAACTGTTGCGGAACGATGGCGCAAATGGGACTCTTGCTTCCATGTGGATTTCTCCTACATCCACGGTAGCCCCGTGCGGGTCTCCGAATCCTCACGCTATCGCCAGTGGATCACGCACAAGCTGGCATCCTGGCAGGACCAGTTTGGCGTGATCGGTTGCGTTGGATGCGGGCGGTGTATCACCTGGTGCCCTGTGGGAATAGATATCACTGAAGAGGTACGGGTCTTGCGACGGAGCGAGGAGGGCAAAGTTGCCCAGACATCACCAAAGGAGGAGAGCCATGCGAACACTTGAGACCATCCTTGCCGAACATCCCTTTTTCGCCGGGCTGGAGAAACGACATCTGGAAGTGCTCACTGGTTGCGCCTCGAACGCGCTCTTCCAGGAAGGGCAAATCATCTTCCATGAAGGGGAGCAAGCCAATGAGTTCTATCTCATCCGCGAAGGCAGGGTCGCTCTGGAGATACATGCTGCGGGCGTGGGCACCGTGACCATCCAAACGCTGAACGCAGGGGACATCCTGGGATGGTCCTGGCTGGTACCGCCCTATCGCTGGCATTTTGACGCCCGTGCAGTAGAGCCCACCCGGGCTATCGTTCTGGACGGAGAGTGTCTGCGCCGAAAGTGTGAGCAAGACCACGACCTGGGCTACGAGCTGCTGAAGCGGTTCGCTGAGATTATTACCCAGAGGCTTCAGGCAACCCGCCTGCAGCTGCTGGACGTTTACAGCGCCAGAAGATAGGTACATCACGCAGAGGGGGCATTCGGATGACGATGGTTCCACGTCCTTTCCGGGTACAGCAAGTGAGGCATGAGACGCACGATACCTTTACTCTCGAACTAGAGCCGGTAAAGGGAGCAGATAGTTTCGCCTTTCAACCGGGGCAGTTTAACATGCTCTACGTGTTCGGCGTGGGGGAGATACCCATCTCCATCAGTAGCGACCCCACCAACCCGCGCACCCTCATGCACACCACGCGCGAGGTGGGCACTGTGACCAAGGCAATGGGAAAACTCAAACGCGGGGATGTTATCGGGGTACGAGGTCCCTTCGGCACCCCGTGGCCCGTCGAGCAGGCAGAAGGTGCGGATGTGGTAATTGTGGCAGGTGGTATCGGTCTTGCACCGCTGCGCTCTGCACTGTATCAGATGCTTGCCCACCGCGACCGCTATGAGAAAATCGTCTTGCTCTATGGAACACGCACACCCAACGACATCCTCTACAAGCGCGAACTGCAAAGATGGCGCTCCCAGTTCGACCTGGAAGTTCACATTACGGTGGACCGAGCGATGGGGGGGTGGCGAAGCAACGTGGGGGTGGTCACTTCGCTGATACCCCGTGCGCCCTTCGACGCCCGCAACTCGGTGGCACTGGTGTGCGGTCCTGAAATCATGATGCGGTTCACCGTACTGGAACTGCAGCGACGAGGCGTTCCACCCTCGCAAATCTACATCTCGATGGAACGCAACATGAAGTGTGGTACAGGTATCTGCGGGCACTGCCAGTTTGGTCCTTACTTCGTCTGCAAAGACGGTCCGGTGTTCCGCTATGACCAGGTGCAACATCTTTTTGAGAGACGGGAGATATAGTGATGGCGCGCACAACCAAACTCAAACTGGCTGTTTGGAAGTTCGCCTCCTGCGACGGATGTCAGTTGAGCCTGCTGGACTGCGAGGAGGAGCTGCTGGAAGTCGCCGGAGCAGTGGAGATAGCGTATTTTCTGGAGGCAAGTCGGGCCACGGTA
Organism: Armatimonadota bacterium; assembly: GCA_026003195.1. NCBI lineage: Bacteria > Bacillati > Armatimonadota > Armatimonadota bacterium. Next base: position 257,101 of record BPGU01000002.1, read on the forward strand.
AAGGGACCCTACGACATCTCGCTCGTGGAGGGTTCCATCACTACCCCGCACGATGCAGAGCGCATTCACCAGGTGCGTCGAGCCTCGCGCTTTTTAATCACCATTGGTGCCTGTGCAACTGCTGGCGGTATTCAGGCGCTGCGGAACTTCAAGGACGTGCGTGAGTTCATCTCCGTCGTGTACGCCACACCGCAGTACATCCAGACGCTGAGCAAATCTACGCCCGTGCACGACCACGTGTTCGTGGATTTCGAACTGCGTGGTTGTCCCATCAACAAGTACCAGCTGCTGGAAGTCATCAACGCCTATCTCCACGGGCGCAAACCGAACATCGCTCCCCACAGCGTCTGCTCCGAGTGCAAGCGCCGCGGTGTCGTCTGCGTGATGGTAGCCAGAGGCGTCCCCTGCCTCGGACCCGTCACCCATGCGGGGTGTGGTGCCATCTGTCCCTCCTATGGGCGCGGATGCTATGGATGCTTTGGTCCCAAAGAAACACCGAACACGCAATCGCTCAGCAAGCGGTGGAAACAGCTCGGCGTCAAAGAAGAGGACCTGATACGTGCCTACCGAGGGTTCAACGCTTATTCCGAAGCCTTCCGAAGAGAGAGTGAAAGCCATGAAAGGTAACATGATCAAGGTAGACTATCTGGCGCGGGTAGAAGGCGAAGGCTCCCTGTATGTCCGCTTCAAGGGTGGACAGCCCGTGGAAGTGCGCTTTAAAATCTTTGAGCCTCCCCGCTTTTTTGAAGCCTTCCTGCGAGGGCGCAGCTACCGCGAAGCTCCCGACATCACTGCTCGCATCTGCGGGATATGCCCTGTTGCCTACCAGATGAGTGCAGCCCACGCGATGGAGGACGCTTTCGGCATCCAGATCGAGGGACCCATCCGCGATCTGCGCCGATTGATATACTGCGGCGAGTGGATAGAAAGTCACGTCCTGCACGTCGCGATGCTGCATGCCCCCGACTTTCTGGGTTATGCAGATGCCATCCAGATGGCACGTGACCATCCCCAAATAGTGGAAACTGCCCTGAAGCTGAAAAAAGTGGGTAACGACCTGGTTACCCTCCTCGGCGGTAGAGAGATTCATCCCATCAACGTGAGAGTAGGAGGCTTCTACAAGGTACCTCGCCGACGCGACCTGAATGAGATCGAGGAGCGTCTGAAATGGGCGCGCGAAGCATCCGTGCAACTGGTGAAATGGACGGCGAGCCTGACTGTTCCAGAATTTGAGCAGGACTATGAGTTCGTGGCTTTACGCCATCCGGCGGAATACCCGTTGAACGAGGGAAGGTTGGTTTCGAATAAGGGTCTGGACATCTCCATCGACGAATTCGAGGCGCACATCGTGGAAGAGCATGTGCCCTACTCCAACGCCTTACATGCACGCATCGCCCGGCGCGGCGCGTACATGGTGGGACCGCTGGCGCGTTTCAACCTGAACTTCGACAAGCTCTCCCCGCTGGCGCAGGAAGTAGCCAAAGAGGTAGGGATCACTCCCCCTTGCCGAAACCCGTTCCAGAGCGTGGTCGTGCGTTCCCTGGAAACTCTTTACGCTTGCGATGAAGCGTTGCGCATCATCGCCAACTACACCATGCCCGACAAACCCGCTGTGGAGGTGCGCCCTTACGCAGCGACGGGGCACGGCTGCACCGAGGCTCCGCGAGGTATCCTGTATCACCGCTATCGCGTGGACGAGTACGGCACCATTCTGGATGCGAGAATCGTACCACCTACCGCCCAAAACCAGAAGAGCATCGAAGCCGACCTGTGGAGCCTGGTGAAGTCGAACGCGGACATGCCGCTGGAGCAGCTACAATGGCGATGTGAGCAGGCGATACGCAACTACGACCCATGCATCTCCTGCGCCACGCACTTCTTAAGGTTGCAGGTGCAGAGGGAGTAGTGGTCTGTCCAGCATGATCCTTGTTCTCACCTTGTGGAGGGCGAAGCTCCTGCCGAGCCGTTGGTGTCTGAACCTCATCCCTGATCCCCCTTCCCTGCGAGGGAATGGGGAACCGCAATCACCCCTCTCCTCATGGGAGAAGGGACAGGGGTAAGGTTGCTCTGGCGCAGGAGATGGCTTCGCCGCTGCGCTCCCTCGTAAGCACACATGGGTCATGTCGGGGGGCGACCGTTGACAAGATGGACGACCGGCAGACCACTACCCCAACCTCTTCGTGAAGCGCACACTCGCCAGGGTGAACAGTATCAACCCCAGCACCAGCAGCGCCAGCACGTCACCCCACAGCACCTCGAGCCCAACCCCTTTGAGGAAGATACCGCGCACGATGTTCAGAAAATAGCGCAGGGGGATCAGATAGGTCACCCACTGGATCACTCGGGGCATGTTCTCGATAGGGAACATAAAGCCCGACAGCAGGAGGGACGGCAGCATGATAAAGAAAGCGGTCATCATCGCCTGTTGCTGTGTGTGCGACACGGTGGAGATAAACAGCCCCAAGCCCAGTGTGGTGAGCAGGAAGACGAACGCCAGCGCAAAAAGAAGCAGCAGACTTCCCCTCAGTGGAACGCGGAACCAGAACGTGGCTACCAGTAGAATCAACGCCATATCCACAAACCCTATCAGGATAAAGGGAATAGTCTTGCCTGCCATCAGCTCTGTAGCACGAATGGGAGTCACGATAATCTGCTCCAGTGTGCCGATTTCTCGTTCTCGCACAATCGCCATAGAGGTCAACACCATGGTCACTATCAGCAGGATGGTGCACAGCACACCCGGCACCATGTAGTTCACGCTTTTGAGTTCGGGATTGAACCACACGCGCGTGCGCTCCTCTATCACGGGCAGACGCACCAGCTTTGCCCTGAGCCGCTGCAACCTCTCACCCATGACTTCTTCCGAATATCGTTTCAGCACACCGGAAGCATAGCCCAGCACCATCCCCGCCGTGGTGGAGTCTGTGCCGTCCACGATAACCTGCAGCGGTGCGCTCTCGCCGCGCACCAGGCTCTTCGCAAAGCCGAGAGGGATATGCACACCCACCTGCACCCTGCCGCTATCCATCAGGGGCGCGAGGTCTTGAGGACGCTCCAGCACGGCAACCACCTCGAAGTAGCCTGTGTTGCTGAAGCGGGCGACCATCTCCCTGCTTTCGCGGCTGCGGTCGGCGTCGATCACAGCCGTTGGGATATGCTTGATGTCCGTCGTGACCGCATAGCCGAAGATGAGGAGCTGGATAATGGGTGCAACGATGACCAGCCGCAGCATCCTCGGATCGCGTCGCAGCTGGATGAACTCTTTACGTATCAGATGCCGAATCCGCTGCCAGGACATGTTTCACCTCACAGCCTCTTGTGGAAGCGACGGGTGCTTAAAGCGATAGCAACCAGACCAAAGACAATCAACGACAGCGCAGGCTTCCACAACACCTCGGGTCCCACTCCCTTGAGGAAAATGCCGCGCAGAATCACGATGAAATAACGAGCCGGTATCAGATAGGTCAGATACTGCAGAGCCTGCGGCATCGCGCTGATAGGGAACATGAAACCGGAAAGCAACACCGATGGCAACATCGTGCCCAGCATCGCGGCGATGAACGCCACCAGTTGCGTGCGGGCTATCACCGAAATCAGCAAACCGATACCCATCGAGGCGAACAGAAAGACCGCCGAATGCACCAGAAGCAGCACCACACTGCCCCTGAGCGGCACGCCGAACAGCAACCGCCCCGACGCCAGCACCAGCAACACGTCCGCGAAAGCGATGAGCACATACGGTACGATTTTGCCTATCATCAGCTCATGGGGCATGATGGGCGAGACCACCAGCTGCTCTATCGTGCCGCGTTCGCGCTCGCGCACGATGGTGAGTGCGGTCAGTAGTGCGGAAACCTGCATCAGGATAACGGCAATCAAGCCCGGCACAATGAAGTAGGTGCTCTTCATCTCGGGGTTGTACCACACGCGAGGCTGAAAATCGATGGGCATGGAGAACCGCTCCGCAGGTAACCCCGCGCGAGACGCATACCGTCGCGCGTATTCGACGGATAACGTCTGGATGAACCCGGATACATAGCTCTGGGCAATCGTGGCGGTAGTGGAATCGGAGCCATCAATCAGTGCCTGCACCTGCGGCGACCGTCCGCTCGCCACATCCCGCCCGAACCCTCGCGGAATCACAAACACCAGTTTCGCCTCGCCGCGCGCGAACAACGTGTCCGCCTGCGAAGGCTTATCCAGATACTGCGCGATGTCGAAGTACTCGTTATGCTGCAGGGAGCGGATGAACTCACGCGAGGCGGAGGTTTTGTCCTCATCCAGAACCGCAGTGCGCAGGTGACGCACATCCAGATGGATAGCATAACCGTAAAGTATTAGCATCAGCACAGGCAGCACCATCACCACCGCCAGCGTGCGTATGTCGCGGAGGATATGAATGAACTCTTTGCGCATCACCGCGCGCACTCGCGTCCACATGGCTACGCACCACCTTCCCCCAGCTCCCTGTCGGTCTGCTCTACCAGCGAAACAAACACATCTTCCAGAGAGGGCACCACCGGCTCCAGGTAGATCACACGAAAGCCTCCCTCTTCCAGTCGCCGTCTCACATATCCTGCGGCATCCATGCCTGTCGGCAGCACCACGTGCAACCGCTTGCCGAACACCGCCGCATCGTACACCTCCGAGTCGCTCAGCAGGCTCTCCAGCGCTGGCATCTGCGGTTGCGCCTCCACCTCAATCAGCGTCCCCGATGAGTAGTGCGTTTTCAACTCGGTGGGAGTGCCCATCGCCACGATTCTGCCCCGGTAGATAAGGCAGATTCGGTCGCAATGCTCCGCCTCGTCCATGTAGTGCGTGGTGACAAACACGGTCACGCCTTCTCCCGCCAGCGCGTCAATCAGGTCCCAGAACTGTCGTCGCGAGATGGGGTCTACCCCCGAGGTGGGTTCATCCAGAAAGAGTATCTCCGGCTCATGCACAATGGCACACCCCAAAGCCAGCCTTTGCTTCCAGCCCATCGCCAGCTCGCCGGTCAGGCTGTGCTCACGCCCGTCTAAGCCAGCCATCTGCAACACCCACCGCTTCCGCTCCGCCAGCCTTTCAGCGGGCACACCGTAAACGCCCGCGTAGAACTCGATGTTTTCCGAAACGGTCAGGTCTTCATACAGCGAGAACTTCTGGGACATGTAGCCGATGCGCGCCTTAATCTGCTCGGACTGCGTGCGGATATCCAGTCCCGCAACGGTTCCTGTGCCGGAGGTCGGCGAGAGAATGCCGCACAACATCCGGATGGTGGTGGACTTCCCCGCGCCGTTGGGTCCCAGAAAACCGAAAATCTCGCCACGCTTTACCGCGAAGCTGATGCCATCCACCGCTGTAAAGCTGCCGAAGCGTTTGGTCAGCCCCTGAACCTCCACCGCCCACCCGTTCATCGCGCTTCCTGCCGTTGCCTCTCGATAATGGATACAAACACGTCCTCCAGCCCGGGCACAATCTGCCGGACGTGCTCCACATGGATGCCAGATTGCGTCAGAATCTGCTGCAGGGATGGGCTGCTTGCCCCCTCCAGCCAGACGTGCAGACGCTCTCCAAATACCTGCACGCCCTTCACCTCAGGCAGTGGCGCCAGAATCTGCCGCGCTTGCCGTTGCGGGTGGCAGATGATTTCCCACAGGTTGCCGCTCATCCGGCTGCGCAGGTTATCGGGGCTGTCACACTCGATAATGCGCCCTTGATGCATCAAGGCGATGCGGTTGCATCGCTCCGCTTCGTCCATGTAGGGGGTGCTCACCACCAGCGTCATACCTCTGCCGACCAGTGTATAGAGTATCCTCCAGAAATCGCGGCGCGATACGGGGTCCACTCCTGTCGTTGGCTCATCGAGAAAGAGGATTTCGGGCGTATGAATCAGCGTGCAAGCCAGCGCAAGCTTCTGCTTCATCCCGCCCGATAGATTCTGAGCCAGTCGCCTCGTGAAGGGAGCCAGCCTGCTGAACTCCAGCAGTTCCTTCTGGCGGACGGCGCGTTCCTCTTTGGGCACCTGATAGATGTCGGCGAAGAAGTCCAGATTCTCCTGCACCGTCAGGTCACCATACAGGCTGAACCGTTGCGACATGTAGCCGATGCGTCGTTTGACCTCTTCGGGATGCGTGCGCACGTTCAACCCGGCGACGAAGGCTTCTCCTGCATCGGGTTCGATAGCTCCCACCAGCATCCGAAAAGTGGTGGTCTTTCCCGCACCGTCGGGCCCGACGATGCCGAAAACCTCCCCCGGACGCACCTGCAAATGCACTGCGTCTACTGCGACGATATGCCCGAAGGTTTTGCGAAGCCCCCTTGCCTCCACCGCCCACTCGCTCATGGCGACGCCCCGGACAGGAAGATGGTCGCATCCGCCGGCATACCGGGCTTGAGCTCTCCGCGCGGGTTCGACAGCGTGATTTTCACTCCGAACACCAGCTTCACCCGTTCCTCTTTCGTTTGCACGTTTTTGGGAGTGAACTCGGGCTTGTCCGCGATTTCGGTGACCCTGCCTTCAAAGCGTTTGTCAGGGTAAGCATCCACGACAACCTCTGCCCTGTCGCCCAGCCGGACACGCATGTTCGGCTCGGGTACATACACCTTCAGCCAGACAGTATCCAGGTTGGCGATGCGCACAATGGGCATGCCCGGCGTGACCAGTTCACCCTGCTCAGCGATTTTCAGGATGACCCTGCCCGACACGGGCGCCTTAATGGTGAGATATTCGGTCATCGCCTTCGCTGCTTCCAGCGCACCACGCGCCTGTTCCATCTGTGCTCGCGCTGCCTGTATGGTCTCTGCTCGTGCACCCGCCAGCAGCAGGTCCAGACGCGCCCTTGCCGCGGCAACCTGTTCCATTGCGGTACGGTATTGAGTGCGCGCGAGCTCCAGTTGCTGTTTCGTGGGCAGGCGGTCGGTATACAGCTCCTGGACCACCTGCAGGTTGCGCCTTGCACCTTCCAGCTGCGCCATTGCCTGCGCCTCCGCCGCGCGAGCCTGTTCACGCTCTTCTCTCCGAGCCCCCGCGAGCAGCTCCGCCAGCTTTGCCTCTGCAGCGGCAACCGCTGCCTGCGCACTGTCGCGTCGGGCGACGGCTGCGTCCAGTTGCTGTTTAGAAATGGCTCCAGTGGCATACAGGCTCTGCGCGCGCTCGGCGTCTTGCTGAGCGTTCAGTGCCTGCGCTTTCGCCTGCTCCACCGCCGCACGCGCCTGGTCTATTTGCTCGGAGCGCGCTCCCGCCTCCACCAGTTCCAGCTTCGCCTTCGCTTGTCGGTAGGCGTTTTCGGCGGACTCGTAAGCGGTTTGCGCGTTGACCAGCTGCGCCTTCAGCTCCGTTGCCTTAGCATACATCTGCTGAACCGTTTCCAGCGTACGGCGTGCCCCTTCTGCCGCCGCTTGCGCCTGTGCGAGGTTTGCCTGTGCTTGACGTATCTCTTCCTCACGCGCTCCACGCAACAGCTCCTCCAGCCGTGCCCGCGCCGCCTCGTATGCCCCACGTGCCTGCACCACCTGCGCCTGAATCTCCTCGCCGTCCAGCACGGCGATCACCTGCCCCGCCTGTACCGTATCCCCTTCCTCTACCAGCAGTTTCAGGATTCTGCCCGAAACTTTCGCGCTTACATCTACCTCAGTGGCTTCAATCGTGCCGCTGGCGAGCACGACGTTTGGCGGCTCCGTCGTATGCGTTCCCCACCAGCGCCATAAGAGCACGCCAGCCGCCAGAACCATGACCGCCAGCACGACAGCGCGTATCCGCCGATGTGCCCTCATCGCGTAATGCCTCCAAGCAGCAGATTCACAAACCACCGTGCGTACTCCTCAGGAGTATAGGAACCCAGTACCTCCGCTTTCGTCGTCGGGTCACACGCCAGCAGATGGTCGTACACGATGGTAAACCAGAACGCGCCCACCAGTGCACGCACCGCGATGTCGACGGGCACTTCTCGAAAGTCACCCCTCTCTATCCTTCTCGCGATATACTCCTTGAGCAGGGCAGACAACGGCTGGATGACCTCTTGGATCAGCTGTTGAGCCAGTTCCGCATCGTGCATCGCCTCCGAAAGGAGCGTCTTGAGCAAAGGAGCGTACTGCCTGCCGAACTCTATCCGCTCCGTGAAAAGAGCGCGCAACATCTCTTCATCACTCTGCCCTTCGGCAGATGCCAGTCGGCTGGTCACGACGGGAACGCTTGCCTGCTGAATCAGCGAGAGCAGGATATGGCGCTTGGAAGGGAAGTATAAGTAGATGGTTCCCTCCGCAACGCCCGCCTCCTTCGCAATCATGCGGGTGGTGGTGGCGTCGTAACCATGCTGGGCAAACAGCTGTGTCGCCGCTTGCAGAATGGCTGCCCTGGCGTCGGCAGCTTTCCCGCGCCTCCCCTGTCTGGGTGAAGGTGGTTGCACCATAGACCTCCATTTTGAGTGAGTGCTCACTCATTATCATATCATCGAAATCAGCCGAGGTCAAGAAGGCGCAGCAAGAGGCTTTCTACGAACGGAGCGCGCTCCACATACGGCGCAGTGAACCCAGGTGAAAGGGCGTGTTAGCCGCATCATTCCTGTTTACCGGTTTGACTTCGCTACCTGTTGCAAAGGGTGGCTGCTCCACGATTTTTCGATGAACATGGACCTGTGCCTCTTCCAGCATCCCAAAGCAAGTGTAGCAATGATGTTCTCTGGCTAATTCTGAAACAACGGCGGTAGTCTTTCCGGGGATTGGCTCGGCGAACTTTTCCAAATCTTCAGGCTCGTACAAATAGCCTGTAAACGCACCTGAGTAAATGCGCCGGGAGATTGTTACCGAGGGCGAGGCACGAGAATGGGCATGGAGTTCGGAACTCCGCGACATTTTTTCATTTTCCTTTTCCCGATATGGTTTTCCAGGCTGTGTACCCGCGCTTTTCAGTTCCATTAAACTTGATTAAACCAACCGCATCATTCTCATTGAGATCGTGAAGCCATGACCACCCAAACAAATGCAAATCGATCCCTCTCTCTCGAGTGAGGCGGCCAGTTGCTTGTAGAATGAAACTCGCCTGTGCTTGTTCTCCCCCAAGGGCATCAAGTGATGCCCAGGCAATTTCACTGAAGCCAAAAGGTTTCCCCGGCATATAATCCGCTGCCTTCGAATAATAATCATCCGGAATCATTGAAGGATTAGTTTTCCCAAGCGCATACGGATAACTGGTAAAGACTAGCAAATCCATTTTTTGGGGGTTGAATAAGCGAAGAACCTCCAGGTTGGCTTCACGGTTTTCAGAAACGATTTCTCTGGCGAATATGCAGAAGACCTTCGTTTCTGGGGAAAGCTTTTTAACGGCGTCATAAGTTTCTTCATAGAGAGTTACGTAGTTTTTAAAACCATTTGGTCCATCTTTGCCGTATTTTTCATACCACCTATTGACTTCGTTTCCGAGTGACAAGTATCGTGGACGTATAGCCTTTACAACATCAAGTGCTGCTTGCTTATATGTGTTTCTCCATGCCGGGTCGCTTAAAGTTGCATTTTTCATACCTTGCGGCGTGACAAGAGTTACCCCTCTACCTATAAAAGACATGTGTACGATTGGGAACATTCCCTTGTCGCGAATGAGGTGTTTGACAAATGTTTGACCCCAACTACCTCTTAAGTCTGCTGCGAGATTGTAGAATGGAGTAGGTCTGCCCCACACTGGGACGAACTCTGAGTGTTGGACAGCCTGGGCATACGCATCGTCAAATGACTGACCTTGAGCCGTAGTAGGCAGAACGCCCATAAAGAATCCTCTTGACGGTAGTTGTGGAGAATCTACCGGAACAAGTATTTCGGACTCGGTAGGGGGTGCTTCCTTTTTTGTACGTCCGCTTGCCAGAACTATTCCGAGCAGAAGAACGGTACAAATCAGTAACACTCCGAAGTTTTTTGTGTCCATCTCCGTCATTTCCATCTCCGTACTTTAGGACCTCTCTACTTTTCAATTCCTACTCCTTTCTGCCCATCATTTCTCCTGTCGTACTTCATTTTCATCAGATACACATCTGAATTTCCGGGAACTTTTGTCAGTGGCCATGAAACAGCGTTCTTGAAACCAACAATAACTACAGTATCAGCATCCAGTCTGATAATCCCATACAGATCGTCATTATCTTGAAAACCCCATTCCCTGTTGTCCAGAATATTTCCGTTCTTATCAAGCACAATAATCAAAAAATTATCAAAATTCATCTGTTGATTCTGATGCACCTGGGAATAACCGACAACAATAAAATCCTCGCCCATCTGAACAACATCAAATGCTCCATCATATCTTTTGGGGCTTGGGATGATTTTAGACCATAAAAGTTCACAATTTTCATTTAATTTCAAGATCCAAACATCTGCACTGGGAAATTTATCAAGCATACTGGTGGTCCCGACGATAATCGCTCCGCCATCAGAAGTGGCTTTTACTTTGCTGAATTTATTTTTCTTGCCTTCCGTGAATTTTATCTGTTTAACAATAGTCCCGTCTTGATGAATTACAATGTAACTTGCAAAGCCTTCCTGGAGAAGTGTCCCAGGGTTTTTAGTACATGAAACTGCTGTAATTACATATCTTCCATCTTTCAGTAGAGCAATGGATGTGCCGATATCATTACTGCCAAGGTCATATGTTCGCTGCCATTTGAGCATACCCTCACCATCAATTTGCACTAAATACACATCAGCCCCACCATCTCTTTTCCCGTAGGATTTCGTCTCCCCAATCAGGAAAAATTTTCTATCTCCCGCACTCATAATTTGTGAAAAACTATCATCTTGTTTACCACCATATGTTTTTTCCCATAAAAGATTAAGGTCAACATCAAATTTTATTACCCAGCCCTGTCTTCCATAATGGGAATCTATCTTTGAACCTGCTGCAATGAAATGGGTCCCATCAAAAACAACAGAAGTTAGAAGGTCGTCTCCATCGCCTCCAAAGGTCTTCATCTTTAAAACATTTCCTTCGAAATCTGTTTTAATTACAATCCCTTGATAGTTTTTCTTTCCCCGCCCCAGAATCCTATCGGGTCCAGATGCACCAACAATGACAAAACCTTTATCTGGAGATGGTACAACAGCCCATCCAATGTCAGCATTACCATGGTTATCATACTGCCTCTCCCAGATGGATTCCACCTGACATAAAAGCAAACCGTCAGAAAGAAACCATAACACCAACAAAGATAATATCCTCGTTGGTAACAGCTTCAAAATGTGTGTACAATTTCGCATTTTAGGACATCCCTTTCAATTTCTATTTCAGTCAAACGACCTCAGCAGGAACACCAGCGATAGAACTTTCTGACAAGTAAGTGTAACACATAAATTGAGCATGTGCAAGAAAACAAGTGAAGGGGAACGGCTTCAGGCGCAAAAGATCTGTGACCTCTACCCTCAGAGGGAGCTTCCCCCTCTCCTCCGAAATAGACGATGCGATGAAAAGGCGCGGCACGTTACTCATCGGCATCGGCAACCCGTATCGTCAGGACGACGGTGCGGGCATCACGGTAGTGCGCCGCCTTCGCCGCCTGCTCCCTGAAACGGTAGAATGTCTCGAGTGCACCGGTGACCTCACTGCCCTGCTCGATGCGTGGCGGGGCTACGAGTGCGTCATCATCGTGGATGCGATGTACTCGGGAAGATCGGCGGGCGAGGTGGTGCGTTTAGACGCTTCCCAGCAACCTCTTCCCGCAAACGTACGTTTCTCCTCCACACATGCGATGGGCTTGAACGAAATGCTTGCCCTGGCGCACGCGCTGAATCGGGTTCCTCCTCAACTGGTCCTCTACGGCATCGAGGGTCAGCACTTTGGTGAGGGCGAAGGTCTCTCGCCACAGGTCGCAAAAGCGGTGGAGGATGTGGTACGCTATATCCTGCAAGAACTGAGGGAAGGCGAAAGAGATGCATGAGTTTTCCATAGCCGACGCCATCGTGCGCGCCACGCAAGAGGTCGTTCAGGCGAATGGAGGGGGAAAGGTCGAGCAGATACACCTGCGCATTGGGGAACTGCGGCAGGTCGTGCCCGACGCCCTCCTCTTCGCCTTCGACATCCTGAAGCAGGATACCCCCCTGTCGGAGGCTTCTCTGGAGTGGGAAACGGTTCCCGCACAGGTGCGGTGCAAAACCTGCGGCACCGAGTACCACCCGAAGGATGTCTTTTGGGAATGCCCCTCTTGCCAGGCGATAGGTGCAGAGGTGGTGGCAGGCGAGGAGCTGGAGATAGTCGCCATTACGCTGACGGAGGGTTCCGATGGAGATTAAAGTGGTCAAACGTATCATGGAAGCCAACGAACAGCACGCCGAAACCGTGCGCCAGCGTCTGCGCGAGGCGGGAGTGGTTGCGCTGAATCTCATCAGCGCGCCCGGCTCAGGCAAAACCTCCCTGATTGAAGCCGCCATTCGCGAACTGAAGGGCAGAGTGCGCCTCGGCGTTATCGAAGGCGACCCGGATACTACCCGCGACGCCGAACGTATCGCCCGGCTGGATGTACCTGTGGTACAGATTAACACCGAAGGTGGATGTCATCTGGAAGCGACGATGGTACTGCGCGCGCTGGAGGAGATCCACATCGACGGTCTACAGCTGCTTTTCATCGAGAACGTAGGCAATCTGGTATGCCCCGTCGTGTTCGACCTGGGCGAGACCTATCGTGTGGCGGTAGTGAGTGCGGCAGAAGGGCATGATAAACCCGCCAAGTACCCTGCCCTCTTCCGCACGGCGCAGGTCACCGTGTTGAACAAGGTAGACCTGATACCCTATCTGGATTTCGATGAGGAGCAGTTTACCTCAGACGTGCGGCGGCTCAACCCGGAGATGCCCATTCTGCGCGTCTCCTGCCGCACCGGTGAGGGAGTGCGCGAGTGGGTGGAGTGGTTATTGGGCAGGCTTTGAGGTCTGCTGGTGGGTTTTCCCATCTTCGGATACCCGGGTGAAATGGACCATCTGTCTCACACACAGGAGGTCACATTTAGCTCGAGAGGGACCAGCTCACGTTGCGGGTACGCAGATGCCTGCGGCATCAGTAGCAGAAAAACGGTACCCCCTGCCATCTCTTGCAGTCTGAACCCGCGCTGGCGAGAGAAGTCTTGTGCAGCGGCACGCACCGTATCCCAGTCGTAATCGTGCCCCAGGATAACCCCGTCTGGCTTCACTTTGGGGTACCAATGGCTCAGGTCAGCTAGACATCCTTCATACGAATGGTCGCCGTCTATGAACAGCAGGTCGATACTCCCGTCGGCAAAGTTTTTCCAGGCGCGGGTACTGTCTTCGCAGATGGGGATCACCTGTGTTGCACCTGCCGTGCTGATGTAGTGGTCAAAAAGCTGGCGCAGTTGCCCGCTCTTGTAGGCAAAGAAGCCTGTCTCCTGTGCGCTGGGGTTCCTCTCGGCGTACGTATCCCAGAGGTCTACACAGTACACCTTTCCCCCGAGACCGTGCCGCCGAAGGCTGTGTGAAAAGATACAGGCAGACAACCCGGTAAAGCTGCCTATTTCCACAACGGTTGGTTCGTCCGATGGAATATGCACGACCGCGTTGTGGAGGGCGAATACATCTTCTGGCGTCGCATATCCTAACACGTCGTTCACCGCAATCGGCAAGGTATTACGCGGCAGACGCATCTGCCAGGTAGAGGAGAGCCAGCGCTGTGCCTGCTCGTAAGGGTGGGAAAGGGAAAGGTTCTTCGGAAATGCATCTCGTTTGGGAAGACGGCAGACTAACAGGTCTGCAAACGCACGCACACTTTCAAACAGCGACTCTGCCATAGTGACAAGGGAGAACTCTCTGGGCATGACGAGCTGCATCTCCTCCGTCATCGCCAAAGCGATGTACGGCATTCTCTCAGGCTCCAGTGCCTGAAACCAGCAGACCACATCGGGACGCTGTTCCCGCAGCAAGGTGGGCAGGTCAGGAAGAGAGGGCAACCAGTAATGCACAATGTTCGGCGCGGAAAAGGTTTCAAAGGCTATCTGTAAACTGATAGGGTCCCAGTCCACACACAGGCACTCCTGTGCCCAAGAGGAGAGCATTTTACTGCTGATACCCCCGCCACCGGCAAGGTCCAGCACCCTTTTGCCTTCCACAAACCGCTGCGCCTGTTGGGACCAGCGGAGAATCTGCTCTACAGCAGAAAGGCTTGTCTCATTGAAAACGACACGCTGTTCCTCCGAAGGAACGGTCGGGAAACGTGTACGCACCGAGAGATGTCCTGTGCATTCGCCGCTATGAAGCAGATCCTCCTCCGTCGCCTGCAGCACCGCCAGAAGGGCTGTTGCCAGTGATTGACCACCCGCTGCCCATACCGGATTGAACAGAGGGTCGGTAGTAACCATCCAGTTGCTGCCTTCCCGGCAAACCTGCACCGAGGGGATGACCAGCCTTTTGTGCGAAGCCAGCTTTTTCACTGCCAGGCTGCCTGTCACAGAACCTTTGCCTGAGGTGCGGAAGCGGAAAGATTCGAGCAATATCTCTCCTGATGCCTGTAGAAATCGCTCCACGTCATCAGAAGTATACAGTCCGGAGATTTCTGCTACGTTCGTTCCCAGCATACTTCTTTCCTCCAGAAGATGGTACTATTATCGGTAGAAGCGCACCAACTCTGAAATCACATGCTACCTTTGAAGAAAGATTGCACACGCATACGTCTGGTCATTCGCGGCGCGGTACAGGGTGTGGGTTTTCGTCCCTTTATCTACCGCCTGGCAACCGAGCTCGGCTTGAAGGGCTGGGTGGTCAACTCCGCGCAGGGCGTGTTCATCGAGGTAGAGGGTGAACCGCAAACCCTCCAGCAGTTCGTACGGCGCGTGGAGACGGATAAACCTCCCAGAGCCTTCATCCAGAGCCTCGAACAGTCGGTGCTGGACCCCGTAGGCTACACCACCTTCGAAATCCGCCACAGCGAAGAGAGAGGCGAAAAGAGCGCGCTGATTCTGCCCGACATCGCCACCTGCCCCGATTGCCTGCGTGAACTGTTCGACCCCGCCGACCGCCGATACCTTTATCCCTTCACCAACTGCACCAACTGCGGTCCGCGCTATAGCATCATCGAGGCACTGCCGTACGACCGCCCGAACACGACTATGAAGGCGTTTACCATGTGCCCGAAATGCCGCGAGGAGTACGAAAACCCGTTAGACCGTCGGTTCCACGCTCAGCCCAACGCCTGCCCGGAGTGCGGACCGCATCTGGAGCTGTGGGATAAGAAAGGTGCCCTTCTTGCCATGCATCACGAAGCGTTACTTCGGGCGGTAGAGGCGATTGGCGAGGGATGCATCGTGGCGGTCAAGGGGCTGGGAGGCTTTCACCTGATAGTGGACGCACGCAACGACGCCGCCGTACGCCGCCTGCGCGAGCGCAAACGTCGTGAGGAGAAGCCTTTCGCGCTGATGTACCCTTCGCTGGAGACGGTGAAAGCGCACTGCGAGGTCAACGAGGTGGAAGAGCGCGTGCTGCGTTCGCCGGAATCGCCGATTGTGCTCTTGCGCAGAAAGGAGGAGGAGGCGGTCGCCCCCTCGGTCGCGCCGAACAACCCGTATCTGGGCGTGATGTTACCCTACACTCCCCTGCACCATCTGCTGATGCGTGAGCTGGGCTTCCCCATCGTCGCGACCAGCGGCAACCTGTCGGATGAACCTATCTGCACGGACGAGCGCGAAGCACTACACCGACTGGCGGGCATCGCCGACCTGTTCCTGGTGCACAATCGTCCCATCGCGCGCCATGTGGATGATTCGGTGGTGCGTGTGCTGCTCGGACGTGAACTAGTGCTGCGGCGAGCGCGAGGTTACGCTCCCCTGCCCGTGCTGGTGAAGGAGCCTCTGCCACCTCTGCTGGCGGTAGGAGCACACCTCAAGAACACCGTCGCGCTGAGCACAGGCAGGCAGGTGTTTATCAGCCAGCACATCGGCGACCTGGAGACGCCGCAGGCACTGGAGGCGTTCCATCGCGTGATCGCGGATGTGAAGGAGCTCTGGGAACACCAGCCGCGGGCGGTGGCGTGCGATATGCACCCCGATTACCTCTCCACGCAGGCGGCGCACCGCATGGGGCTGCCCGTCGTGGAAGTGCAGCATCATGTGGCGCATATCCTGTCGTGCATGGCGGAGAACGAGCTGGAACCGCCAGTGTTGGGCGTCTCCTGGGACGGCACGGGCTACGGCACGGACGGCACGATATGGGGCGGTGAGTTTCTGACGGTTCGCGAGGAGAGCTGGGAGCGGTTTGCCCATCTACGCCCCTTCCGCCTGCCGGGGGGAGACCGCGCCATCAAGGAACCTCGCCGTTCTGCGCTGGGCGTGCTGTACGAGCTGTTGGGCGACGATGCCTTTGACCTGCTGGAGGAGATGTTCACCGAAAGCGAGCGCCGTCTACTGCAACAGATGCTGCGACAGGGAGTGAACGCACCTGTGACTACCAGTGCAGGCAGGCTCTTCGACGCGGTGGCTTCGCTAGTGGGGCTGCGGCGGTTGGTGAACTTTGAGGGACAGGCAGCGATGGAGCTGGAGTTCCTCACCCACGGCGTGCACACGGATGAAATCTACCCCTTCTCCCTCTTCGAAAAGGCTTTGCCGCACGTGCTGGACTGGTCAGCGATGATAGAAGCGATACTGCAGGACGTACGCCAGGACGTTCCCCCTCCCCTCATCGCCGCACGGTTCCACAACACGCTGGTCGAGATGATGGTGGAGGTGGCGCGAGCAGCGGGCATCGAGCGGGTAGCTCTGAGTGGCGGCTGCTTCCAGAACGCCTACCTGACCGAGCGGGCGGTGCGCCGCCTCAGTGAGGAAGGTTTCCGTCCCTACTGGCACCAGCGCGTGCCCCCCAACGACGGAGGGATAGCCCTGGGACAAATCGCCGGCGCGACAATGCGCGAGGCGGGTTGACTCCCTGTGTCATTTCGTGGTAAAATGCACGAGCGTTACAACGCCCGCAAAAGGGCGGGAGTAACTTGACAATCTGCGTCCCGACGGCACCGAAAAAGCCCGAAAGGAGGTACCGACGTGCACTTGCGTGAAGCGTATGGCAGGGCGCTGATTGCGTCTCTGCTGATAGCTGCAACCCTGTGTGCGTTCGTGACCGCGGACGCAGGACGCCGATACTCGGTGCGCCTGCGCGAAGGTGGCACGGTGCGTACATTGGACACACAAGCCGCAACCGTCGCAGAACTCTTGCGCGAAGCGGAGATACGCCTGGAGAAGTTGGACCGCGTCCAACCGCCTCCGGCAACGCCTCTTGCCGATGACATGGAAGTGGTGGTCACCCGGGTGCGCCGGCAAGTGGTCACCGAAGAGCAGACGATCCCCGCACCCGTCAAGCGTTTCGCCGACCCCGCTCTGCGGACAGGCGTCAAGCGCGTGGTGCAGGAAGGACAGGACGGGAAAAAGCGCATCCAGTGGCTGATCACTTTCAAAGACGGACAAGAGGTGTCCCGAAAGGTGTTAGCGTCCACAGTAATCTCGCAACCCAAACCGCGCATTGAGCGGTATGGGGCGGGCGGCTCGCTGCCCGCGCGAGGTTTCTTCAGCGGACGGCGTGTGCTTACCATGATCGCTACGGGCTACGCACCTTATGCCTGTGGCGGCAGCCGTACGGGACGCACCGCAACCGGGATGAAGGCAGGCTACGGAACCGTTGCCGTAGACCCTCGCTACATCCCGCTTGGCACGCGCCTGTATATCGAAGGATATGGCTATGCGATTGCAGCTGATACCGGTGGAGACATTAAAGGCAATCGCATCGACCTGGGGCACGACACTTATCACCAAGCGAAGCGGGTTGGTGTCCGCAAGGTCAAAGTGTATATACTGGACTAACACCTGAACGTGGGCGGAGCTTTTGTGCTCCGCCTTTTCCATTCTCTGGCTACGGAGGGGCGTCGCGTGAGGCTGACCTCGCCATCGCAGATACGTCTGGTGCTGTTGCAGTTTGGGCTGACCCCTGACAAACGCAAGGGGCAGCACTTTCTGGGCGACCACAACATTCTGGAGAAAATCCTGCAAGCCGCCGACCTCGCACCTGATGAGGGCGCAATGGAAATCGGCAGCGGCATCGGCACGCTCACCCGTGCGCTGGCGGAACGCGCCAAACAGGTGCTCACCTTTGAGGTGGACGCCAAACTCATTCCCGTCATCCAGCACAACCTGCAGGGTTTCGGCAACGTGCGCCTGATACACGGCGACTTCCTGCGCCAGAACCTGCCAGAACTCATCCGCGAGACCTTTGGTGACAGCCCGTTCAAAGTAGTGGCAAACATTCCCTACGGCATCACCAGCACTATCTTAGACCGCCTGTTCGGCGTTGCCAGCGGCTGGACGCGAGCGGTGCTGATGATTCAACGCGAAGTCGCCGAACGCCTGATTGCCCAGCCGGGCACATCGGAATACAGCGCGATCAGCGTCTTCGCCCAGTACCATTCGTCCGTCGAAATCGTGCAACGGGTATCGCATACTGTATTTTATCCCCCTCCAGAGGTGGACAGCGCGATAGTGCGTTTCACCCCCTTGCCCAGGCGACTCCCGCCGGACGAGGAAAAAAAGCTCTTCCGCGTGGTGCGTGCCGCTTTTGGTCAGCGGCGCAAAACGCTGCTCAACGCCCTCAGCGGTGGATTGGGGTTGCCGCGCGAACAGGTGCAAAGCGTGCTGCAAGAGACCGGCATAGCCCCCCAGCGACGCGGTGAAACCCTTTCGCTGGAAGAGTTTATCGTGCTGTCGCAAAGGCTGTTGGGCGATGCCAGAACAACACGGGAGCAGGTGTTCCCGGAAGGATAGCCTGCCTTGCGTTACGAAACAGACTTTGTACGACCCGGAGACAAACCCTACACGGAGGAGTCGGATGAACGATTTACACCTGCTGAACCTGGGATTGGGTAGCCTTCCGCTGTTGTCTCAGGCAGAGACACGCTCCATCTCCGCCGAGAACCCAAACGGTGAGCGAGGAGGAGGCGCCAAAGCGGAACCCGATGAACACAGTGCCGCTTCGATGCTGGGCAAGGGCTGGAAGGTGCGTCCCTGCATCACGCTGGAACCCGGAACCACCACCACTCTGGCAGATATCCAGGGACCGGGTATCATCCAGCACATCTGGATCACCGTCGACGTGAAGGCGTATCGCGATACGATACTGCGCATGTACTGGGATGACGAAAGCACACCATCAGTAGAAGTGCCCCTGGGAGACTTTTTCTGCAACGGGCATGGACTGCGTTACAACGTGGTGTCGCTGCCGATAGCAGTCAATCCCTCCGGTGGTTTCAACTGCTACCTGCCCATGCCTTTCCGTAAGCGAGCGAGGATCACCATCGAGAACCAGCACTGGGAACCCATTCACGGCTTCTTTTACCAGATTACGTATGCCCTCACCGACATTCCCGAAAACGCCGCTTACCTGCATGCGCAGTGGCGACGTTCCATGACCTCGCGCGAATGCCCGGAACATGTGCTCCTGGATGGTGTGAAGGGACAGGGGCATTATGTGGGCACTTTCTTGGCATGGACACAGCTCTCCAACGGCTGGTGGGGCGAAGGTGAAATCAAGTTCTACATGGACGGCGATACCGAGTATCCCACTATCTGCGGAACAGGCACAGAAGACTACTTCTGTGGGGCATGGTGTTTTGGTGAAACCTTCAACGCGCCTTTCACGGGCTATCCCCTGTGGCGCAAGGAACCCGGCGAGGTACCCCCGACACGGTTTGTACCGCTGGCATATCTACGACCCTATCCGCTTCAAGCAGAGCCTGAAGGTCACCATTCAAGCGCTGGGGTGGTGGCCCAACGGCAAGTTCCAGCCACTCACCGATGACATCGCTTCGGTGGCATACTGGTATCAGGCGGAACCGCACGCGCCCTTCCCCACCCTGCCCCCGATTCACGAGCGGTGGTCCAGGTAAATGCCAAGGGGGTGCAGACAAGGCTGTTCCTGCGCCCCCGTCCCCTTGACCAAATGAGGGTGTTGGTGATACCATGTTATCGCTAAAAAGCGTTGAAGTGCACCCGAAAGGGCGTTGCTTCTTGGATGGAGGATGAGCGTGAGTGAACCTTCCCTGACTGCCGTCATCATGGCGGCTGGCAAAAGCACCCGAATGAAATCCCGTCTACCCAAACCGCTTCACTCCTTATGCGGAAAACCTTTGCTTTCATATCTTCTCGATGCCTGCCGCTCAGCAGGGGTCTCCCGCACCATCGTGGTGGTCGGTCACGAGGCAGAGCGTGTGCAGGAGGCTTTTCGCGGACAGTGCGAGTTCGCCTTGCAGGAGCAACAGCTGGGCACCGGTCACGCCGTGATGAGCGCAAAACCGCTGCTGGATGGCTACGAGGGTGACCTGCTGGTGCTTCCGGGCGATACCCCCCTCATCGACGGGGAAACCCTGCGCAAATTGGCAGAGCATCACCGCAGCAGCGGCGCGGTCGCCACTCTGCTCAGCGCGGTGCTGCCTCACGATGCAGGAATGTACGGGCGCGTGCTGCGCGACTCCGATGGCAAGGTGCTGGGTGTGGTAGAAGCGAAGGATGCCTCCCCCGAACAGCTGGCGCTACGCGAAATCAATACATCCATCTACTGTTTTCAGGCGCCTGCACTGTTTGACGCGCTTCAGGAGGTTCGTCCCGACAACGCACAGGGTGAGTACTACCTGACAGACGTTATCGCATTGTTCACCCGCAAGGGAGACAAGGTGGAAGCGGTCATCGCCGACGACTGGCAGGTAACGCTGGGAGTGAACACCCGCGTGGAACTGGCAGACGTCGCATCGCGTCTGCGCAAGCGTATTCTGGAGAACCTGATGCTGTCGGGAGTGACCATCGTAGACCCGACAAACACCTACATCGACGTGGACGTACAAATCGGGCAAGACACCATCGTCCACCCGAATACCTACATCCTGGGCAAAACCATCATTGGTGAAGAGTGCGAAATCGGCCCGATGGCGCGCATTGAGAACAGCCAGATTGGCAACCGCACGACCGTGCTGGCATCACAGGTCGTGGAAAGCCGTCTGGGCGATGGTGTGCGCGTGGGACCGTTTGCTAACCTGCGCCCGGGCACGGTGGTAGGCAACGGCACGAAGATTGGCGACTTTGTGGAAGTGAAAAACGCCATCATTGAGGAAAATGTCAGCATGGCGCACCTGACCTACGTCGGCGATGCACAGGTCGGAGCGAACACGAACATCGGTGCGGGCACCATCACCTGCAACTATGACGGCAAGCGCAAGCATCGCACCATCATCGGCAGGGGATGTTTCATCGGCTCCCATGCCACACTCATTGCCCCTGTGCAGATAGGCGATGGTGCGTATGTCGCGGCTGCCTCACCCATTACTGATGATGTACCACCGGATTCGCTGGCAATCGCCCGTTGTCGACAGGTGGTGAAAGAAGAGTGGGCTAAACGACGTCGGGAACAATCTTCTTCTGAGGGATAGCCTATGGATCGCGACAAGGACAGAGAAAGCACAGACCGTATGCGAATCTTCACCGGCAATGCCAACCCGCTGCTGGCTCAGAAAATCGCAGACTGCCTGGGAACGCAGTTGGGACAGATACTGGTATCCCGCTTTTCGGATGGGGAGATACGGGTACAGGTAGGAGAGAACGCACGAGGGCTGGACGTATTCATCGTGCAACCGACCTGCGCCCCAGTCAATGAGAACCTGATGGAACTGCTGATTATGCTGGATGCTTTCCGGCGTGCCTCAGCGAGACGCATTACTTGCGTGATCCCCTATTATGGCTACGCCCGGCAGGACAAGAAAGTCAAACCGCGTGAGCCGATCACCGCCCGTCTGGTTGCCAACCTGCTGGAGGTAGCGGGTGCCAATCGAATTCTGACTGTGGACCTGCATGCGCAGCAGATTCAGGGCTTTTTCAACCTGCCTGTAGACCATCTCTATGCCGGCCCCATTATCGGCAAACACCTTATCGAAAACGGGCTGGTGCACAAGAACTGCGTGGTCGTTTCGCCCGACGTCGCTGGAACCCCACGCGCCAAGGCGCTGGCAGAGATGCTGGACGTGCCTTTCGCTATCATCGCCAAGCGACGCCCGGAGCCTAACAAAGTGGAAGTCATGGAAGTGGTGGGTAACGTGGAGGGCAAAACCGCCATCATGATCGATGACATGGTGGACACAGGCGGCTCGCTGGTGCAAGGAGCCGAAGCGCTTATCGAGCGTGGTGCGACGGATGTGATTGCCTGCTGCACGCACGCCGTGCTTTCCGGCGATGCGCCCGAACGGATTCTGCACTCGCCTATTCGGCAGCTCATCGTGACCGACACCATTCCTCTGCCACCCGATAAGCAGAACGAAAAGATTACCGTGCTGACGGTAGCCAGGCTGCTGGCAGACGCCATCATGCGTATTCACCAGGACCGCTCCGTCAGCGTGATCTTCGAACAACAAAGCGAAGAGGTACGAACCCGCAACTCTTAAGCCCATGCCGATATGGTTCAGGAAAACGCATGACGTCTCGCCAGAGTGGGTGGTGCTGGGTTTGGGTAATCCGGGCGCGGAGTATGCCCATACCCGGCACAACATCGGCTTTGATGTGGTAGACATTCTTGCCAGCCGGCATCGAATCCGTCTGAACCTGCATCGCGACCATGCCCATTACGGCTTGGGCATCATCGCCGACCACCCTGTACTGCTGGCGAAGCCGATGACCTACATGAACCGCAGTGGCGAAGCGGCGCGCGCTCTGCTGCAGAGATACCCGCTGGAACCGGCTCGCCTGCTGGTAATAGTGGACGACGTTGCGCTGCCCCTGGGCAGAATCCGTATCCGACCTTCTGGTTCCGACGGCGGGCACAACGGGCTGCTGTCTATTATCCAGTACGTGGGCACGCAGGCGTTTCCTCGCGTGCGCGTCGGTATCGGTAGTCCACCACCAGGGCAGATGGTGGAATACGTGCTATCGCGCTTCCTGCCCCAGGAGCAACCGATTATCGAAGAGGCTGTACAACGCGCCGCCGATGCGGTGGAAACGGTGATCGCTGAAGGCGTGCAGGCGGCGATGAACCGGTTTAATGCACAGAATCCCACGACCTAGGGCTTATCGTTGTGCACAGTATGCTGACGCATCCCCTGAACAAAGCGCGCGGTCACCTGGTCAATGGCTGTAATCGCCGTGCCGACCACCACCGCCCACGCTCCTGCCTCCAGCGCGAGACGTGCGTCCTCAGGTGACGCAATGCGCCCTTCGCAGATGACCGGAACGCTCACCTTCTGTGCCAGCTGCGCCACCAGCGCAATGTCTGCCCCCAGGACACGACGGTCTTGCGTGTATGGCGTGTAGCCCGACATGGTGGTGGCGACCAGGTCCGCTCCCATTTCCACCGCGGCGATGCCCTCTTCCAGCGTCGAGATGTCTGCCATCACCGGCACGCCGAGTTGTTCATGAATGCCCTGTATCAGCTCCGGTAATGGCTCGGGACGATCGCGATGGGTCGCGTCTATCGCCACAATGTCCGCGCCTGCTTCCACAACCGCGCGAGCATGTTCCAGAGTGGGAGTAATGTACACCGGGTATTCCGGTAGATTGTGCTTGTAGATGCCGATAATCGGCACTCGTACCAGTTCCCGAATCGCGCGGATGTTCTGCGGCAGGTTGGCGCGAATGCCCACTGCACCGCCGCGTACCGCTGCCTCCGCCAGTGCCGCCAGCACAACCGGCTGTCCCAGGGGAGTGCTCTCCGGTGCCTGGCAGGAGACGATCAGACCGCCTTTTATCTGTGATAACAGCATGTTCACCCCCGAATCTGCATGTACCCCTCTATTCTACCGCGAATCCCTTCCGGCGTAAAGCGTATCTAATACTGTGGCAAAACACGAAATCACCCGCAAGAGGAGGTTGAAAATAGGAATATGTTCGGACTGTTCGGACGGCGACAGGCGTCTGACCACGCAGAAAGCGGTTTGATTCGGCACGTCAATGCCAGCAACTTCAAGCAAGAGGTGCTGGAGTCAGACATTCCGGTGCTGGTGGATTTCTGGGCACCATGGTGTGGACCCTGCCGCATGCTCGCTCCTATTCTGGAAGAGATAGCCCGCGAGTATCAGGGCAGGCTGAAGGTGGTGAAGCTGAACACCGATGAGAACCCGATTACCGCCAACGCTTACGGCATTCAGGGTATCCCGACGCTCATCCTGTTCACGCGAGGCTTTGCCCGCGAGCGTTTGGTGGGGCTGATGCCCAAGCAGCACATCCTGGCGAAGATACTGCCGTATCTGCCAGCAGAGGCACCTGCAACGGTATCCCACTCAGAAAGCGTATAGGAGGGACTAATCATGCCGTTCAAAGCCGTTCTGGCGGTCGTCGGCGGGGCAGTGGTGGGACTGGTTCTGTCCGCACTGTCCCGCAAGATGGGCAGCACTTGAGGTATTCTGTGCAACCCTGTCATTGCAGCCATTTACGGTGCAGTGATCGGGTTGCTGCTGGTTTTCGGGCAAAACCAGCCTTCCAGGTAGTTACAGGGGAAAGTGGGGTGAACGTCTGCGGCGGTTCATCCAGTTCCGCAGGCAAAGCCAGAGCTCTTCCACTCTCGTGTGGAGGGAGACCAGGAAGCTCTGCCCCAGCGCCGCTTCGTGCAGTTGCAGTTTGCGGGCGACTTCAATCACCGAGCGCACCTTCGACGGTTCGGTACTGAAGTGCCCTCGCCAGCCGCAAACATGGCACTCGGTGTTCTCCATCAGGTTGGGAGCACCACACAGGTCACAGATTTTGAGGCGTACCTCACGCATGGCGGCACCCACATATCCGTTGTTGCTCACTATCAGTATTATGGCTTGGATTCTCGCTCGGAATAGACTACGGCGGCAACCACTTCACCCACTACCTGCAGCGAGTTGGGACTGCACTTATCCACCGTGTCCTGCAGCGTATGCCAGTAGGGATAATCGAAATCTATCAGGTCTATACAGGGAACACCCGCCTCAATCAAGGGCACATGGTCATCGATGATGGTATACTTGCGCGCATCAGGAAAATACTTGCGATAACCCAGCTCGCCCGCAATGCGCCAGACCTTCTCCACCAGTTCGGGGGCAGCATAGATGGAGTTCGTCTCCTTGTATATCTGCAGGTCTTTATCGCCCACCATGTCCAGCAAGATACCGTAGGTGGGACGCAGCTTGCCCATGTTCTTGGCGAAATAGCGTGAGCCCAGCAACATCGCATCGACGTCGGGACCATAGTCCTCGCCGTCCCAGAAGGCGATGATGACGCCCACTTCGGGGCGCTTCAGTTTGAATTGTCTCGCCAGCTCCAGCAGCACTGCTACTCCCGATGCTCCATCGTTTGCCCCCAGAATCGGCTTCCTGCGGTTGGCAGGGTCCATCTCTTCATCGGCAGTCGGACGGGTATCCCAATGTGCGCAGAGCATGATACGCTTACTGGCGTTCTCGTTGAAGATACCGAAGATGTTGTACAGGCGCAGGCTCTTGCCGTTCACTACCTGTGTGAAGGTCTGCACCTCGACGCGGTCGGCGACCTTCTCCAGCTCACTCATCAGCCAGTCACGACACTGCAGGTGCGCCTGCGTGCCCGGTACGCGCGGACCGAAGGAGACCTGTTTTTCCAGGTCTGCAAAGGCACGTTTGCCGTCGAAGGCAGGACGCTCCGCTTGCACTACTCCCGGCGCACATCCCCAGAGAAGCAACAGGCTGAAGAGGGATAAAAAAGTCAGTAGTCTCCCTGTCAACCGCAAAGGGTCATCTCCTCTCTCTTCACGGTTTCACCGTCACGATGCGCTCGGAGGTTCCCGCGATGGGTTTACCGGCTTCCAGATAGGCTCGTAAGGCGCCCCCAACTGTTTGATCGGTCTCGCGCTCCACCGCCGAGCGTTCCCACACCTTGAAGTAACCCAACGCACCATAAGCGAGCGTCGCGGAAGTCGCTACGCGGTACTCTTTCTGGGGCTCCAGGTCCTTTTTGTTCTCCGTACCGATTTGCACGCGCACCACTCGTTCGCCCGCCGGCTTCGCAGGGTCAAAGGTCACCTGCAGCCCGCTCACCTGCAGGAAGCCCGCGTTCGGCTGAGGGTACAGCGTGAGCGCACGCTCCAACGCCTGCAGAATCTGCGCACCGGTGAGTTTCAGCACCACCACGCGGTCGTCGCGGTACGGCAGTAGCCTGGTGACCATCTCAGCAGGTGGAGTATCGCGGCTAAGGGTTACCTCGTTGAACGCCGCCGCAGGCAACCAGGCGATATCCGCTCCGCTCGCGTCGCGCAGGGCGTCCACCACCACATTTGCCAGGGCGCTCTCTTCGGTGCGAACGTTTTTGGTGCTCAGCTCCTGCGCCCAGACGGCGAGACTTGTTATCAGCAGCAGAACCGCTGTCCACAGGATACTGCTAGCTGCTCGGCTCCCTGTTTTCATTTTTTCGTGCCCCCCTCCATCGCAGATAGGCGTGGATGAACAGGTCGATATCGCCATCCATCACCCGAGGCACATCCCCCGTTTCCGCTTCTGTCCGATGGTCCTTCACCATATAATACGGTTGAAACACATAGGAACGTATCTGATGCCCCCACTCGATGGGTGGAGGCTCTCCGCGCAGAGCAGCAATACGCTCGGCGTTGGCACGTCGTTCTCGCTCCGCTAACCTAGCCATTAAGACTCGCAACGCCAGCTCGCGGTTACGCTGTTGTGAACGCTCGTTCTGGCAGGTCACCACGATGCCGGTCGGGAGGTGCGTGATGCGCACTGCCGTCTCGTTTTTCTGCATGTGTTGACCACCCGCACTGCCCGCACGGAAGGTCTCGATGCGCAGTTCGTCCGGATGAATTTGAATCTCTTCACTCTCCGAAAGTTCCGGTATCACGTCTACCGAGGCAAAGGAGGTATGCCTGCGCTTGTTGGCATCAAAGGGTGAGATACGCACGAGACGGTGCACCCCACGCTCCGACTCCAGCAAGCCGTAGGCGTTGCGCCCTTCGACGCGTACCGTCACACTTTTGAGACCGGCAACCTCGCCCGGGGTTTCGTCCAGTATCTCGGTGCGGAAACCGTGCTCCTGCGCCCAACGCAAGTACATTCGGAGCAACATCTGCACCCAGTCGCAGGATTCGGTGCCTCCCGCCCCCGCGTTGATTTCCAGAATGGCGTTGCTGGCATCGTGCTCTCCGCTGAGCAGGGTCTCCATCTCCACCTGGTCCAGCCTTTTCGCCATCATCTGCGTTCCCTGCTCCAGCTCGTGCAGCAGTTCAGGGTCTTCCTCTTCGGAAAGCAGTTCCACCAGTGCCTGCAGTTCCTGCCATTGATGCTCCAGCTCTTCCCATCCGGCGATACGCTGGCGCAGTGCGTTCAGCTGCTGGATAGTTTCCTGCGCCTGGCGCGGGTCATCCCAGAAATCTGGCTGAGTGGTCTGTTCTTCGAGACGCGCAATCTCTTCCCGAACGCGAGGGACGTCAAAGATGCTCGCCCAGCGCGTCGATACGCTCACGGTAAGCCAGCAGGTCGCGGCTCAAAACCTCTAACACGGGCTCCCTCCTTCCCTGTGCTCACACAGAGTCATTGTACCACAGGAAAAAGCGACAATGCGTCCTTTGGGCGCGACGCCTCTCAGAACCTCACCCTGCTCACCATGACAAACACGCCACGACAGCAGGAGTCTCTTCACCTGCTTGCCAATAGTACTTTACAATACCATTCTACACGTTGAGGAGTTTGCGATGCCAGCATCCAGAAAGAAGGTGCGTGTCGGCGTGGTAGGCGTCGGCATCGGCAGTTTGCATATTCAGGGCTACCAGCGTCACCCTCAGGCGGAGGTGGTGGCGGTTTGCGACGTGAACGAGGAACGTGCTCGGCAGGTAGCACAGGAGTACGGCGTGCCGCACGTGTTCACCGATTACAACGAGATGCTGGAGAAGGTCGAGCTAAACGCGGTGTCGGTATGCACGCCCAATGCGCTCCATGCGCCGGTGGCGATAGCGGCGATGGAAGCGGGTTGTCACATCCTCTGCGAAAAACCGCTGGCGCACAACCTGCAGGACGCCGAGCGAATGCTTCAGGTAGCCCAGAAAACGGGTGTGCTGTTCATGATGGGCATGAACAACCGCTTCCGAGGCGACAGCCAGACGCTCAAGCGGCACATCGATTCGGGCGACCTGGGCGAGATTTACTACGCCAAATGCGGGTGGCTGAGGCGCAACGGCATCCCTGGCTTCGGAGGATGGTTCACCACTAAGGCGCTGTCGGGCGGCGGACCGTTGATAGATATCGGCGTGCATGTGCTGGACCTGACGTGGTGGTTGATGGGTTGCCCGGCACCTGAGGCGGTATTCGGAGCGACCTTCGCCAAGTTCGGTCCCTATGGGCGAGGCAGAGGAGGCTGGGGCACTCCCCAAAAGGGCGGTACGTTTGACGTGGAGGACCTGGCAACCGGTCTGGTTCGCTTCCAAAACGGCGCGGTGTGCCATCTGGACGCTTCGTGGGCTTCATACGTGGAGCGTGATGTATTTTACTCCCAGCTGATGGGCACGAAGGGCGGCGCGACGCTGGAACCCCTGCGCATCTTCACCGACCGCCACGGCGTGCCGGAAGACTTTGTGCCTCACGCTCCCAACATCCCGGGTCACCTGGCGGAAATTGAGCACTTCGTGGATTGCATCGTGAAACACAAGCCGACCATCGCCCCCATCGAGCACGGCGTGGCGATCATGCGCATCTTAGACGGCATCTACCGCTCCGCCGAGACGGGGGAGCTGGTAAACGTTTAGTGGTCTGTCAATTGCGTTTTTCTGGAGGGCGAGGCTCCTGCCGAGCCGTTAGCCCCCCTGTCGTCCCCCCGCAGGCAGGGGGACACTTTCTCTTCCCGCGTACGGGGAGGTCGGGTGGGGCTGTTTCGGCTCACCAGAGGATTTGCCCTTCAAAGCGGGGCAGCAAAGGTTCGCGCTTGAAGGTCCGATAGTGTGTAGCAAGCCAGCTGATAACGATAGCCTGTGTGACAAACCATGAGTGCAAGTGAAGAGCGCGTTCTCAACACTGTCAAATATACCATCAAGGAACTGCCTGAAGACGAACGCCCGCGAGAGCGGCTGGTGCAGTTCGGGGCGGGCGCGCTTTCCAGTGCGGAGCTGCTGGCCATCCTGCTGCGCACGGGCACGCCCGAAATGACCGCCGTACAACTGGCGCAACACCTGTTGACCACAATGGGCAGTCTTCGCGCCATCGCCAACGCCAAACCCGCCGAGCTGGCGCAGGTGAAAGGCATCGGCATTGCCAAGGCAACGCAATTGCTGGCGGCGGTGGAACTGGGCAGGCGCATCGCGCTGGAGCAGATGGGTGAACAACCTGCCATCACCCGCCCCGACGATGTGTACGCGCTCCTGCACCCTCAGTTGCGCGACGAGAAACAAGAACACGTCGTAGTGCTATTGCTCAACACCAAGAACCGCGTGATGCGCCAGACCACCGTCACCAAAGGCACGCTGGACTCCAGCCTGCTACACCCGCGCGAGGTGTTCCGCGAAGCGGTGCGCCACAGTGCATCCTCCATCATCCTCGCGCACAACCACCCCAGCGGCGACCCCACCCCCAGCAGCGAGGACATCCAGATTACCCGACGCCTGCATCAGGCAGGACAAATCATGGGCATTGAATTGCTGGACCATGTGATACTTGGCGACGGCAGGTGGGTAAGCCTGAAAGCGCAGGGCATGTTTTGATACTGCGTGACACCTTCGGTATAACATGCTACAATATGGGAGGTAAAGACAACACCCTCTGCTGAGACGAAGGAGGGATGTACCATGTCGTACACATTCAAAGAACGCTGGCTGGACCGCGCCCTGCACCGTCGCCACTTCGAAGCCTTTGTGGTGTTCCTGATCATGCTGACCGTGATGGGCATGGTGTTAAACCTCTACGGCAGAAGCAGTGAAGCCGCCAACCGCACCGTCTGCCGCGCCAACCTCCGCCATCTGGTGCAGGCGCTCCGTCTGTACGCCCAGGATTACGATGACCACTACCCCACCCGAACGCGCTGGGTGCGTCTCGTCTCCGCCTATACCGACAACCTGAATGTTTTCTTCTGCCCCTCAGATAACCGCCCACGCCCCCGGCGCGAACGCGCGGAGATGGCTGTCTCCTACTGGTATAGCCGTCCCTCGTCCGACGATGAAACTTCCACTCCCGTCTTCGGTGACGTGATGTATTCCAACTGGGTGGGCAACCACGAAGACGGCGGCAACGTGGCATACCTGGATGGGCACGTGTCGTGGCGTAATGTGGAGCAGTGGCAGCAGGAGAACCTGCCGATAGAGCCGTTGCTCCAGAAGGAGAAGCGTCGCCAGCGGAGTAAGTAAACTTCATTCTGTCAGAGGGAAATTTACAGGAGATGCTTGCAGCGATAGACATTGGATCGAACGGGATACGGATGCAAATCGTGCGCCTGGTGGATGCCACTCGCTTTGACCTGGTAGACTACCAGCGCGTCCCGGTACGTCTGGGACAGGATGCGTTCTCCGTTGGCTATATCACCGAAGCCAGCATGGAGGCGACCATACAGGCGATCAGCCGCTTTCGCGACCTTTTGGAGCATCTGGGAGTACCTCGTCTGCGCGCAGTAGCCACCAGCGCCGTCCGTGAGGCGGAGAACAGCGACATCTTCATAGACCGCATTGCCTCACAGACAGGTATTACCCCAGAGGTGATCAGCGGGGAGGAAGAAGCACGCCTTGTTCACCTGGCGGTCAGTAAGGCGATAGACCTTCACGGAAAATACGCAGTGCTTATTGAGATCGGCGGCGGTAGCGTGGAGGTGACTCTCAGCTTCGGTGAGACTATCCTCTCCAGTGAGAGCTACCGTCTGGGTACGGTGCGTCTGCTACAAAAGTTCGGCAGTGTCACAGATAACCTGCTCTCCTTTAGCAGGATGGTGCTGGAATACGCCGAGCTGGCTCGCCAGCGTATCGACCGCGAAATCGGGGACCAGAAGATAGACCTGTGTCTCGGCACAGGCGGCAATGCGGATGCACTGGGTGAACTGAGGCGCAGACTGCTAAAGCGACGGAGCTCCGACTTTATCCAGCTGGACGAGCTGGCTGCTCTGGTGGAGACTATTGGCAAAATGCCCGTTGCAGAGCGCATTGAGAAGCTGGGGCTGCGCCCTGACCGCGCCGATGTGATTGTCCCCGCTGGCATTGTGCTGCACATGATAGCGCGTGAGACGCGCGTGCGACAGATTACTTTGCCACACGTTGGTTTGAAAGAGGGCATTCTGTGGGATATGCTACCCGCTGCAGTTGGTCAGCGTCCGCCTGTGGAGCAACAGGTACGGACATCCGCCTGGAGGCTGGCGCAGAAATATCGCGTGGATGTGCAGCACGGACAACAGGTCGCACGACTGGCGGACAGACTGTTCGAGCAGGGAGAATGCCTTCATCATCTGGGCGGTGAAGAGAGATTGCTCCTGTGGGTGGCTAGCCTACTGCATGACATTGGGCAGTTCATCCAGCCAGCAAACCACGAAAAGCACGGTTACTACATCGTCAAACACAGCCCGATCATCGGTCTGAAACCGGAGCAGCAGGAGATTGTCGCCCAGATTATTCGTTACCATCGCAAGGAGCCTCCTTCGCTTCAGGAAGAGGCTTTCCGAAGCCTGCCACAAAGAGACCGCTTGACTGTAATGAAGCTAACTGCTATACTACGCCTTGCAGATAGCTTGGACACCAGCCGTGCTCACGCTTTGCGGGATATCCATCTGCAGCCCACAGGCAAAAACGGATGGCGTCTGATATTGCAAGGGGAGAGCGATCTCCTGCTCGAAAAGTGGCAACTGCGCAGGCGCAAGAAGATGTTTGAGGATGTGTTCGGAGTATCTCTGGAAATCGCATAGGAGGGCTAGACATGGATAACACTGCCGTCGAAATACTGGACAGGGCAATCCGTGAACGAACACGCGCCCTGCGTACACAAGCCAAACGCTGTCGCAAACAGTTCGGCGAGGAAGCGGTGCACGACCTGCGCGTGGCAATGCGACGGTTGCTGGCGCTGAGAGACTTTCTGGCGTTTTTGGTGCCTTCGCCGCCTCTTCGCAAAATGCGGCGGGAACTGAAGGCGCATCTGGACGCTTTCGACGCCCTGAGGGATACCCAGGTCATGCTGCTGGAAACTACGCAACGACTGCCGGAACTGCCAGCGCTAGAACCGTTTCACCGTTTCTTGCAAAAGCAGGAAAAACGTCTACTACGCCGCGCCCGGAAGGACATCGATGCCCTGCAGGATAGCTACTCCAAGCCTCTGCGGGCTGCGCTGAAAGCACTGGACGCTCGAGACGAGGATGTGCTGGCTCCGGTGGACGACGCCTATCAGACCGTTCTGCACCGCCTGGCTCTCATCGACGAGAGGAACACTGCTACAATCCATCGCGTGCGCATCGCCTTCAAGCGCTTTCGCTATAGTATAGAGGTGGTAAAGCCACTTTTGACGGCGATGCCTGAAGAAACCCTGCAGCGTCTGCACAACTACCAGACGCTGATGGGAGAGATCCAGGATATGGAGGTGATGTTGCGCCATATCGACGACTTCGCCGCTGCACATGCCGCGTGTGACATGGAGGAGGTCAGGCAGTTTTATCAGCAACAGCATCAACAGAAAGTTTCGGCTTATATCCAGCGCATGAACGAGGTATACTCTTTCTGGCGCAATGCGACCGACCGACCTTTGCCTTGGGAAGCAACTGCGGTGACAACAGAAGAGCAGCAAGCGCTTGCGAGACCACAAGCAGAGGCGGAAACTTCTGCTGAACCTGCAGCCGAGAGAACCAGCACTCCGCCCGAGCCAGATAACCTGACATCCTCACCGCAGCCGCAAGAGGTGGTGAACTGATGGATGTGTATCTCGTGCGACATGGTATTGCCGTACCTCACCACGCCACAGGGTACGAAGAGGACAGCAAACGTCCGCTCACCGACAAGGGCAGGGCGAAAATGCGCGATATTGCGCGCGGTTTAAAAGTGCTGGGAGTATGCCCTCGTATGATTCTCACCAGTCCTTATGTGCGTGCTCGTCAAACCGCCGAAATCCTGCAGGATGTACTCGGCTCAGTGGAACGGCTGGTGCTCACGGAGAACCTGCTTCCCCTGGCTCATCCAGACCACCTCTGGAAAGAGCTGCAAGCCTATTCGGAACTGGAGGTGGTTGCGCTGGTAGGTCATGAACCGAACATCAGTGCGCTGGCAAACCTGCTTTTGGGAGTGAGTGGTTTGCCTATCGTGTTCAAGAAGGGCGGGGTCTGTCATCTCACACTGGACATGTCGGGCACAGAACCTCGCGCCCAGCTCCGGTGGCTGCTGACGCCCAAACAGATGATAGCCATCGGTCAAAAAGGATAACACCCTCCACGTAGTAGACAGAAACGTCATGGGAAAGCAGTGCCATAATCA
This sequence comes from Armatimonadota bacterium, assembly GCA_026003195.1. Taxonomy (NCBI): domain Bacteria; kingdom Bacillati; phylum Armatimonadota; species Armatimonadota bacterium. Next base: position 290,471 of record BPGU01000002.1, read on the forward strand.
CAATCGGTCTGGTCGTTATTTGAACAGGGAACTCAGCTTGCTGGAGTTCCAGCGTCGCGTGATTGAGGAGGCAGAGGACAAACGCCATCCTCTGCTGGAGCGTGTGAAGTTCCTGGCTATCTTTGGGTCCAACATGGACGAGTTTTTCATGGTGCGCGTTTCAGGGTTGCGCGAGCAGATACAAGCCCAGCTACACTATGTCTCGCCTGATGGCATGAGCCCGCACGAACAGCTGGCAGCCGTTCGCAGTTTGTCACTGGATGTCTACAAGCAAGCCCTGACCTGCTTGCAGCGTCAGCTGTTGCCCCAACTGCGTCAGGAAGGCATCTATATCGTGCATTATCATCAACTGACCCCAGCGCAGCGTAGAAGGGCTGAGGCCTATTTTAAAGAGATCGTATACCCCGTACTCACGCCTTTAGCACTCGATCCGGGACACCCCTTTCCACACATCTCCAATTTGAGTCTGAATCTGGCAGTCATTATCCGCGATGAGGAGGGCAACGAGCGTTTCGCGCGGGTGAAAGTACCCAACACCCTACCCCGCCTGGTACCGGTAAAACGCCCTGACAGGGCTCGCCATCGCCGGTACTACTTCACCTGGCTGGAACAGCTGGTGATGGCGAACCTGCAGCACCTGTTTCCCGGTATGCGGGTGGTGGCTGCTTATCCGTTTCGTGTCATTCGGGATGCTGATATCGAAATCCGCGAGCTGGAAGCGGACGACCTTCTAGAAACCATCCAGCAAACCATCCGTGAGCGCAAGTTTGGTTCGGTGGTGCAGCTGGCTGTTGGCAAAGAGATGCCTCCCAAAGTGCGCCATCTGTTGATGCAGAATCTCGAACTCTATCCCACTGATGTCTATACGCTGGAACATCCGCTGGGATTGAGCCACCTGATGCAACTGTATGAAACGGTGTCTCGAAGCGACCTCAAGTTCCCCCCGTTTCGTCCTGCCGTACCCGCCGTGTTGCAGGAAGCCTCTGAGAACGGCAATCTCTTCGAGGTGATCCGACGAGGCGATGTGCTCCTTCATCATCCCTACGACTCCTTCCAGTCGGTGGTGGATTTTTTACGAGCCGCCGCGTCTGACCCGCAGGTCCTGGCGATCAAACAGACACTCTATCGCGTGGGCAAGAACGCGCCGGTCGTGCAGGCACTGCTGGATGCGGCAGAGCAAGGCAAGCAGGTAGCGGTTCTGGTGGAGCTCAAAGCGCGTTTCGATGAGGAGAGCAACATCGGCTGGGCACGCACCCTCGAACAAGCAGGGGTGCATGTGGTTTACGGACTGGTGGGACTGAAGACGCACTGTAAGGTGGCTATGGTCGTGAGGCACGAAGGAGATCGCATCCGCCGCTATGTGCATCTGTCTACGGGAAATTACAACGCTGCCACCGCTCAGATTTATGAAGATATCGGCATGTTCACCAGTGACGAAGCGATTGGCGATGATGTGACCGACCTGTTCAACTTCTTGACGGGATACTCCCGTAAACAGGACTATCGCAAGTTGTTGGTGGCACCTGTCCATTTACGATCCAGGCTGAAACAGTTGATTCAACGAGAAATACAACACGCGCTCGCAGGGGAAGAGGCACTCCTCATCTTCAAGATGAACTCTCTGGTGGATACTGAGATGATAGACCTGCTCTACGAAGCATCCCAAGCAGGAGTGAAGGTGAACCTGGTGGTGCGTGGGATTTGCTGCCTGCGCCCCGGGGTGAAGGGGCTGAGCGAAAACATCACTGTCACCAGCATCGTGGGACGTTTCCTGGAACACAGCCGTATCTACTATTTCTGGAATCGAGGACGGGAAGAGGTATACCTCGGCAGCGCCGACCTGATGCCCCGCAACCTCGACCACCGTGTGGAAGTAGTTTTCCCCGTGGAAACCCCCGAACACATCCGCTACCTGCGCGACCGTGTGCTGGAAATCTATTTGCAGGATAACCGACTTGCCCGCCGGATGCTTCCAGACGGACACTATCAAAGACTGTACCCTCAGCCCGGTGAACCGGTTATCGATGTGCAGACCGAGCTGATGCGAAGATGACCCCCTACGACTGGCGAGAAAGGATACTGAACCTGCCCTTGTGGATGTTGGTGCTGATTGTTCTGTGTGCCGGTCTGATGGCGGGCATCGTGCTGGCGACAGCGGTACGACATCTGCAGCAAGCAGCCTTCGGGCAGGTAGAGGCGGTATCGCGTCTGGGCACTGTCGCCATACCCCTGATGACCCTGTTTACCGTGTTCAAATGGCTTTTTGACACGCTGGTCATCTGGATAGCCGTACGGGTGACCGGCAGCATCGCGGGCGAGCCGTTTCAGGTAGGCTTTCTGGAAGGCTACCGCAACATGCTGGCGATTACGATGCTGATGGTGTTGAACTCCAGCATCACCCTGCTGCTAGCTCTGGTCACCGGCTTGTGGCTTCTGCTCATCGCCGCATGGTTTGTAGACCTGCTGATATTGCGCTACTTCCTCGAAATGGACTGGTACGAGGTGTTCCTGCTGAACACCGTACTCGGTTTCTTCAGCTGCGTGACGGGCGGGCTGCTGTGACTACGGCCACGGAAACGTTGGCGTGGGCAGCTGCCAGAACCACGCGATGAGCGACCACATGCATGCTGCCAGAAACTCGCCGAATATCAAACCCAGGAAGAACGGACGCAGCAGACGGAAGGTACGCATTCCCCCATAGCGCACCAGCGGCACCTTAATCAGCCACGCCACCAGCATCGAGAACCAGAACACCACAATACCCCACGAAGGAGCCATCGCATACCCCAGCGGATGCAGAGGAAAGCCTGCGATGCGCCAGCGCAGATAGCTCAGCAAGGCACAGACCAGCGCACCGATCGTGGTGAAAAGGGGACCATTGGGATACTCCCGATGGGTGGGCACGCTTCCCATAAACGGCGCATTCTCGCGGAAGAACTGGATGCTGGCAGAGCTGTAGACGTAGCTGTACAGGTTCACGGCGCCGTACTTGTAGGGCAGCCACATCTGCACCACCAGGGCGACAGCAATGGCGAACAGCGTCCCCCCCACCAGCATCCAGAAGACCTTCCGTGCCCGCAGGCGCGCTTGCTCCGTCACCTTCTGGGCATCCAGCAAGCCTGTCAACAGCATCCCGCGCAGGTCGCGCGTGTGCATTCCATCCAGAAATGACAGGAGGGTGAGCTGGCGTGCGCCCAGCATCTGCCGATCGCCCCAGGTATAGATATCCATCGGCGTGAAGCATCCTTCGGTAATCAACAATCCACCCTCCGCCGTACAACGCGACATAATAATCGCCTGCACGAACAGGTATATGCCGAAGTGGAACAGCGCCACCTGCCAGGTCATGCCGAAAGAGTGCGCCCAGAGCAGAATCACCAAAAGGCTCGCCACCAGCCCCCACACCGCCACTCGGTAGGAGAACATCTCGCGGTTCTCCGCCTCGTCGGGAGGAACAGCACCCGTAGCGCGGAGCCATACGTGGCGCAAATGGTGTCGGGCACTGTATAGAGTGAGGATTGCCAGCATCACGAAAGCGCCCGTCCCTTGATACGCGACGTGCGCGGAGAAGGCAGCATGCTCAAAGGGGATGTTGTCGGTATACATGCCCGCAATGAGCTCCTGGAGCTTGCCCAGCAGGTAGAAAAACCAGAAGGAAAAGAGCAGGTCGGTGGGCATGAGATAAAAGAAGCCGATGGCTGCCGGCGAAATCCAGATAGCCCAGTAAGTTAGCTGATTCCAGGGTCTTTGGGTGAACAGGGGGTTGAGCTGGATGCTCAGCGTTACCTCGGGCACTGTGGGTATCCACTGATGCAGACCGTTCACTAAAAACAGTCCAAAGGATACCGCAAACCCAGCCCACATCAGCCTGTTACGCAGGAAGGACTGCGGTTGGAGCATCATCTCCAGAGGCAACTGCACCAGAGGGAAGGAAAGCTTCTCACCCTCCACCCAGTGCTTGCGCAGGATAACGGTCATACAGAAAAAGGCGAAGTAGACAGCCAGTATCAGAATGAGCCATACCAGCAGTGGAGCAATCCACTGTGCCCAGGGTAAAGGCACTCCTGCTGGTAACCTCTCATAGAACCACACCGCCACATCTTGACGTGCGCCCTTGTCGGGGTCCCAGGGCACCAAGGCACGCGGGACGTGGGGAAAGAAAAGTACATCCCAGTTATTGCCGGGCGCGTAATAGTTGACGCCCACCAGCAGGGGGAGCCACCGTTCCATCAGCCCTCGTGAAGCAATCAAGGGAGCGGGGATCATCAGGATAAACGCTATCGCCAGTTCTGCAGGGGTCAACTTCGCACGAGGAAACACCCTGCCCAGCAGCTGATTGCCCGCCACTAACAGGAACAACACACCGACCAGTGCAGGAGCCAGCTGCATCATGCCAATCTGGATGTTTTTCGCAATCAGCTCACCCGCAGAGACGATCACGCACAGGATGACAATCCCCACAAACCCTACCACCAGCGCACGCGGGCGCACCGGCGAGATCGCCGCAACGGTCTCGCCCGTCCTTTGCACTGTCTCCGAGGGAGCAGTAGCCGCAGTTTTCTGCATGGACAAAGTTCTTCCTCCGATATATAACGCTTATACAAATCGCCTGTAACGTTTGGAAAAGAGAGGGCGAATTCCTGTTGTTTGGATTCTGCTGAAGGCTCAAAGTTCCTGCTCACGGAGAGAAGGAATCGCCTGTCAGTCTGTGTAATGCCCCCTCGGAGGCAAAGATGCGCGCGGAGTGCCCGTTCAACCTGTCGTATACTCGCGACACGCTTCACCAGGTAGAAGCTTCATGCCGCAGGGAATGGCTGTTGACCAACGGCATCGGGGGCTTTGCGTGCGGCACCATCGCCGGATTGCGCACGCGACGCTACCATGGATTGCTCACCGCCGCTACGCCTGCGCCCACCGGTAGAGCGCTGGTGCTGGCGGAAGTAGAGGCATGGGTGGAGAGAGATTCCCAGAGCTATCCTCTCACGAGCCACTGGTATCACGGAGCCATCCACCCCAATGGCATGCATCATCTGCAACGGTTCAGTCTGCATCCCTGTCCCACGCATCTCTATACGGTGGGCAAAGCCGTTGTGCAACGGCAGGTCTGGCTGGTTCCCTCTCACAACGCGGTCGTCGTCCGTTACACCCTTCTCGCGGGACGTCCATCGGCGAAACTGCGCTTGATACCCCTGTTCGCCTGCCGGGACTATCACTCACTGACCCACGCCAATAGCGTCATGGACCCTTACGCCGAGCAGGTTGCCCCCGGTTGCTACCGGCTGACGCCATATCCGGGCTTTCCACCTCTCTTCCTGTATACAGGCAGCGCATCCTTTATCCCCTATCCCGACTGGTACTACGCCTTCCACTACCCGGCGGAGGCTGAGCGCGGGCTGGATCACACCGAAGACCTGTGGACGCCCGGCACACTGGTCTGCGAGCTGCAGAGGGGGCAAAGTGTCGTCCTCATGGTATCGCTGGAACCCTGCATGCAGGTACCCACCGAGCCGCCTGAAGAGCAGGAGGTACCGCCCCCGTTCAGGGAGCACCCGCTGGCGAGCGCGTTGTGGTGTGCGGCAGAACAGTTTGTGATCCGGCGTCCGCAGGGTACGAGTATCCTTGCGGGATACCCCTGGTTCACCGACTGGGGGCGCGATACGATGATTTCCCTGCGGGGCATCCTGCTGTTACGCCGTCGCTATGAGCAGGCACGAGAGGTGCTGAGCCTCTTTGCGAAATCTATGCGCGACGGGCTGATACCCAACCGTTTTCCCGACGTGGGCGAGGAGCCGGAATATAACACCGCCGATGCCACGCTGTGGTTTGCCTGGATGGCGGACTGCTACCGGCAGGAGACGGGAGACGAGCCTTTTTTCAGAGAGGAGATATATCCTCGGCTGCGGGAATGTCTGCAGGCGTACCAGCAGGGTACGCGCTTTGGCATCCGAGTAGACCCTGCGGATGGCATCTTGCGCGTGGGCGAGCCCGGCTGGCAGGTGACCTGGATGGATGCCAAAGTGGGCGATTGGGTGGTGACGCCACGCGAGGGCAAACCGGTGGAAATCGCTGCCTTGTGGTTGCAGTTCCTGCAAGTGCTCATGGAGGCGGCACGCCGATACGGCGATGCGCCCACTGCCGGAGAGGCTGATGACCTGTTGAGACGGGCACGTGAGGCGTTCATGAGCGCGTTCTGGATCACGGAACTGCATTATCTTGCCGATGTGGTAGATGACCGGGGCAGGCAGGACTCGCGTCTGCGTCCCAACCAGCTGATTGCCCTGGCGATACCTCAGCCGCCTGTGCCCCGTGAGATGGCAAAGCAGATCCTGCGCGCGGTGCAACATCACCTGCTGACCCCGTATGGACTACGTACGCTGGCACCTTTTGACCCTGAATATCGGGGGCGTTACGAGGGCGACGTCACTGCTCGCGACAGTGCGTATCACCAGGGCACCGTGTGGACATGGCTACTGGGTCCCTATGCGGATGCGTTGCTGTTCACAGCGGGCAGGACACCTGCGACGCTCTCACGCCTGCGCAGCCTGCTCAAGCCTTTCGAGAAGCACCTGCGCGACGCGGGGCTGGGCACGGTTTCCGAGATTTTCGATGGAGACCCACCGCACCACCCGCGCGGCTGTTTCGCACAAGCGTGGAGCGTGGCAGAGCTGCTGCGCCTCTGGTGGATGGTGCACTCTTAGCCCAGGCGGCGCAGGATGCACAACGGTGTTTGCTGGCTGCCCTGCCCTAGTGGGTTGTCGCGGAACAGCTCCACCACCAGCGCGCGGTGGAGCCCCCGGCTGGCGCCCAGCACCTCCACCCCGAGATCGTTAGCATCCACAATGGCTACCGGCACGCCCAGATCCTCAGCCAGCTTTTGCGCCACCCTGTCGGGATTCTTGGGAGCCAGCGAGGCATAGCGGTTATAGGGTGGTAAGGTGTAGGGTGTGGGACCATCTATCGCCGCCACACTGCGCCCTGCGACCCGATAAAACAGGCCGCGAATCCCGAACGGCTTGGTGAACGCCGCCACCGCTGCCGCCAGCAAGATGCGCCACACTCCCGCTTCGCGTAGCGCCAGCTCCATCGTCACCGGACTGCCGATACCGATGCCGTGCGGCGTTTTGGTGACGTAGCGGCTGAGCCACCGGGCAAGCGGGCGTGGCTGCAGCTCCTCTACAGGAAACGCACGCTTCTGGCAGATGGCTACCACCTTCTCGCTGATTGCCAGAATATCTCCCGGCTGGAGGTACGGCGCAGCGTACTGTCGCACGATCTCAGTAATGTTTTCCCCCGGTTGCACCACGTGTGTGCGTATCGGATAGCGTGCCCACACCTGTCCTTCAAAACTGCGCGTGAGTTCTTTGCCCGGATTCGGTGACCATTGCATCTGGATATACCTCTTGATTCCCGCGTTTCCCAGTGTTTCCGAACACAAATGGAACCCCAAGCGAGGGTTTGGAATCTATGTATAATGAATTGTCACTGGCGTTCGGCTTCTGCGCCCGGCTGGCCCCCCGTGACATTACCGGTTTATCTCGGTTCGTGCTTCGCACCTGAAAAGTTGCTGTGGAACGCGCACCGATTATGGAATATTCCCTCTGGAGGCGGCGCGAAAAACGGAAAGGAGCTAAAAGGAGCAGATGAGTACTATGGCTACACCGAAGCATAAAGGTTCTGACGAGCGCTCGGTTAAGCTGACAAAGCGCGAGATCGAGGTGCTGTCGCTGATTATCGAGGGTCGCTCCAGCAAGGAGGTCGCCGATCTTCTGTTTGTCAGCAAGCGCACCGTAGACTTCCATCTCGCCAACATTTACGACAAGCTGCAGGTATCGAACCGTGTTCAGGCTTTCCGGCGTGCCGCTAGCCTCGGTTTGATACCTTTCGATACCCAGAAGCCCCCTTATGCCGAGTCCTAACAGCTCCCTTCAGTAGCCTTTCGAGATAAAGCAGTGACCGGCGCCGCGATGCCGGTCACTGTTGCTTTCGATACGCGCGCACCATCTCCACAAAGTAGTTGTGCAGCCGCAAATCATCCGTGAGCTCCGGGTGGAACGCGCCGCCCAGCAGGTTCCCCTGCTGCACCAGCACGATCTTGCCGTCCAAACTTGCCAGCACTTCCACGTTCTCGCCGGCGCGGGTGACATAAGGTGCCCGAATAAACACCGCTCGCAACGGAGGTTCGCCCAGCTTCGGCACGGGCAGGTCTATCTCGAAACTGTCTACCTGCCTGCCAAAGGCGTTTCGTGCCACTGCCACATCCAGTAATGCCAGCCGGGGTTGCAGGGGATAGCCTTCAATCTCTCTCGCCATCACAATCAGCCCCGCGCAAGTTCCGTAAACCGGCATCCCTTCCGCTGCCTGCTGGCGAATGAGCGTATCCAGCCCGTATCGCTGCATCAGCTTGATGATGGTGGTGCTCTCGCCTCCCGGGATGATTAAGCCGTCCACTTCCTGCAGTTGTTGCACCGTGCGCACCTCTTGCGCCTGCACACCACACCGCCGCAGTGTGCGCAGGTGCGCCTCAAAATCACCCTGCAAAGCCAGTACGCCGATAGTGATACCCAAGTTGTGTGCCTCCATCCCGTTGCTTCCTACTCCGCTCGCCAGAGTAGAGCCTGAACCGTTCGGTCTGCAGGGAGCGGTTCCACCTCTTCCTCTCCCGCATCGCGCAGGAACCGTTTGCGCAGCGCATCGAGAGGGATCAACTGCTGCTCCTGCTCGTCGAAAACGTACCAGTGCTCCCATCCATTGCATGGCGAGCCGGTCAGGCGTCGCCCCATTTGATGGATAGACCCCTCCTCTCCTCCCATGCGAATATGCCCGTTCGCCAGGACAGTTGCCCGCAGCTCTTCCTTTGCCCGGAAGAACAGGGTTTCGCCCGGCTGTATATAGCCCTGCTCTACAAGCGTCCCGAACGGTACCCTTCGCCTTTTGTGTGGCGGCGTGGAGGTTGCCTGTACGGCGTCCATCAGGGCTGGCACTACCCGGGCGATACGCTCGCTGGCAATCGCCACGTAACGCGGGTCGCGCTCAATGCCTATCCAGTTCCTGTGCAACCTTTTGGCAACTGCTCCCGTTGTGCCCGTGCCGAAGAAGGGGTCTAACACCACGTCGCCCACGTTGGTACTGGAGAGGATCACCCGATACAGCAGCGCCGCCGGCTTCTGGGTAGAATGCGCTTTCTCTCCGTGGATGCGAACGCGCTCGCGCCCGGTACATATCGGCAGGTACCAGTCGCTGCGCATCTGCAGGTCGTCGTTCAATGCCTTCATGTCATGGTAATTGAAGGTGTATTTGGCTCCCTTCACCTTCTGCGCCCAGAGGAGCGTTTCATGAGCGTTCGCAAAACGCACCCCTCTGAATTGAGGCATCGGGTTGGTTTTCACCCACACAATGTCGTTGAGTATCCAGAAGCCCAGGTCCATCAGTATCTTGCCGATGCGATAGATATTGTGATAGGTTCCGATCACCCAGAGAGTGCCCGTGTCTTTCAGCACTCGACGCGCCGCCGATAGCCACGCTTCGGTGAA